>JAKFFO010000193.1:0-71701 GCA_036675035.1 Oxalobacteraceae bacterium
TGTTCCGCACCGACCCACTCCGGCTCGCAGACATCGGATTGGCCGGCGATCACATCGTCCAGAAAACGGTCGCGCCCTGCCACCATCTTGATATCGGCCTTGGTGCGCTGATACACGATGACGCTCTTGACGACGTCGCAGCCGCCCATGCCGATGGCTTCGTCGATGATGGCCTTCAGCGGCAACTGCTTGCCGCCGCGCACTTGTTCGTCGGCGGTGATGACGGCGACTGCGCCGGCATCGATGATCCGCTCTTGCAGCGATTTGGCGGAGAAGCCGCCGAACACGACCGAGTGCGTCGCGCCGATCCGTGCGCATGCCTGCATCGCGGAAATACCTTCGACCGACATCGGCATATAGATGATGACGCGGTCGCCCTTCTTGACGCCGAGCGATTTCAGGCCGTTGGCGAACTTGCAGACTTTCTGGTGCAGTGCCTTGTAGCTGATGCTGGTTGAGCGGCCATCGTCGGTCTCGAAGATGATCGCGGTTTTGTCGGCATTGCCGTTCTGCAGGTTGCGGTCGAGGCAGTTGTACGAAACATTGAGTTCGCCGTCGTCGAACCATTTGTAGAACGGCGCTTTCGATTCATCCAGCGTTTTGGTGAACGGCTTGTGCCAGTCGAGATTTTCGCGGGCAAGCCTGGCCCAGAAGCCTTCGTAATCGCGCTCGGCTTCCGCGCATAACGCGCGGTAGGCGTCCATGCCGGAAATGGTTGCGTTTTTGACCAGCTCTGCCGGTGGTTCAAAAATTCGGTTCTCTTGCTTCAGGGTTTCAATGTCTGCCACTTTTATCTCCTGCGCGAATGTTAATCTGAAACCAACAAGCAGCAATTTTCGTTTTGACTGACTTCGTTTGCTTCTTGCCGGCGCCGCCTGGTAATGATGTATCGCTTTTGAATATGCCCGCTTTTAAATGGGTCCGCTTCCACATGGGTCTATTCTATCTTTAACAACATGGTTTGCAGAATCCATCCCGTCATCTGAAACATGCAGGGACGAAAAGACACTTTCCTGAATCGCTTCACATCGTCCCGCGTCATATCGTCATTTTATTGCGATTTGTCAGCAATGCAATGATTCAGGCACGGACAGCGGGTCCGCTGTCCTGTTATTGATGCGGCATGAATAAATATGGAGCCGCATCCCCTCACCCCGGCCCTCTCCCAGAGGGAGAGGGTGAAAAATGGGCACGATGAAATAGAGACTTCATCGTGCCGAAACAATAAGACCTACCTTGAGCAAGGAAGCGGCCGGGCCGTGTAAAATGCCGGATTGCTTTTCGTCATATTCCACCTGAGATCCATTACATGAAACTCGACGCATCACCCGATACCGCGCCAAAGAAAAAAATCCATCCCCTCGCCAATTTCATCTTCATGACCCGCTGGCTGCAATTGCCGCTGTATCTGGGTCTGATCCTGGCGCAATGCGTCTATGTTTACCATTTCTGGGTCGAGCTGTCGGTACTGATCGGCGCCGTGTTCGGCGAACCGCATGCATTGGCGCATATCATCGAAGCGGTCAGCATTCCGGGCGCGGCGAATCCGACCAAGCTGACCGAAGCGACCATCATGCTGGTGGTTCTGGGACTGATCGACGTGGTGATGATTTCGAACCTGTTGATCATGGTGATCGTCGGCGGCTACGAGACGTTTGTGTCGCGGATGAACCTGGAAAGTCATCCCGACCAGCCCGAGTGGCTGTCGCACGTGAATGCATCGGTGCTGAAGGTGAAGCTGGCGACCGCGATCATCGGCATCTCGTCGATCCATTTGCTCAAAACCTTCATCAACGCGAGTGCGTACGACACGAAGACCTTGCTGGCGCAGACCGGGATCCATATCGTATTCCTGTTTTCCGCGATGGCGATTGCGTACAGCGACCGGATCATGGCCGGCACTCATGACAAGATCAAGCAAGCTCATTAATCGTTACTAATCCTTCCCGACCTCTACTCCATCATGACTACCATCAAGCAGGAAGATCTGATCGAATCCGTCGCTGCGGCGTTGCAGTACATCAGCTATTACCATCCGGTTGATTACATCCAGCATCTGGCGCGCGCCTACGAATCCGAACAAAGCCCGGCGGCAAAAGATGCGATCGCGCAGATCCTGACCAATTCGCGCATGTGCGCGGAAGGCCACCGGCCGATTTGCCAGGACACCGGCATTGTCAACGTGTTCATGAAGATCGGCATGGATGTGCGCTTCGAAGGCTTCAAGGGATCGATTGCGGATGCGGTCAATGAAGGCGTGCGGCGCGGCTATGACAATCCTGAAAACAAGCTGCGCGCATCGATCGTCGCCGACCCGCTGTTCGAGCGCAAGAACACCAAGGACAACACGCCGGCGGTGATCCATATGGAAGTCGTGCCGGGCAATACGGTCGATATCCAGGTTGCGGCCAAGGGCGGCGGATCTGAAAACAAATCCAAGTTCGCGATGCTGAATCCTTCCGACTCGGTAGTGGACTGGGTGATGAAAACCGTGCCGACGATGGGCGCCGGCTGGTGCCCGCCGGGCATGCTGGGTATCGGCATCGGCGGCACCGCGGAAAAAGCGATGCTGATGGCGAAGGAAGTGTTGATGGAAGACATCAACATGTATGAATTGCTCAAGCGCGGACCGCAGAATAAGACGGAGGAATTGCGCATCGAGCTGTTCCAGAAAGTCAATTCACTCGGCATCGGCGCGCAGGGCTTGGGCGGCCTGACCACGGTGCTGGACGTGAAGATCATGCTGCATCCGACGCATGCGGCATCCAAACCGGTTGCGATGATTCCGAACTGCGCCGCGACGCGCCACGCGCATTTCGTGCTCGACGGCTCCGGCCCGGTCTATATCGAACCGCCGTCATTGTCGGAATGGCCGAATGTGCAGTGGATGCCGGACACCAAGAAATCCCAGCGCGTCGACCTGAACACACTGACCAGGGCAGATGTCGCTTCCTGGAAACCGGGACAAACCCTGCTGTTGAACGGCAAGATGCTGACCGGCCGCGATGCCGCGCACAAGCGGATTCAGGACATGCTGGCCAAGGGCGAAAAGCTGCCGGTCGATTTCACCAACCGCGTGATCTATTACGTCGGCCCGGTCGATCCGGTACGCGACGAAGTGGTTGGCCCGGCCGGCCCGACTACGGCAACGCGGATGGACAAGTTCACCGACATGATGCTGGAAAAAACCGGCCTGATTTCGATGATCGGCAAGTCCGAACGCGGCCCGGTCGCGATCGAATCGATCAAGAACCACAAGTCGGCCTACCTGATGGCCGTCGGCGGCGCCGCGTACCTGGTGTCGAAAGCAATCAAGAGTGCGCGGGTGGTCGGCTTTGCAGATCTTGGCATGGAAGCAATCTACGAGTTCGAGGTCAAGGACATGCCGGTCACGGTCGCGGTCGATTCCAACGGGACGTCGGTGCACAACACCGGGCCGAAGGAATGGCAGGAGCGGATTGCATCCAGCATCGGGAAAATTCCGGTGAATGCAGGCTGATACGGGTTTTGTGAATCGCAGTTATTTTGCGCGTCCACCCCGCCATCCCCTTATCGCTGAGGATTACTGACAAGCCGGTGCTGCGTCTTGCCCCCTTCTCCCGCAGGCGGGAGAAGGGCCGGGGACTCAGAGCACTGCTCTGAGGGTGGTTGAAAGAGCCCAATCTTTCAATTTCCCTCATCCTCCAGCTCTTTACCGCTTGCCGGATAGGCCAAATGTGCCTGCGAAATTTGTCATTAATTTTCAGCTCTTGCGCGAGAAGGAAATACCGCTCTTCCCCTGTAAGGCGGGAAACAGGAATGGCGGGTAAGAGGCCTCCATATGTACCGCCTTTGTTCGTATCGACATAAGCTCGAATACAGTGCCTAACACCCTTTCCTCACTAGAACTCACGTCCAGACGGCCGATCGCAGCGGACATGCCGATCGGCGTTTTTGATTCCGGCATCGGCGGCCTGTCGGCGCTGCGCCATATCCAGGCTGCCTTGCCGCAAGAACATCTGCTGTATTTTGCCGACTCCGGCTTTGCGCCCTATGGCGGCAAACCGGAACAGGTGATCGTCGCACGCACGCTCGCGATTGCCGGATTTTTACTGGAGCGCGGCGCCAAGTCGCTGGTGGTCGCTTGCAATACCGCAACCGGTGCCGCAATCCAGGGTTTGCGCGAGCGTTATCCCGCGTTGCCGATCGTCGGGGTTGAACCGGGCTTGAAACCCGCAGCGGCGCTGACGCAATCTCGTATCGTCGGCGTACTGGCCACCGAGCGCACCCTGGGCAGTACCAAGTTCACGTTGTTGCTTGAGCAAATTACCGCCGCGACCGGAGTACGCTTTCTGCTGCAGCCCTGCACCGGCCTGGCCGATCAGGTTGAAAAAGGCGAATTGCGTTCCGCCGCCACATCCGCGTTGGTGCGGCGCTATGTCGCGCCGTTGATCGAGGCTGGCGCGGATACGCTGGTGCTAGGCTGCACCCACTACCCTTTCCTGCAGCCGCTGATCGAACAGGCCGCGCAACGCATCGACCGGCAGCCGGTCAGCATCATCGATACCGGCGAAGCGGTCGCACGGCAATTGGCGCGCATGCTGTCGCAGCACCGGTTGGCCCGGCCGGAGAAAAGTATCGGCACGCTGACCTGTTTTACCACCGGTAGCAGCAGCACCATGGAAACCGTAGTGGAGAACCTGCTGAAAATCCGGGCGGAAGTCATGCCGGTCAAGCGCTTTCCGGCCTTGTAAGTTGGGTGAAACGCGAGAAATGTGGAATAAAAATGGCATCGAGCAATAGAGCTCATTTCATAAATGCGCGCCGGTTCTAGCCGCGTAATCGGTTCACGCAATTGCCCTGCACTATTCAATTTGCCAGCCCGGTTTTAAGTTTGTATAATGACGAGCTGTTTCGGTGTGCAACATCCGACATCGGGACAAGTCTGCAGTTCAAGCAATGGTGGCCGTAGCTCAGTTGGTAGAGTCCAGGATTGTGATTCCTGTTGTCGTGGGTTCGAGCCCCATCGGCCACCCCATCTCTTTTCCCCATATCCCTGAAGACCCATTGATCGTTTCGTTGCGGCCGGCGGCTTTCGTTGCCCATGAATTCCTGAGATCCGGCATGCGGGAGCATACGCGACAACCTGTTTCAATTGCGTCCTACCGGAAAACCCTATTGCTCAGGAGAGCGGCCTGTAATTCTGGCTGGCGGCTCGTTCCGCCGTGATGAAGTCCTGCTCCAGGGCGGCGACCTTTTCCGCCTGCGCGATCCTGACCAGTTCGCGCAATGCGCGTTCGAAGATTTGCCGGTCGTATTCGCTGCTGTTGGCGCCGACTGCTCCGACCAGGAACTCGATCATCTCCGCTGAAGTTTCCATTTCAAGATGCCTCGTAATAAGTTCGACTTGAAAATAAATTCATGCAAGCGGCATGCCATGAAGCGATGTTGAATGCATCCAGTGCGCGGTGCTGCCGACATGGCGCCATTCAGCGAACAGGAAAGGCGATCGGATATTTTCGCGGTCCCGAACGACTGAGTTGCGGGTGCGGGGGTGCCGCCGATCGCCGCGTCCCGGCAGCGTCATCCGGTCGGCAATATCCCTTCGAGTGCAAATTTGTCCAGGCCGTCGTAATTGCGCCGCCGGGCCGGGTGCAGCAATACCCGTAACGCGACATCGATATCCACCATGTACTCCCGGAGGAAGGCGGCGGCACGCCTGGTTCCTACCAACCCGACAATGCTGATCGCAATTTCGACCGCGTAAGCCCTGACGATATCGCGGCGCTTCGGGTCCGTCAGCAAAAGACTGTCCTGTTCATCGCTCGCCCATGTCCGATTGTTCATTCGCGTCGCCCCGGTAATTTCCGTCGGAGTCGCGGGTCAAGCCGGAGTTCCCGTGCGGTGCAAAGCCGGAATGTCCGGCTACAAACATCACCGCGATTGCGCTATTTCAGTTCCAGCCTGAAATCGCTATGCCAGCGATGACGACAGCAGATACAAAGCGAGTTGGCGGGCCTGTTTCCGACATGAACGATGCGACCGACACTTTTGCCGGACGCATTACTGCTCATGACCAGCCTCGTGTTCGGTATCGGAAGACCGCTGACCAGCGGCACCGACGCAGCAGCATTACATTTCGGACATCTTTCGACTTTCATTGCGACTCCTTGGAATACGCTCAAAAGTCTAACTTACTTGCCGAACGGAAACTACAAGAAATTGAAGAAAAATGAATTTCTGTTGCGAGCTCGGGCCGTGTGGCGAGACGCCGCAGCGATTCTTTGCGCTTTCCCCGGTAGCAGCCAAGGCATGCCAAAGATAAAGCAGCGCAACCAACCGACGATTGTCATTACGTCACCGTCCGTCGCGTAAACGCAGCATGACTTCCCATGTGTTTGCTTAAGTACATGACGGCCTTGCAACTGCAGGGACGGGTGTTACACTTTCTTAACATTGATTTATATCAATGAAAATTAATAAAAATTAAAAGTAAAACCGATTCGGGGATTAGTCATGGGCCTTGTTTTTAAGCTGCCTGTAAGCGTCGCGCCGCTGATTTGCAGCCACAGAAATTTCTTGATGTTCCGGTCACGGGAGCCAATAGCTTTCCCGGGTTTTGTAATTGCCCCTCGAATCGCTGCCAAACGCTGGATATTGTTCTTGATCCTGACGTTTATCTTTTCGTTCAAAGTGCACGCAGTAGGCGACCCGGAAAACGGCGGAGCAATTTTTAACAATGCGACCACCTACTGCGCTCAATGCCACATTCCGCCAGCGGAACCGGCGTTCGCGCGCCTTCTTGCGGCAAATAATGCCGGTTTCATCCAGACGGCGATTAATGAAAACAGGGGCGGCGCTTCCACTGCCGGCACCGATTTCATGGGGCAGTTCAAGACAGGGCAACCAAGGGCACTGAGCACCGCGCAACTGAACGATATCGCTTCGTACATCGGCTTATTCGTCATACCTACGACCGCCAATACTGCAGCGAGAGTCGGTTACAATTCGGGCTCAAACGCAATCAACCTGACCGGCAGCATCACGGTAGGTACGCCGTACACTCTGCCCGCTACCGGTGGAATCACGACCTCTGCGCCAACCAATGGGTCAATTACTTCGTCCAGCGTCAGCGTTGTCAGCGGAAGCGTCGCCACAGTGGTTAACTACACGCCAAACACAGGGTATATCGGCGCCGACAGTTTTACCTATACCGTTCACAACGAGGCCGGATCGGCTGTTACCCGCACCGTATCCATTACGGTTAACGCACCACCCGCACCAGTGGTGCTTTCTCCATTCCCCAACGTTGCTTACGGTTCTTCATCCAACGCGATCGATCTTACGGCGTCGATATCCGGCGTAACGAACGGCGCTGCCGTTACGATCACTTCTGCTCCTGCCAACGGCACCATCAATTCGGTGGCCGGCAATGTTGTCACCTACACTCCCAACGGAACCTTTTCCGGAAACGATCCGTTCAGCTATACGGTCACAGGCCCGGGCGGCACCTCCAATACCGGCGTGGTCACCGTCTCGGTCGGGCTGCCGCCGGCGCCAGTCGCCAATGCGGCATCCAGACCCGTCGCGTATAACTCGATCTCGAATGCACTCGATCTTTCGACAGCAATCACCAATCCGGCGACATCCGTCGCAGTGACGGTCTCTCCGGCCAATGGCACGATCGACTCGGTCGCAGGCACGACAGTCACATACACGCCTAATAACGGCTATTACGGAGCAGACACTTTCAGCTACACCGCAACCGGTCCCGGCGGCGGCCCGTCTGCGGCCGCAGTGGTGACCGTTACGGTCGGCAATCCGCCGGCCCCGGTGACTGCGGCGGTCAATGCAAACGTGCCTTTCAATACCGCGACGCCAATTGACCTGACGCCGTCAATAACCGGGGTGTTTTCCAGCATTGCAATCACAACATTGCCGTCCAACGGTAACGTTGTGATTGCAGGCAATGTAGTGACCTACACTCCGACAACCGGGTATAGCGGCGCCGACAGTTTCGCCTATACCGCGACCGGTCCGGGCGGAGTCTCACCTCCGGCGACCGTGACCATCACGGTAGGTACGCTCGCACCGACCGCAGGGGCGGCTGCAATGACGGTTTCACTCAACACCGAGACCACGCTGGATCTGGCGCCATTCATCACTGGCTCATCCATCTCCGGAGTATCCATTTCCGCCAACCCGTCACACGGCTCGGTCAAGGTAAGCGGCACCAGCGTGATCTATACGCCGGTCAATAATTATTTCGGAGCCGATTCATTTTCATATATGGCGTACGGCAACGCGGGCAGTTCGCCGGCGGCAACGGTCAGCGTAACGGTCACCGGACGGCCGGATCCGACGCGGGATGCCGCAGTCACCGGCTTGATCACATCCCAGGTCGATACCGCCAGGCGGTTTTCAAGAACGCAGATTTCGAACTTCCAGGGGCGAATGGAATCGTTGCACCGGCGCGGCAATGCGGATCAGGGCAATGGCGAAAGTGCGCGCTTCAATGTCGGTCCCAGCGAAGCTGCTGGGGCCACGATGCAACAGAGTCCGGGCAAATCGGCGGGTGCGGCATATCAACCGGCAGCATCCCTGAGCGCCGATCCGATGGCCGGCTTGCTGCACCATCCTCCTTCGTCTGCCGCCACTCCGGTGCCGACCGCCACATCGGTGATTTCGGCTGCGTTAAGCGGCCTGCCGCAGTCCGATCCGGCAGCGATACTCGGCAACACGCTATTGATCGCGACCAATGCCGCGCAGACCTCCACTCTCAATCTGTCGGCCAGTACCGGCCGGGCGGATGAATCTTCAGCACTGCCGGACGGTGTCGACGTGTGGATCGCCGGCGGAGTCCGGTTCGGCACGCGGGACCAGACCAGCGCCACAAGCGCAATGCGATTCACGACCGACGGCGTCAGTATCGGTGCGGACAAGCGATTCCGCGACGACCTCGCGCTGGGTGTCGGATTGGGCTATGCGCAGGACAAGACCAACATCGGCACCGACGGCACCAACAGCACCGCGAAAAGCGTCACGATTGCCGGCTACGGCAGCTATCAGCCGACCGAAAATACCTTCATCGACGGACTGGTCGGGTACGGCCGGCTTGACTATCACACCGACCGTTATGTGACGCCGGCCGGCCAGTTCGCACGCAGCGATCGCGCCGGTGATTTCCTGTTCGGTTCGCTGACCGGCGGCTACGAATTCCATACCACCGGGCTGACGCTGTCGCCGTACGGGCGGCTCGATCTTGCGCAGCATCGGCTCAAGCAGGCGACCGAAACCGGCGCCGGCGCATTTGCACTCAGCTATGCGCGCCAGAACAGTCCGTCGGTACAGTTCTCGCTGGGGCTGCGCGCCGAGTCGGCGCATGAAACCAGTTTCGGATGGATCGCGCCGCGCTTGCGTATCGAACTGCAGCGCGATTTCAAGGGCGAACAGGACGCCTATATTTCATACGCCGATTTGCCGGCGACACGTTACCTGATACCTGCTGCAAGCTCGAACCGCAACTCGATCGTGCTGGGTGTCGGCAGCGATTTCGTGTTCAGGCGCGGATTGACGCTGAGCCTGGATTATCAGACACAACGCTCATCGGGACAGGAAGACAGTCAGGCCGTGATGTTCAAACTGACCAAGGACATGAACGGACACAGCGCGCCGATGCCGGCCACCTTTTCCGGGCGCGGACTCGGCATCCGCCTCGATGTCGGCCATACCCACGACGACAACGTGAGCCGCGCCAACCGGTCGACAGAGCAATTGTCCGACAGTGCCTACAATATCAATTTCGGCAAGCGTCTCCTCAACGTATCGCTGGGCGAGCATTCGCGATTGCTGGCAAATGCGTTCGCAGGCGGCGAGAAGTTCCGGCGCTACAGCGGCTTGGACCGCGTGTTCGCCGGTGCCGATGCGGAGTACCAGTACCGCACGTCCGGCAGTTTCGGTGCACCTACTTTCGGCGTGTTCGGCAATTTCACGGCGGAGCAATACGAATCGAACCTGCGTGACGGCCACCGCTTCTCCGGCGGCGTTTCGGTCAGCAAGCCGTTGACCGATCGCATTTCCCTGTTTGGTGCATTGTCGCGGAACTGGCGCTATGCAAAGAGCGCGGTGTTCGATGCCAAGGATTATTCGGCACGGCTGAACCTCGACTATGCGCTCACCGCGCAAAGCACGCTCTATCTGACCGGGGAATATCGTTATGGCGATATTTTCTCGTCCGGCCGCTCGTCGCTGGAAAACATCGACATTGCCGACGTGCTGGTGCGGGACGATGTATTCACCCGCGAACAGTTCTTCAACTACCGCTTCGAGGGACGGACCATCCTGCTGACCGTCGGCTACAGCCTGCCGCTCGGACCGGGCGACGCGCTTGATTTCTCATGGCGGCGCATTGAATCGACGCCAAGCCGGTCACCGGGTTTTGCGACCACCGCACCGCGCAGTTATGTCGGCAATCAGCTCTTCATCGTCTACCTGACCAAGTTTTAAAGGACGCCATCGTGAACTACAGATCCTCTTTCATCTGCGCCGGTTCGGCCGTGCTGACACTGATGCTGGCATCCTGCGGCGGTGGCGGCAGTTCGGGTGACGTAGTCCCCGGTACGCCCGCGGTCCAGAACACGAGCGGCGCGGACAGTTTCCTGCTGTTCCCGAATCCGCAAAAGCTGGCAGATGGCACGCTGGAAACCAATACAGTCGCGTACGCGGAAGCGTATTACGCGGCGATCGATACAATTGATCCAGCCACTGCAAAGAACACATTAGCCAGATGGAAAGCGGCGAACAAATTCGACACAGGAACTGGCACTCAGGTTGAAGCGGTGTTCGGCGATGTGCGCGACCTGGGATACGGGAGACGCATGACCGCGCGTCAGAATCCGGATGGTACGGTCGCGATCATGGTCGAAAACTACCAGGTGAATGCCGGTGGCGACTATGGGTACAACAGCCTGAACCTGGACGCGGCAATCGTGCGCGATCCGCGCTGGCATGTCGGCACCAATGCGATCGAGTTCAGCCCGGGACCGAATGGCGGCGCGAGCTTCGCCAAGTTCTATACCTTCAATCCGACCACTGGCGAACGGTTGCTGGTGGCGAACCTGGACGGCCGCGGCAACAAGGCGATGCCGGGAATCTGCATCAACTGCCACGGCGGCCGGGCCGATCCGCTTACGCCGGCCGATCCGCTGACTGGAAAATCACGGTTCCCGCTGGTCCAGAACTCGGTATCGCAGCATCGGGGCGATGTACAGGCGCGGCTGCATATGCTGAATGCGGACCATCTCGAATTTTCTTCGACGAGGCCTGGATACACGCGGCCGGAACTGGAAGCGGCGATCAAGACGATGAACAAGATGATCCTGTGTACCTATCCGTTGGCGGGCGCCCCCGCCGGCCCGGAAGATTTCTGCCGCCCGGCAGCCGGCGCCAATGAATGGCAAGGTACCGCGACTGCGGTGCTCAAGGCGGCCTATGGCGGCGACGGCTTGCCCAGCCCCACATTTTCCGACACCTATGTTCCGCCTGACTGGATCAGTGCCGGCCGGACAACCTTGTACAACGACGTCGCCAAGCAGGCGTGCATGACATGCCATATCCTGCGCGGCACCGGCAATCAGTCCGATCTCGATTTCATGAGCTATGCGAAATTCTCCGGATATTCCGACCGGATCAAGGCACATGTGATCGATCGCGGCAACATGCCGCTGGCAAAAATAGTTTCCGACCGGTTCTGGGCGACCGGCATGGCGGAGTCGATGGGTTCGTGGCTGCAGGGCCTCGGCTACACGGTGCGCGATGCGGCGTCCGTGCTGCTGCGGCCCGGCCGCCCGATTGCCGATCCGGGCCCTGATCGTACCGTGAATTTCGGTCCGACCACGCTGTCGGCAGCCGGCAGCCTGTACGCCACTTCGTACAACTGGTCGATCACGACCAATCCGGGCAACGCCGGTTCGCTCTCGGATCCGGCATCAGCCACGCCAACTTTCACCGCCACGGCGGATGGAACTTATGTATTACAGCTGATCGCCAGCAGCGCAACGGCGCAAAGCGCGCCTGCATCGCTGACACTGGTGGTCAACAATGCGCTGACGCCTGTTCCAACGGCAATTCGCTTTACAGACATCAAGGCAGTATTGCAGGGCGACTGCATCGCTTGCCATACGCCACCCGGAACCGCAGCAATCAAGCCGCCGATTTTTTACAGCGATACGGATCGCAATGGCGACGGCATCATCAATGCAACCGATACCTCGTGGATGTACAAGGAAGTGCGGGGCCGCGTCAATTTCACGGACATCGTTGCCAGCCCCTTGCTGCGCAAGCCATCGAACAATCATCACAATGGCTTGCTGCAAACCGGGTTCGACACGAGCAAACCGCCGGGGCATGCGGATCGCGTGAATTACGATCTGTTCCTGAACTGGATTTTGAATGGTGCGCCGGAATAGGAAGTGGGCGCGATCGCACCGGCGTGAACAGTAGCGGAGGTCTTTAGCCCCTCTCTCCCGCAGGCGGGAGAGAGGTTGGGAGTGAGGGAGATTGCAAAGACCGCGTTCTTTCAACCACTCTCGAAGCAGTGCTTCGAGTCCCCGGCCCTAATCCCGCTTGCGGGACAAGGGAGCAAACACAGTACCGGTTTGTTAGTAATCCTGAAAGCCCGCGTCGGAGATAGTTAAATCAATACGTGCGGCGCGGCGCACTATAGCTGTTGCCGGGGAAGACGAACGGTGTGGTGCGGCCAACCAGCGTCTCGATCAGCATCAGTTCCTGATCGGTATGATCCTTGAATCCTGCCAGCCGTATATTCTTCCCGGCCTGCTCGCCCTTGGTGATGTAGAGCGGCTTGTCATGATGGGTCGCGACCACGGTGTCCCTGCTATCCGGATCGTCGTTGGCCAGCACGTCGGTAATGCCGTAACAGGTACAGAAGTAGGTCAGTTCCGGGTCTGCCTCTACATAGATTCCGGTGCCGCGGATACCCAGTGTCGCGGTCTGGGTTTTCACGCTCATGCCCTGGCTGCGCGACACCGACAGCAGCTTCCCGGACAGCATGCGCAGCCCGGAGATCACCATCGATGCAACATCCTTCTTGTCGCCCTGGAGTTCGACTTCGCTGTCGCCGCGCAGGATCATCGCATTGGCGCCGACCACGAATACGATTTCGCTGTTCTTCGCGGTTTGCACCGTGTCGTTCGGACCGATCGGCGTGCCTATCGACGCTTCCTTGCCGTTGACGGTGGCGCTGCCGGAAATCCGATAGATCGATTGGCCTGGCGGCAGTTTCGCCGGCGGCGTGCCGAACAGGCTGTCGGCTCTCGCTTCCCTCGCCGGAAGCAGCGTGGTAAACAATCCGGCTGCCAGCGCGTTGATCAGCACCCTGCGACGGGGATCTTCCGCATCTCCAAAGCGTTCCATAGGTTCTCCCTGTTTTTTTGCAATCGTGGGATTGAGTCGATTGCTTTAGGCGAGAGCCTAGCATAAGTTTTCAGGGATATTGCGGGCCGGATGGCGATATTTGTCGATATTGCGTATGCAGGGCCGCAAGCGACGGATAGTCCGATTTTCGGGTCTTACCCATCGCTCCTTCCATGGTGGAACTTCGGGTCCTCAGGCCACTGTTACGGCACATCGGCGCTGCCCGGCGCGCCGACCGCACCGGCGATTGTCGTCAAGCCGCCTCCGGGCGTCAGTTTGCGAATCACATGATTGCCGGAGTCGGTGAAGTATATATTGCCGGCCGCATCGATCGCGACGTCGCGAGGCGAGTTGAGCTGAGCGTTTGCACCGACCAGCGTAGTGACGACGCGGTCCGGTGCGATTTTTCGAATCGCGTTGTTGCCGCTATCGGCAACAAACAGGTTGCCCGATCCATCGGCGGTCAAACCATACGAGAAGTAGAATTTGGCGCTGGAACCGGGGCCATCGATCAGCGACGCGCTGGTTTCCGGATAAAGCGCTCCGGCATGCGCATCGACGATGCCGCTGGCATCAATTTTACGCACGATCATGGTGCCGTAAATCGTATTCGGTTCGGGCGGCAGAATGAATCCGTCTGTAACGAACAGGGCGCCCGTCGTATTGATCGTGAGGCCGAGCACGTTGGCAAACAAGGCGGTGGCGACATCGCCATCCACGATGCCTTTCGATCCGGCCGTTCCAGCCAGTGTACTGACCGACCCGGTTGCCGTGATGCGGCGTATCAGATAATTTTCCGTGTCCGCGACATAGACATTGCCGGCTGCATCGGTGGCGATGCCAGTGGGAAGATTGAATTGCGCGGTTATGCCGGCACCGTTTGTGCTGCCCGGCACACCGGGCACGCCGGCGAGCGTGGTGACGACCCCGGACGGTGTGATCTTGCGAACGGTATGGTTTCCCCGGTCGGTCACATAGAGGTTGCTGTTGCCGTCGATCGCGATGCCGTGTGGATTGTTGAACCGCGCAGCGGCGCCTGCGCCGTCGGCGATGCCGGGATTACCGGCTGCACCGGCGATCGTCGTGACCACGCCGGATTGGGTAATGCGCCGAATCGTGTGATTACCGCTGTCGGCAACATACAGGTCACCGTTTGCCGCCAGTACGATGCCGTTCGGATTGTTGAAACGCGCCATGCTTGCGTCCGCACGCGGCGCTTGCGTGTCGCTGCCTGAAGGAGGCTGCTGCGGCGATTGGGAAAATCCATCTCCGCTCGAGTTGGCCGTCTGGCCCTGCGCATTGGTGGGTGTCGCGGCACCGGCTTGATCGTTACCGCCTCCGCCACCGCATGCAGCGAGCAACACGGACAAGGCAATGGTTGTGATGCGCCGATTGATCGGCAATAGAAATGTATGCAGCATGGTCGGCCCAAAAAAGTACTGCTCCCTGATGCATATGAATATTATTGTTCGCGCCTCCAAGGTAATCCGGCTGCGGCCGGTGTCATGTGATCCGCATCAAGCTTGCGGGAAACCATCTTTGATATTTCAAGTACTGTGAACGAATTGACACATCGATGGCGTAACGAAGAACCGGAAGCGATGCGCGCCGCTTTAATCAATAAGCTGATCGGCAGCTTGTGCGGAACCGGCCCGGCTGCATCAATCGAGCGGAATGCCGCGGTAGCGCGAGACGTCGGACGGCGTCACCAGGGGTGCGCGATTACCCCATGCGTTGCGGATGTAGGACACCACCGCCGCGACTTCCGCATCGCTCAGCGCGGGGCCGAACGGCGGCATGCCATAGGGGCGCGGATTGCCGGATGTGCTGGGCGGATAGCCGCCGTTGAGCACGATGCGGATCGGATTGATTGCGGTATGCGCCGTCAGCGAGCGGTTGCCCGCCAGCGGCGGATATCCGGGCGGAAGTCCTTCACCGCTTGCCTGGTGACAGTCGGCACAGTGTTTCCGGTACAACTGCGCACCTGTCTTGAGCACACTTTCGGCTTCTTGCGCGGAGAACCGGATCGACGCCGGCTCGGTTCGCGTGCCGGTCTGCGGCAGCGACTTCAGATAGCCGGCCATCGCCGCGATGTCGCTGTCGTTGAGATATTGCAGGCTTTCGCGAACTACTTCCGCCATCGGGCCGAACACCGCGCCTCGCGCGGAGACGCCGGTTTTCAGCAGATCGACAATATGCTGCGTACCCCATTCCCCGATACTCGTTTCCGATCCGGAAGTAAGCGGTGACGCGTACCAGTTCAGCATCGGAATGACACCGCCGGCCAGTTCGGTCCCGCTCTCGGTCGCGCCGAGCGCATTGCGATTGGCATGGCATGCATTGCAATGCCCCAACCCTTGTACCAGGTAGGCGCCGCGATTCCAGTCGATGGTCTGTTCGGTGTCGGCCTGATAGACGCCGGGCCGGAAATACAATGCGCGCCATCCGGCCAGCAGGATGCGCTGGTCATATGGAAACCGCAAACCATGTTCTCGGTTGGTCCGGTACACCGGTTCCAGCGTTCGGAAATAGGCATACATCGCGTCCGAATCGGCGCGGGTCACCTTGGTGTAGTTCGGGTATGGAAACGCCGGATACAGAAAGCTGCCATCCTTCGATTTGCCGTTGTGCAGCGCGCGCCAGAAATCGTCCGACGACCATTGCCCGATTCCGGTTTCTGCATCCGGCGTGATGTTCGATGAAAAAATATCGCCGAACGGCGTGGCGATTGCGCGGCCGCCGGCATACGCCGAGCCGCCGCGCGCGGTATGGCAAGCCATGCAATTGCCGGCGCGTGCCAGGTAAGCGCCGCGGGCAATCTGCTCGGACCGGTTCGCAACCGGCTGGCTCCGATGCTCGCTGCCGGGATCGTGCATGAACTCGATTGCAATCATAACCACCGGCACCAGAACGATCGCCGCAAGCATCAGATAAAGAACCGGAAATAGAAATCGTCTCATCGGCGGCTCCGGCTCATTGCGGCACGCTGCCGCAAGCCATCGGCAATTTATGCAGCTGCGCCGGCTCGGGAGCCGAATCGTCCGGCACCGGTTGCGATGCGAGCCACGCGGATGCCGCGCTGATGTCCTGCACCGTCAGCCGCGCCGCGATCTGCGCCATGCAATCCGGTGCCGCGGTGCGGCGCGATCCATTTTTCCATGCGCCGAACTGGGCATTCAGATAATCTCTCGGCAGACCGAGCAGGCCCGGA
Organism: Oxalobacteraceae bacterium; assembly: GCA_036675035.1. Lineage (GTDB taxonomy): Bacteria > Pseudomonadota > Gammaproteobacteria > Burkholderiales > Burkholderiaceae_D > MESE01. The sequence goes on from JAKFFO010000193.1 coordinate 16,625, forward strand.
ATGAACGGCGCGACGCCGGTGAGCGCTTTTCCGTGGCAGGCAATGCAGGCAGGCACCTTTTTCGATGCGTCGCCCGACATCACCAGCATGCGCCCTCGTTCGATGACAGATGCCGGCAAATCGAGCTGCTGCGATGGCGGGTACGGGAGCGTGAGGCTTGCGAAATAGCGCGCCATTTCATGCAGATATCCATCCGACAGATGGTTGACCATATAGGTCATCATCGCATTCTCGCGTCGTCCATCCCGAAAATTGATCAACTGGTTATACAGATAGCCTGCCGGTTTGCCGGCGATGCGCGGGAAATAGCCGTCACTGGTTGCGCGACCTTGTATCCCATGGCATGCAGTACACGCGACCACGCGTTCGGCGATCGTATCCGGGATCGCCGAACCAGCTGCAATGGCATTCGCGCCTGCGCACGCGGCAATCGCCAAACCGGCAATCAACCGGAACAGATATCGGGATTTCATGTCATCGATCGCGAAGCAAAATGGAAAATGAAACAGAATTCACGCAATGAGCATAACCGAAGCGGGCTGTGGCCGCTTTTGGCAAATCGCATGAAGACATGATGCGTGGCTTAAATTCCGATATGCAGATCCTTGCCAGCGCGCAGGGTGCTCAGAGCGTATCGGTCCAGCAAGAACGCGCTCACCGCTATTGCCGTTCAACGCATTCCACAACTGCAAAATTTACGCGTAAGTTATGCAAAAGCGCATTGAGAAATTATTTCTTCCCTGCTGTCATTCTCTTGCATCTCTTGCAATGATGCGGGCCTGACCAAGAAGTATCGCGCTGGCACACCCTTTGCAGTGTCCGGGATGTACCTCTTGTATTTCTGAAAATATTTCATTGCTTCGTCATGCTGTCCGACATTCCACGCTGGAATGATGGTCGCTTTATTAATCCGGTTGAACGCTACCAAGGAGAAACACATGAATACACCCTATTCATCGGGACTGAACGAAAACGACTCGACGATAAGCAGCAGCGTTGGCGGCAGCGCATACGATGACATGTCGAGTTCATCACAAAGTTCCAGCGCGAAAATGCGCGCCGAGCTCTCCAACCTGAAGCGCGACCTCGACGATCTGATGTCTCGCGCCACTTCGATGTCCGATATGGAGTTAAGCGAAGCACGCGCGATGCTGATGGAAAAATACTCTTCGATGCAGCGCTCGGTCCGGGAAATCGCATCCGAAGCGGGCAAGCAGATTTCTCATGGTGCCGACCTCACCAGCGACTACGTCAAGGATCGTCCGCTGCAATCGGTTGCGATCGCAACCGGCGTCGGCCTGCTGCTGGGCGCGATCCTGCGCAGGCATTGACCGGCCGGTGTCCGGATTGCCTGTCTAATCATTGGAGAAAACTGCGATGTTTCAAACCATCCGAAAATCGAAAGAGATATCGATAATTGCCAAGGACCGGCTTGGCGATTATTTCGAATTGCTGCGCATCGAAATGAAACTGCAGGGCCGGGAGCTCGCTGTGCTGGCGGCTGGAACCGCTGCGGGCGCGATATTCGCGCTGCTGACCGCAATATTTATCGGCTTCGCGATCATTGTGTCGTTTTGGGATACTCAGTATCGCGTGCTGGCGGCATGGTTCGTGGTCGTGCTGTACGCGGTAATTGCCGGCGTCAGCTTTTCGATCGGGCTCAAGCACAGGCCGTCCGGCGCTGCGCTCACGACCTTGCGCAATGAATTCAGACGCGACGTCGATCTCGTGAAAGAAAGCATATGAAGCAAACTCCGTCGCTGGAAGATAAAAAACGCGCACTGCTGGAACAGATTCATTCAAGTCGGGAGATTTACCGGCGCATGCTGACGCATTCCGACACGCATACGGAGATCGGCTATGAAGCCGGGACTTTCCCCAGTAACCGATTCGACTCATTTCCCCGCAGCATGACCATGCGCTGGATAGTCGAGCATCCCTACATGAGCGCAGCAGCGGTGGTCGGCGTTGCGTTGCTCGGCACGCGGCCGGCAAGGAAAGCAATTGTCCACGGCGCCGGACAGGCGAAACGCCGCTTGCGGCGAGAATCGGCATACATGCGCCCCACTCTCGTCAATGGGCCGGCCGCAAGGCCCAGAACCGCAAGAACCCGGAGCACCGACTTTGAAGAGAACGTCAAGACATCGAAATCGATGGTGATTGCACGAAATGCATTTACAGCAATCGCCACGACTGCGGCGATGCTGCTGCGCGATCCGGCAAAGATGCGGGCGGCGAGCAATGCCTTTTCGACGGCGAAAGAGTTTGTTCGCTCGCGGCAGGCACGCCGTGCCGACAAGCACCATGCGCAAGTTGTTCGCGTCAAAGAGCGGTAGAACGGCAGTTCATTTTTAAACACTAACCTGAGAGGAAAAATCATGAAAAAGCTACTTACTACATTGGGTATTCTGGTTATCACCGTCGGATTGACTGCTTGCAATACGTTCAGGGGCATGGGACAGGACGTCGAACGCGGCGGCGAAAAAGTGCAGGATGCGGCTACCGACACGCAAAAGAAAATGTAATCCGGTAACTGAGGCCTCCTCGCGCGGATCTATTCCAGGCAGTCTGCCATCAGGTTGCACGCGGTGCGCCACAGGCTTTTACTTACTCTGTTTTTGACCTTGCAGGGCCCGAACCGGTCGGGCCCTGCGCTATTTCCGCATCGGCCACATCAGCACGATCGCCTCGTGTTTTCCCGAGTCGACCTGCACGGTGGCATTGCCGACAACCGTCCGACCGTCTGCCTCGGCGCGTATCGTGTAAGTCGCGCTGTCGGAAAAATCCATCAGCATGATCGGACCTCCACAGCGCGCCTGCAACAATGAATTCCCTGCTGCGTCGCCAATATCGACGATCACATCGGCCAGGTAGCTTCCATTTTTCCTTGAAAACGTCAGCATCAGATCGTAGCGCTCGGCCTCGATCTTCATTTGCCGTGCTTCCTCGGCACCGACGCCGCCGCACAAATAGGTTATTCCATTCTCTTTTATCGGCGCGAGCCGCGTCATTGGCGCCGGAGGGGGAAGCCTGTCCGACAGGCGCGGCGCGGAGCGACCGTCCGCGCTGGTACCACTTGAACCGGAGGAGCCGGACGAACCGGATGACTGGCCGGACATGCTATCCGGTGGCGGCGGATATTGATACGCCGGCGGAATCGCAGGCTCCGGCTCCGCAAGGCTCGACCCGTATGCCGCTGCACCGATGCAGGCGCTTCCCAGAACGACAAGCAGGTACCTGTTCATATCACGACGCATCATCGTCACGGTCACCCGGAGCAAGCATCGGCATGCACTGTTTTGAAATCCCTGCGCGCGCATCAGGTCTGGATTACATGGCGCTCAATCGCGGTTCCCCGGCCATCCTGGAACTGGACGGCCGGTTTTGACGAATAGGTAAATACCGCTCTTTTCACTTCGGGCGAAATGATTTCGGTCATTACCTTTGGCTTGGGCGGCTCTTGCGGCGACGACGGCTGCTCCGACGGCTTTTCGCAGCCGGCCAATGCCAGCAAGCACACGAAGCCAAGCAATGGATATCCAGGGCGAGGCGTGAAAGTGGGTGATCGCCGAGTGTAGTTTGTCATCGCAGCACCTTGAGGCCGGAGAGTTATCGATTCGCTGAACCGATGTGGTTTGCGCATGCCTCTCGCCTGGTTCGGAACGCCGGCATATCGCTACCTGGCAGGGCATGCACTGGAATCATGCAATCCGCGTGCCACACATGATGAAGAGTCGCGGAGCGACGAATTGCGAGAGCAGCCGCGCGTTAAATTCAGGGCCGTCAGCGATGCTCGGATGGTCGCGCTGAATCGGTGGAAGCAATGCGCTTGTTGCGCAGGTAGATGCACTGCCCCGCGACCGCGGTCAAAAGTATGCACGCATTGGCGACCACGAACACCCAGTTATCCACCAGCACGCTGTAGATGACAAAACCGATCGATGCGGCGACCTGCCCGATGAATAGCCAATGCGACACGCCCTCGATGCTGCGCGTGCGCCATTGCGTATATACCTGGCGCGAGATAGTCAGGATCAGTATCAACGCGCTCAGCCAGCCCACCATGTCAGTCAACATCAACGATCCCTTTCAAATGCACTCGATTGGCGCCGTCGGGCGAGTTCCTATGCTTGCAGTCGTATCCGGGTGTACCGAAACTATTGCGAGAGCTTCCGGCGACCAGTTGGTTCGTGTGATTTATGAATGCATCGCGGCGCTTGCGTTGTCCTGCGCCCATTCCGTTCGCGCCGCGATTGCCACGCTTGCCAGATGCAATGCGGCGCCAATGTCTTTCGGGGCCGGATCAGAATTGCGGCGGCTGAATATCGATACGCCGCCCGCGACGCTCCGCGCTGGCCGGCACCGGCACGGTGATTTGCAGTACGCCGTCGCTCATCGATGCCTGTATCGAGTCGGCATCTGCGCCTGGCGGCAACGGAATCATCCGAAAGAAATGCCCATACGAACGTTCCGACTTGCGGTATCCCTGCGGTGCATTCTGCTGCCGTTCCTCGCGCCGCTCGCCTTCGATGGTCAGTTTGTCCAGATTGATTTCGATCTGCACATCCTCGCGTTTGATACCCGGAAGGTCAGCGTAAATGATCAGTTGCCCGTCACGCTGCACTACCTCGACCGGCGGCATCCATTTTCCGGATGCACCACCCTGACCGAACCGGGAAGCCATCGGCCGCCCAATGAAACGCTCGAACAATTGATCCATCTCTTCCGACATTTTCTTGACCATCGCTCGTGGATCTTCCCAGCTTTGCAACATGTTTGGCAGCCATTGCGGGCTGCCTGACTTCCATGCACCTCCGGCGCCCCGATTGGCCTCCGGCTGTGATTGTTCGCGTCCGGACATGGTTTCGCCGGAATCGATTTGGCCCACTCCGGATTGTTCCGCGTCGCGCCGCTCCGCCCCGGTTTGTCCCACCGGCTTTTCCATCGAATTGGCGGTCGCATCGAATTCCTGCGCAGACGCCGTGCCGGTCTGCCGGCCGCCGTGGATTTCCCCGCTCCATGCACCCGATTCCCGGCCTTGTGTTTCCAGCAATTTTTTGAAACGCGCCAGGTCCTCTTCCAGCCGCTGCGATATCACCTGCGCGGCGTGCTCCGCCTCGGGCGTTGTTTCACCGGGATGACAGGAGATGGTCATTTGAATCCTGGTCTTGTCCGGTTGCACCGGCTGAAAGGTAATACTCCCGGTATTCTTCGGGCCACTCGTATCGCGCCAGGCAATATGATGATCGGGAACCTGATCCGTGATCTCGGAATCCCATTCCACTTCCATGCCGTTTCTGTCCGCGCGCCAGTGCAAATGCGCTGCATCGAGCTGGCGTACTTCTCGAACCCCTTCCATGAAACGGGGGAAATCCTCGAATTGAGTCCACTGGTTATAAACGGTTCTGAGCGGAACATTGACTTCGATTGATTGGTCGATCCTGGTCATGATTGGGCTCCTGTGTTCCAAGTCCGTTGATCCGAATTCGCTTCCCGACCTCGCACGATCTGCGCGCGCAGCAGGGTACTGAAATGCATCCGCAAGGTTTTCGCGCTCTTTCGGTATCGGGCATCCGGCGGGCCAGCCGAAATGGCGGCCGCCTTGTTATGGCTTGTGCAATTTTTGTACCACTGGAGGTCGCTGCCAGTCATGTTGCGGGGGCAACACCACGAATCCCTGTTGAAGGCCGCATGGATTAAATTTCTGCGCGCTCGCGCGGCGTGCGAATCGTGGAACAGGATTTGCATTGTGGTGGGATCGTCCGCATCAGCGGTAAAAATACCGGCGCATTCATTCTGCAAGTACAGGTTATATTCATGGCAAAGGTTATTGAATTCACGAAAAAAAGCCAGCGACCCGCCACCAGCCATTTCACGCCTGAGAGGTCCGGAAACGATTTCTCTTCGGTAATCAATCTGAAAGATCGCGCTGCAATAAAAGGCAAAGGTGGCACTTCCGAATCGGAGATTCTGATATCGGTAGTGGTTGCGACATCCGACCGGCCGCACCTGCTGAGTCATTGCCTGTCCAGTCTGCTTTGGCAGCGGTTCGATGCGTCCCGATACGAAATTATCGTGGTCGATGACCGGCCGAGCTCATGCACGCGAGACATCGTCGCAGACTGGGCGTTGCACGCAAAACGCATCGGGACGAAAGTGCTTTATCTGCCGTCTTGCGGCCCGCACGGAATGGCGGCAGCGCGCAATCGCGGCTGGCGCGCGGCGCGCGGCGACGTGATCGCCTTTACCAATGACGATACCGCTGCACGCGCCGACTGGCTGCGCAATGGCTGGGAAACATTCGAGCAGGATGTGCAAGCAGCATGGGGCCGGGTCGTGATTCCGTGCTCCACGTCGCCGGACGACTACGAATATCGCAGGAAGAATCAGGAACGCATTGAATTTCCGGGAGCCAATTGCTTCTGCCGCAAACAGGCGCTCGAAGAATTGGGCGGTTTCGACGAGCGCTTCACGCTCGCATGGCGGGAAGATGCCGATCTGTATTTCCGCCTGCTGGCCCGCGCCGGACGGGTAGTACACGCGCCGTCTGCAGTGATGACCCATCCGATGCGCCCGGCAGTCTGGGGTGAAAGTCTGCGCGAGCAAAGGCGAATGCAGGCGGATGCGTTGCTGTACAAAAAGCATCCAGCACTTTACAAGCAGAAAATCCGCTTCTCCCACCACTGGGATTGCTACCTGATCGTGGCAGCGCTGTTGAGCTTGCTCGTCGCACTGGTCCAGCACCAGGCCGTTGTGGCTGCTGCCGCCGCAGCGACATGGCTGTTCTTCACCGCCTGGTTCGGCTTCCAGCACTTCTCGCCCGCCGCCAGAAATGCATCTCAGATCTCGGAAATGATTGTAGCGGCGGTGCTGGTGCCGCCGATGGCGGTATTCTGGCGTCTGATCGGCGCGGTCAGATTCCGCGTTCCTTTCCTGTGACCTGGCACCGGCCCCCCCCGGCCGGACTTGCCGGTATCAAACTTGCAGGCAAAACCGCCGCACCGGATCAGGACCGATTTGTCAGCTATAGGTATAAAACACCAGGCGCACCAGCGCCGAATCGAAATACAGCGCATGCCAGGGCACCGCGATCGACGCATTGCCGACGGCGGACGTCAGCATCACGTAGCGGATCTGGCGCGTCTTGGCATCGATCAGGATCGACCTGACATTGCCGATCCGGTCTCCCGCACCGGTAACCACCGGGCAGCCGTGGAGCAGTTCAGTTGCAATCGAATCGCGCGCAAAGATGCACGAAAAACGCCGGGCCCGCTGCTTTCTTGGACTGGCTTGCGATCCTGAATCAAATGTATAAGACATATTTGGTGTGTAAATTCCGGCTTAAGCCGCCGTGGATTACCTCGTCATGGATTACCCCATCGCGGCTTACATTGGACGCCTTTCGATATCATCCGCATCGCTCCAGGTGGTTCGTCGCGCGCCCACCGCGCCCATTGCGCCGCCGGCAATACCCAGCGCCAGCGAAAGTGCGACCGAAAGAAACACGGTCCACGCTGCGGTGCTGGCCGCCCCTACCGCGCGATCGGCTGCCGCACGGCTTTGCGGCGATGCCTGCTCGGCCGAACCCGAAAGAATCAATGTCTGATCCACGATGGTTTCCGCGCGCTCCTTGTCCACGCCCATGGCACTCACCATGTGCTGAATTGCATCATCCCGGCGCCCGGCCTGCACATGGTCCTGAAGAGTCCGCATTGCGGCAGGACTGACATTGCTGCCGATCTGGCTCCGCAGGAACCCGACCACGCCGCCTGCCGCGGCACCGCCCGATGCATTCGTGCCGCCAGCGGTCGCCGGCATCACGTTGGTAAAGATTCCACTCATCATCGCGCCGCCGGCCGACGTCGCCAGGGTCGCGAACAGCAATGTAGTGACCGCCCATGAAACAACCCCGTGCAATACGCCATCCACTTTTCGTTTCAAGCCGGTCATGCGCGCAGCCACATAGCCGCCCACGTACGCGGCGATCAGCATGCTGGCGCCGGCCCATAGCAGCGGTCCGGCACCGACCGGCTCACCTTCCGCCACACTGGTGGACGACAAGCCGGTAGCGATGCCCAGCAGCGTCAATACCAGCTGAACGCAAACGCCGACCGCGACACCGGCGAACACCGCACCCCATCGGATCGTGGGAAAAAGCGGGCGCCGGATCGCGCTCGCGTTGCTGGCGAAGCCCTGATCGGCATAACCGCTGCCGGGATCGAGATGGATTGTCGCCATACTGAAAACTCCTTCAAAGTATCAATTCATCCAACCGGCCGGGTTGGCCGGAATTGTTGCCGTTCAGTCGACGAACGTTTCCGAACTCCGGCCGCGGAATATTCTGCGTCAATGCCTCTCACTAGCGAAAAACATACCACTAGCGCGACCGTGGCGATAACGCGGAAGCAGCGGGCAATTGGCCTTCGAAACGTAAAGATTGCCGGAACCGGCGGTAAATATTGCGTCCGGACTCAACCGACGCTGGATGCTCGCAATGAGTGAAGCGGAGACCGGACTGCGCTATGGATCGTGAACGAATAAAGTTTGCACCCGATCCCCTCACTTGCAGTGCGCGTATTCCCTTGCAAGCGAATACCGTTACGCAGGCAGAGGCCGTGCCATCCGAAACTCCTGCTCCACCCCCCAACCCTCTCCCAGAGGAAGAGGCAGAGAATGGCGGCCGGAAAAATCAAACCTTTCCTGGGCCGCATCAATAAATCGCGCACTCGGAGGCCACGGAAATTTAGCATCGCTGCCACAGCTGTTGCGGCAATGCCGACAAAGTTGCAAGACTTGCCATTGCATTTGAAAAATATGGATGCTGCGCACACAAATCCGCGTCGACGATGCGCCACAGCCAGAAAAAAGAGCGACAATGATGTCGACGTGTTGGCACCGGTTGGCTTTCGCATGTTGCAGAAAAAACCGCACTCCGACATGAGCCTGTTTCACGATGCCGCACGCCGCGATGTTCTGGCATGGAGCTTGCGGCATCCCACCCTTGTGTTTCATCTAGGAGAAGACTATGCCTGCACAGGCATCTCCCCATACACCCACACCGGATGTTTTAGATGCCCTGATCGAAGACCATAAAAACATACTCCAGTTATTCGCCGAGTTTCAAAGCATCCGGGATCATGCAGACGACGAGACCCGGCAAACATTGGTCGATGTCGTTTGTACGGAACTGGTTATTCACGCGCAGATAGAAGAGGAATTTCTCTATCCGGCGGTGCGCGACGCATTCGACGACATGAGCCTGGTCGATCAAGCCGCCGTCGAACATAACGTATCCAGGCAACTGATCGCCGAGCTGGAATCGATGCATCCGGACGACGAACTGTACGACGCAAAATTTACCGTGCTGGGCGAGTATGTCCGGCACCATATCGAAGAAGAGCAGAACAAGATTTTCCCGCGGATCAGGACAAGCGGAATCGATCTGGAAACGCTTGGAGAAGATATTTTGCAGCTGCGGCGAGAGTTGCGTAGCGAATTCGGTGTTCCCGATGAAGGATTCGATGAAGACGGCAGCGATGTCGGATTTCAACATCACAAGAAGTGGCGCTATCCGCATCATCACTGATGCCATCGGCGACATGCAAGCGATGCCGCTTCCGCCGGCTTCCGCCTGCAAGAAAGTCGGAACGCCAGCCATCCGAAAAGATTCGGTCCGGGCAATACCGTGCTCGGAACGGTCCCCGGCTTGCGCCGCCATTTATCGAGTGGAAACGTCTGCTCCGACTCGGCTGGCGACGATCAGGCGATCGCCCGGCATCATTGTCATAATGGATTGACGATCGCGCCGGAATCGCGGAGCTTCCGAACCGGTTTGCGGTCCTGCTGTTTCGCTCTCACCGCGGCCTCAAGCAATAACCAGATTTTTTCAGCCGTCGCATCCCAGGATGCCGATGAGACGAGCGTGCGCATTTTTTCTACCTGTTGCGCACGGCGTTCGGTCGATTCCAGCAACGCTGCCTCGCACGCAGTGACAAACTGGGCCGCGTCATGTGCGATGTAGACAATGTCCTCGTACAACTCCACCACATCGTTCATCGGCGTGCTTACCACAGGCAATTCAGCAGCCATATACTCAAGCGCCTTGGCGGGATTGATGAAACGTGTTGATTCATTCACGCTGAACGGCAGCAGGCAGACATCCCATCCGGCCAGGAAATACGGCAATTCCGCATACGGCTGCCGGCCCAGATAATGAATATTCTCGCGTTGCGGCAGCAGCACCGACTCGTTTTTCACGATCGGACCGACCAATACGATCTGCCACTGCGGGTGCGCATCTGCCACTTGCGCAATCAATTCGGAGTCGAAGCGTTCATCGATCACGCCATAAAATCCGAGCCGTGGTCCTGGAATGTTTCTATGCGCCGGATGTGAATTGATGCGATCGAGCGCCTGCGTAAAATGCGCCGCGTCGACGCTGCCCGGAAAACAATGCACGTTGGGATGACGCTCGCACCTGGAGCGATGCAGGCTTGGCCCGCCGGTAAATACTACGTCGGCGATCTTGAGCGCCGCATTTTCACGCTGCAGAAGTTGCAAGGGCGAGTCGCGAAACGAGGCCCGCTGACTCATGCAGTCGTAAACCACCAGCTGCGGTTGCAGCTCCTGCAGCAGCGGGATTGCCATGGGAGTATGGAACCAGGCAATATGATCCTCATGGTCAAGAGCCAGCTGACGTATCAGCTTTCGCATCTGCGGCAATTGATCGTCATGGAAGCCCTGCGCGGAAACCGAGGTGTGAGGCTGGTACACAAGAACATTCGGAATCGGACTCGATATTTCCCAACGGCTTTCGCGCTCACTGTAAATCGGTTCTTCGACAAAAATCACTTGATAATATTGTGCCAACCTGGCAAACAGGTGCTGCGGACGCTGGTAGGCAAAATTCCACCGAAGATCCGAAAACACGATAATTGAAGGCATGCAGTCTCCTTGCCGTAAAACGGCGTGTAGGGCGGGCAATCTTCATCAATACGGCTCGCTCCCTGATTCCCGGCCCATCGGCAAGAGTGAGGCAGATCAATGGAATCCGATGGTGCAATGTCGTATAAGAAAATCAGAAACCAATGTGACGTGCCGGCACCAGAGGCATTAATCCGGCCGTCCTTCCCAGGTGGTAACCGAATTTCTTCAAGCATGCCGCACGATTAAAAGCAGGAAAATATATTCCTCGCGTAAGTTTTACCGTCTGGCGTAAAAACTACAGCAGACGATTTTTTACTTCTGGTGTCTGTATCCGTCGCGGCTGTCGAACAGGCCTTTTTGTTGTCGGTCGCCGTTCGCAGCACCGCCTTATTCTCCACTCAGCCTGAAAATATCGTCTTGAAATAACGCAAATGCATGACTCCGGGACGTGGTCGCAAAACGCATTGCTCAATTTTTCTCGCCTCGGCGAAGGACCTGATGAAACATGCTTGCTGGGACGGGTATTTCGAATCGGTACGATTTCTGCTTAGGCCTTTTTCCATTAGCGGCGACCATCGGCTTGCGGAAAAGGAATAATAGCAACCCGCATAACGGCGACCTCGCCTTTTGATCTGGATGTTCTACGTAACAGTTGAAGTGACAGTCGATACGAATCTTCGCGGGGGAACGAATCAGATGTCCACGATATCGCTTGAAATGACATCATCGGTCGGCGGTCGGCAAAGCGGCCGGGATGCGAGCGAGCAAACGATCATGCAAACTGGATCCGCGACAGGCAGGCAAATTTTTCCTGCCCCGTCCGAAGCCGACTTCCGGCACATGTTCGCGTTTTGCGACGATGGAATTTTTTTGACGTCGCGGGATGTAATCGTACATGCGAACCGCGCCGCATTAAGACTGCTCGGCGCGGATGACCAAGGAGATCTGCAAGGCCTGGCAATGCCGGACGTTCTGCCATACGGCGAATCGGAGGATCTGACATTGCATATCACACGGGTAGTCGGCAATACCTATGCAATGCGGCGCAAATTGCGGCGGCTGGACGGAAGCTTGATCGACGTTGAAGTTGCGATGGCGCCGTATCACGACGACGGCGATCGAGGTAGCGACGCAGGTGGCAATTCGAGGTGCATGGTCATCGTGCGTGATCTCGCTTTGCGACGTCGCGGCGCGAATCAGCCGGCGATGCACGAGCAACAATTTCAGTTGATCACGGAGGCTGCTCCGGCATCAATCGCTTACATTGACGAAAGATCGCATTACCGATTCGTCAATGCGGTTTTCGCAAACTGGCTCGACAAACCAATTGAGGAAATAACCGGGCGCACTGCCGCGGAAGTGCATGGCTCCGCGTTCGGACAAATGCAAGCGCAGATTGCGAGGGCACTCCGCGGATTCCGTTCCAGCCATGAGTATCAACTTCAATCGCGAGACGGCATGCGCCGGGTGCTCGCGATCCATGTTCCGGACAGGCGGGATGATGGTCGGGTGCGGGGCGTGTTCTGCTTCGCGATCGATATCACTCATGAAAAGCGGGAACCCGACGCGCTTCATCGCAAAAAACAAAAGCTCGGAATTCTAAGGCAGGCAGCACCTACTTTCGTCGCGGAGTGCGACCAGAATTACCGGATACGCGCAGTCGACAGGAATTTTTCGGACCAGTTCGGCATTGCGCGCAACGATGCAATCGGAGAACTGGTTCCCGAGATTATCGGCGAAGCGATTTTCTCGCAGGTGCGCAGCTTTGTCGACGCAGCGCTGGCCGGCAATGCGCGCGAACATGAGATCAAACTTCCGTTCCGGAATGGCAGTTTTCACTACCTCCATATCATGTACGTTCCGGAGTTCGATACGAACGGCCGCGTTCACGGTGTGAGTGTGGCGGCAAGCGACGTTACGCGGCTGCGGCCGTCCGGTGAGCCGCAGCACCGGCGCGAGCATGATTTCAAGACCCTGATCGAAAACTCTCCTGATGGAATCGCCCGCATCGACCGGAATATGCGCCACATCTATGTCAATCCGGCGATAGAGACGGTAACCGGACTGCAGGCTGAGGAATATCTCGGCAAGACAAAAGCCGAGCTTGGCTTGCCGTACGATCTGGTCAACGCGTGGGAATCGGCTTGCCGCGCAGCCTTCGAATCCGGCACCGAGCAGCGGTTCAGTTTCGAGCTGAAAAAAAACGCCGGTATCCATTATTATTCGGCGCGCATCATACCGGAGACCGACCATGCGGGCCGCATCGAGTCGGTACTCGGCATCAGCTATGACGTGACCGAGCGTACAAGAATGGAAAAGGAGCATCAGCAATTGCTGGCGCGCGAGCGTCAGGCAAGAATCCAGGCGGAGATGGCAGCGAAAGCCAGGGACGAATTTCTGGCGATCGTGTCACATGAACTGCGTGCCCCGCTGAACGGCGTGCAAAGCTGGGCTCATATTCTCGAAAATTATGTGAAGGATGCGACTTCATCGGCGCTGGCGCAACGGGCATTGCATGGCATCCGGATCGGCGTGGCGCAGCAGGTACGGCTGATCGAGGACCTGCTTGATGTGACGAGAATGATGAGCGGAAAGCTGCGGCTGGTAAAGCATCCGTTCATGCTGTTGCCGGCGATTCAGGCAGCAGTCGAAAGCGTGCGTGAACTCGCCGCCGCAAAACACATCGGCATTACTTGTGCCTACCAGATTTCGTCCGAGCAGGTCGACGGCGATTCCGACCGGATACAGCAGGCAGTCTGGAACCTGTTATCCAACGCCATCAAATTCACGCCGCAGGACGGCAATGTCTGGTTGACCGCAGCATGCGCGGATTCCCAGATCATGATTACGGTGCGGGATGATGGAGTCGGTATCGCTCCGGAGTTCCTGCCGCATTTGTTCGACCGCTTCAGCCAGCAGGACACTTCCAGCACGCGCGGGCACAGCGGCCTGGGATTGGGATTGTTTCTGGTACGGCACCTGATCGAATTGCATGGAGGGTCGGTAAAGGTCGAAAGCTCCGGTGAGGGACAAGGCACCACTTTTTCGATTGTCCTGCCCTTGCATACCAAGCGGCAGCGGTACCCGGTCATCACTCAGGATGCGGCATCGATTGAAAATGATGCCAGCCTTCCATCGCTTGAAGGTCTGCAGGTGCTGCTGGTAGACGACCAGGAGGAAGCAAGGGAATCGCTGGCAATTCTTCTGGCGACCGCCGGTGCCGCAGTGTTTCCCGCTGCGTCGTCCAAAGAAGCGTTCGAGTGGCTGTCAGGCATCGGACCGAATGAATTGCCGGATATATTGATATGCGATATCGCGATGCCGGTCGAGGATGGCTATTCAGTTCTGCGCAAAATCAGGACTTGGGAATCGGAACAGGGAAATACACCGTTACGCCGGCTGCCCGCTCTGGCGCTGACGGCATTTACCCAAAGAGAAGACCGGATCCGTGCGCTGACAGCCGGCTTCCAGATGCACATGACAAAGCCGGTTGCGCCGGAGGAGTTGATCGTAGTTATCGCAATGATGACTGCACGGGGCTAGGCTTACACGGCAGCCGGAAGAATTGGCAAAGCGGGTCGACAGAACCGAGCATTTGAAGACGCAGTACGGAAACGCGGCTGCCCGTTGCGCCGTTGCCCGCATTAGCAGCGGTAGCACTGGCGTGGAACTGCGACGTTCGGTCTTTTCCTGCCACTATCAACCGTATAGATTGTTCTTTGCCGGATTGGGGCCGGCATTCTCCTTATACAAACAGGTCTCGTCGGCTTCCAGCGCGTCATGCGGGCCGTACTCTTCCAGCCTGTTGTAGAGTGTCTTCAGGCTGATGCCGAGTATGTCCGCAGCCCTTTTCTTTACACCACCGCATAGCTCCAGCGTCGCGAAAATCAGCTTGCGATCTACGTCGGCGAGTGACGTGCCAACCGGAATCGACAAGGTAAGTCCGCCGGATGATTGAGAAGTCATCGTCGGCGCCAATGCAGCGGCATCGATCAGCTGGTCCGACAGAATGAACGCGCGCTGCATGTAATTTCTTAGCTCACGTACATTGCCCGGCCAATGATAATCGGCCAGGCAGTCGAGGCCATCCGGCGACATCACCTTGGCGGTGCCATGCGCGGCGTTCAACTCATCAAGAAAATGCTGGGCAAGCAGTTCAACGTCCGCGCCGCGGGCGCGCAGCGGCGGAATTTTCAGTGGAAACACATTGAGTCGGTGATAAAGATCGAGTCGCAACTTGCCTTCGGTGATCGCGTCTTCAGGATCGCGATTGGTCGCCGCGATGATGCGCACATCGGTTTCCAGTTCCTGATTGCTGCCGATTCGCATGAACGCGCCGGTTTCCAGCACGCGCAACAGCTTTACCTGCAGCTCGATCGGCATTTCGGTAATTTCATCGAGGAACAGCGTGCCGCCGTTGGCTCTTTCAAAATATCCCTTGTGCTGGCGGTCGGCGCCGGTAAAGCTACCTTTCTCATGACCGAAAATTTCGCTTTCAATCAATTGCGGTGAAATGGCGCCGCAATTGACGGGCAGGAATGGCTGTTTCTGGCGCAGGCTGAGGTCGTGAATGGTTTGTGCAGCCAGCTCTTTTCCGGTGCCGCTTTCGCCCAGTAAAAGCACGGTTGCCTCGGTCGGCGCGACACGACCGATATGGTTGTATAGCTTTTGCATCACCGGCGCCGCACCAAGCATTTGCCCGAAATGGCCAAGGCGCCGAAGCTCCGTTCTTAATGCGCCGATTTCGGTCTTCAAGTCCGCCGTACGAGGCACGCGCGACAGTAATGCCTTGAGTCGACGGAAATTGATCGGCTTGGTCAGGTAATCGGCCGCACCCAAACGCAACGCGTCGACTGCGGTCTCCAGGCTCGCATGTCCGGTAATCAAAACGATTTCAGTGGTCGAACGGGATTCGATGTCGCTGAACAAATCGAGTCCGTTACCATCGGGAAGTTTAAGATCGATCAGCACGACATCCGGCCTGCGGCGGCCAATCTGAATCTGCGCGTCGCGGATGTTCCCGGCGACGGCAGTCGTGAAGCCTTCTGCTGCGGTGATTTCGACCAGCGCCTCTCGCGTATTCAGGTCGTCATCAACGATGAGTACATGCGGCATATTGAAACTTTCCCATTCCGGTTAATACGTCGCGTGTCCAGTTCGACCGAGTCAGAAACAGTGCGCGATTCCATGTCGGCCAGCGCAGCGTTGCGTCATTGGAGGCCGGGCTCAGTCAATCGCCACAAAATGATACTGTGACATCGGCTCGGTACGGCTGCCGCAACCTGACTGATATTGGGAAGTGCAGCGTTGATTCATTTGAAGCAAGCAAAAGCAAGCATGACTCCAGCGGCACTCGCTCGCGCCGGATCAGTCGCGCCGGATTGAATCGCAGCATCGACGATAACGCTTCAATATCGACGTCAATGATTGTGTGGCAGCGAATGATGTTGCGCCTCTATGCAATATGCAGCCAGACTGCAAAAACACACGAACGCCGGCCCCGTAACGACTGCCACGTCGCCGGAGCCGAGTTCGCTCAGCCGGAAATCAGGTAGCAACCGATTCCCGGCCGTTACTCGATAAATTCCTATTTCGATCCGCTACCGGAAGAACCGGAGCTGCCGCTGCCGCTGGCGCCTGCCGACCCGCTGGAGCTGGGAGAAGAGCCAGGAAGTGCACCGCCGGAAGAACCGGAGGACCCCATTGATCCGGACGAGCCGCTGGTGGCGCCGGATGAACCGGATGTGGCGCCTCCGGTGTCGCCCTCACGCTGACCGCAGCCAGTGGTGACGAACACGGCAGTCAACGCGGCGATCGCAAGCATCGACTTGGAAGTTTTTGACATAGCTTTCATATTCTTTCCTTTCAAAAATTAATCGAGGTCTATCGACAAGTTCTTTTACAAGTTTCGTTTGCTACTGCAACTGCACTACATACGAATCGCACTACTGCTTGAACCGTTCACACGCTTAGCGCGACGTACCCGATCCTGGGGTGCTGGAACTTGAGCCACCGGAGCTGGAACCAGATGTGCCTGAGGTTCCCGAACCGGACGAAGAGCCAGAGCTGGATGGGCTGCTGCCGCTCGATGACCCGCTCCCTGACGACCCGGACGCACCGGAAGAACCCGACGAGCCGGAAGCGCCCGAGGAACCCGACGATCCTGACGTGCCACTCTTGGTATCAGGCGAAGTCGTGCTGGAATCGGTGGCGCTGCTTCCAGGTGTAGTGCTGCTCGAACTTGAGCCGCTGGTTCCGGCGGCACCTGTGCTGCCCGTGTCGGAACCCGGTGTAGAGGTTGAACCGGTTGTGCCTGTGGTCGAAGAGCCTGAGCCGCTTGAATCGGACCCGGCCGCAGCCGAGCCGGATGTGCTCGGAGAGGTGCTAGGACTAGGCGTGGTTGCGCTTGAACTCGGCGATGTCGAATCGGAAGAGGCCGAACCGGAGGTACTCGAACCTGCCGCACCCGAACCTGCTGTGCTTGAAGGACTGCTGCCGGTGCTACCGCTGCTTTGTTCCTCCGACTGACCGCAGCCGGCGAACATCAGACTTAACGCGCCGGCAGCCAGAAAGACCTTTGTTGTATATATCGTTGATCTCATTATTTTGTTCCTTTCGCAAAAATTTATGTACCCAATGCCTTGACTGCGTTGTTTGAGATAAGTTTCGCAACTTTTCAACATAGTCATTCTTGTATCGGACGCAGTTTTTGTGCCAACACGAAAATCCCCCCTCTGCAATTTTTATCCGGCGACAGCATGCGATAGAGAAACCAAGCACGCCGCTACCGGTAAAAATTACCGTTGCGTCCGTCGCTTCAGGAAAATTTTTCGAACATTCTGATTCATCGCAACGGGTCATCACGTTGAAATCAAATGCCCTGCATGATTAGGAACCTCTTTTTCTTTACTAGTTGCATTGGCAATTCGCACTTGATGTGATCTCTCTCAATTAATGACGTATCCATTGCAATACGCGCATCCCGTCGTGCTACGGTAACCGCCATCGTCGCCGCGCCGCAGTAAAATCGCCGGCAACCCTATCTGCTGTCGCTCTCTCCGAATGGAATTTACTTGCCTTCGTTCCGTCTTCTCGACATCGATTGAATAATCGCAAACCCGGTTTTTTTGACTGACAGAAAATACGAAGGCGGGTTTATCTCTGACATATTGTCGGCCCTTCCAATCACCTGCCTGACGGCAGGGGCCCGAGAAAGATTCAAGTTTCGATGTCTCCTGATAAATTGCTCAAGCGCTTCGGCATGCTGTACGGGTCATCTCCCGCGATGGAAAAACTTTACCAGCAGCTTGACAAGGTATCTGTAACCGATGCCACCGTGCTGCTTGCCGGCGAAAGCGGCACCGGTAAAGAGCTGATTGCGCAAACGATTCATCAGGTCAGCCCTCGATGCGATCAGAATTTTGTAGCTGTCAATTGCGGTGCGATTCCGGCCCACTTGATCGAGGCGGCATTGTTCGGCCACGAAAAGGGCAGCTTTACCGGCGCAGTACGCCAGCAAATTGGCTACTTTGAGCACGCATCTGCGGGCACGCTGTTCCTCGATGAAATTACCGAAATGCCGACCGACATGCAGGTAAAACTGTTGCGCGTGCTGGAGAGCGGCGCGTTCATGCGGGTGGGTGGCAGCGATGAAGTCCGGGTCGACGTGCGATTGATTGCGGCGACCAATCGAGATCTGGAAACGGCAGTCAGGCAAGGGAATTTGCGGGAAGACCTGATGTATCGGCTTGCGGTATTCCCGATACGGGTACCTCCGCTGCGCGAACGCAACGGCGACATCGAGTTGCTCGCACATCACTTCTTGCAGGCGCTCAACACCAAGGACAATACGCGGAAATCTTTTTCGCGTCAGTCGCTGGAGACGATCCGCTCCTACTCATGGCCAGGCAACGTAAGGGAATTGAAAAACGTGGTTCAGCGTGCCTTCATCCTGTCGAGCGATACCCTGACCATAGAAGACCATCTGTCCGAATTGTCGCCGCGCAAACCGATCATGCAGGATGGACTTCTCAATTTTTCGGTCGGCACGCCTTTGGCGGATGCGCAGCGGGAAATCATACTGGCGACGCTCAAGCACTTCGGCGGCAATAAACGATTGACTGCCGAGGCGCTGGGCATCAGCCTCAAGACCTTGTATAACCGGCTCAAGGAATATTGAACATCTTTTCGGTCGCGCGGCATGTCTGCAGCTTGCAGGCTATCCGCTGCCTACCTGTCACCTATCCATTTATCACTTCTCCGCCGTTCGGATGCAGCACCTGTCCGGTCATGTATGACGAGTCCTCGCTCGCCAGAAATACATACGAAGGCGCGATTTCATCCGGCTGGCCGGCGCGTCCGAGCGGCACCTTGGCGCCGAACTTCTCCACCTGTTCTGCCGAAAACGTCGACGGAATCAGCGGAGTCCATATCGGCCCCGGCGCCACCGCATTGACGTAAATTCCGCGCTCGGCCAGCTGCTGCGACAATGATCTGGTAAATGCAACGATCGCCCCTTTGGTCGCTGCATAGTCCAGCAGATGCGCACTGCCGCGATATGCGGTTACCGAAGTTGTATTGATGATGCGCGCGCCTTTCTTGAGATGCGGCAACGCTGCTTTCACGGTATGGAACATTGAAAATACATTGGTGCGGAAGGTTTTTTCCAGTTGCTCCGCACTGATGTCCTCGATACTTTCCTGCGGATGCTGTTCCGCAGCGTTATTGATCAGCACATCCAGGTGTCCGAATGATGAAACCGTTTTCTCGACCATTTGCTTGCAGAAATCCGCCTGGCCGACATCGCCCGCCAGCGCAATGCACTCTCTGCCGAGTTGTTCGATGGTTCGCTGCGTCTCGTCCGCGTCCTGCTTTTCATTAAGGTAGGCAATGACGATATTGGCACCCTCTTTCGCGAACATGATGGCAACGGATCGCCCAATGCCGCTATCGCCGCCGGTAATCAACGCCACTTTCCCTTTCAGTTTTCCACTTGGGACATAATCGCTGGCCTTTGATTCCGGTCGTGGCGCCATCGCCGCCTCGATACCGGGTTGCCGGTCCTGATGCTGGGGCGGCAATCCGTGCTTCTGATTCTGCTCGCTCATTTTAATATCGCTCCGAGATTGATTTGTGCGGTCTTCACTTTGCCAAGGGCGATCAAAAAGACCAGACGATCACACCGGTTCAGCAGTTTTTATGCCACATGAAAGCGATCTGACGCTGCATTCTTTATGGTTATCGCCGCTCGGTTCGATCGGCTCTGTACCAATAAAAATTACATCGACAAAGTCAAATTTACTGAAAATTCTTCGCGGCAAGCAGCAAGCCGTGTGGGATTGAAATCAATTCGGGAAGCAATGAGGAAATATTGCGGAGAGGAAAACAGCGATGCGGAAAAGCAGGACTGAAACGTCGATGCGGAATTGAAAGGAACAGCCGCGTCAAGCGGCTAGTGGAGTCATCCGTGCCAGTGCATACATCAGCAGGTCCGAATTCCCGCTTGCCAGTTTTTTTGAATCCGATAACGACTGGCGGAACAAACGCGCTCCCGGCATGCCTGTCATCAAACCCAGCATATGGCGGGTGATACTGTTCAGTTTCAGTCCACCGGCAGCGCCGTTTCCGTGGCGTGTCAATTGCGCATCAATATATGGCAACATCGCTTCGAGTATTGCCGCACGCGACTTTATCGGTGCGTCATCGCCGTAAAATCGCGCGTCGAACGTCGCCATCGAATACGGATTGTGGTAAGCCTCGCGTCCTATCATCACGCCATCCACATGCGATAGGTGTCCATCAATTTCGGCCAGAGTCTTGATGCCGCCATTGATGATAATTTCCAGCTGATGGAAATCGCGCTTGAGTTGATATGCGCGCTCATATTGCAAGGGCGGAATCTCGCGATTTTCCTTGGGGCTCAGTCCCTTCAGAATCGCATTGCGCGCATGGACGATAAAGGTAGTACATCCCGCATCCGCGACTGCGCCAACGAAATCGCGCATGAAATCGTACGACTCTACATCATCAATCCCGATCCGGTGCTTGACGGTCACATCGATGCTTACCGCATCACGCATCGCCTTGACGCAATCGGCAACCAGCGCCGGTTCGCCCATCAGGCAGGCACCGAATGCACCCTTCTGCACGCGCTCGGACGGACAGCCGCAATTCAGGTTGATTTCGTCATAGCCCCATTGCTCCCCCAATTTCGCGCATTGCGCAAGATCGCCGGGCTCGCTGCCGCCCAATTGCAATGCGACCGGATGCTCTTCCTGATTGAAGTCGAGGTGCCGCGGCACGTCGCCATGCAGCAACGCACCGGTCGTCACCATTTCGGTATACAGCCACGTGTGGCGCGTAATGTGCCGATGGAACATCCGGCAATGCCGGTCGGTCCAATCCATCATCGGGGCTACCGACAGGCGGCGAGGAGGTAATGTCGAATTCATAAAAGCAGAATCGGGGCGTCGTTTCAATGCTGCAGTAAAAGCGGCGTAATTAAAGCCGATATTGTACCGACACATACCTTTATCCGGAAATCGCAGTAAAGTGCTGGTATCAATTCGCGATCGCGTTTTCCCGCATCACTTTCAATATTCGAAAGGAAAAATGACAACATGTCTACTCCCATGAATACCGATCATTTCTGGATGCCGTTTACCGCCAACCGGCAGTTCAAGGCCAAGCCGCGCATGCTGGCGGCGGCATCAGGCATGCATTACACCACCGACGACGGCCGCAAGATACTCGACGGCACTTCGGGGCTGTGGTGTGTCAATGCCGGCCATGGGCATCCGAAGATTGTCGAAGCGATCCAGAAACAGGCGGCAACGATGGATTACGCGCCGGTATTCCAGATGGGGCATCCGAAGGCATTCGAGGCAGCCAGCGCGCTGGTGTCCATCGCACCGGAAGGACTGAACCGCGTTTTCTTTTGCAACGACGGTTCCGAAGCGGTCGATTCCGCGCTGAAGATTGCACTGGCCTACCATCGCGTGCGCGGGGACGGTTTGAGAACGCGGCTGATCGGCCGCGAACGCGGATATCACGGCGTCGGTTTCGGCGGCATCGCGGTCGGCGGTATCGCCGGCAACCGCAAGCATTTCGGCCCGACGCTGGCCGGTGTCGATCATTTGCGCCATCCGCTGGATATGGCGCGCAATGCGTTCTCCAGAGGTTTGCCGGAGCATGGCGCGGAGCTTGCCGATGAACTCGAACAGCGCATGCTGGCGTTGCATGACCCGGCCACCATCGCTGCCGTAATCGTCGAACCGATCCAAGGATCGACCGGCGTGATCCTGCCGCCCAAAGGCTACCTGCAGAAATTGCGCTCGATCTGCGACCGGTACGGCATCCTGCTGATTTTCGATGAAGTCATTACCGGCTTCGGCCGGCTCGGTGCGCCGTTCGCCGCCGATTACTTCGGCGTTGTGCCGGACATGATCGTCTGCGCAAAAGGATTGACCAACGCGACAGTGCCGATGGGCGCTGTCATCGTGCGCCAGGATATCCACGACACCTTCATGGATGCCGCGCCGGAAAATACCATCGAGTTTTATCATGGCTACACCTATACCGGCCATCCGCTCGCCTCGGCCGCAGCAGTCGCTACCATCGATGTTTACCGAAGCGAACAGCTGTTCGAACGGGCCGCCGGCATCGCACCGTATTTCGAAGATGCTGCGCACAGCCTGAAAGGTTTGCCGTATGTAAAAGACGTGCGCAATCTCGGCCTGGTGTGCGGCATCGAACTCGACGGCATTCCCGGCAAGGCGACTGCACGCGCCTTCGATGTCTTCCTGAAATGCTTCTGGGACAAGGGAGTGCTGATCCGCACCACCGGCGACATCATCGCACTGTCACCGCCGCTGATTATCGAAAAATCGCAGATTGACCAGATGTTCGGCGCGATTGCAGATGTGCTGAAGACGCAAAAGGCAGTGCCGTCAATCGAACCTGTGACGGCCTGAGTTGCGCGATCGCAGCAGAGAAATCAACTGATGACCGGTCCGGCCGGGCGTATGGCCGTGACCTCGTTGAAGATGAGCGCGGCCAATACGATGGCGCCGCCGACAAGAGTCGCGTGCGCCGGCATTTCTCCAGCGCCGAGCCACGCCCACAAGGGACCGAGCAATACTTCGAGTAACGCCAGCAGTGAAATCTCCGGCGCGGACAGCGATTTCGATGCCGCGACCATCAACATGCATGGCAAGCCAAGCTGGAAAAACCCGAGAATCGCGAGAATAACGATATCGTGTTGCGATGCCTGAAACGGCAAGGTCAGCGGCAGCATCATCAACGCAGAGAACACGCCGCCCAGCAACACGGCCGGAATCAGATCTATCCGATGGCCGGCCTTTTTCATTGCTATGACATTGACCGACGCTGCGATCGGCACGCCCAGCGCCACCGCCATGCCGGCCAGATGCGTGCCGCCCATGCCGGACATGCCACTGGCAAACATCCACACCATGCCGGCAAATGCTGCCGCGATCGCAAGCCAGGTACGCAACGCGATCGATTCGCGCAAAAACAGCCATGCGAAAAATGCGGTCAGCAATGGCGAGAGACTCATGACGATCAATGTATTGGCCACCGTCGTCATGGTCAGCGCAATCATGAAGCAGCAAAACATGATGCTCCACATCGCGCCGGACAATATGCCCAGTGTTCCGGTCGCGCGGACACTGGAAAATGCCGCACTCTTTTTTTGCCAAAGCAGCGCCCCCGACACGAACAGTGCGGCGAACAAGCTGCGCCAGAAAGTTACTTCGAACCCGCGCGCCGCATCAAGATGGCGAGTGAATACGCCGGCGATGCTCCATAGCGTGGCAGCACAAATCATCAGAATTACCGCGTGCCGATGAGACAGAGGCTTAGGCATGAACAGGAAACCTTCGGGGCAAATAAAAACCCGTCAATTCTAAATGACCTTGCGCAGGCCAGCCGAATTTGACGGGTTCGATTCACGGCCAATCAAAGCCGTGAGGTGCTGAATAAATTACGCGGCTTCGCGACCTGCTTTCTTGCGCTCATGCTCCTTCAGGAAGCGCTTGCGCAGACGAATGCTCTTCGGCGTGATTTCGACCAGTTCGTCATCATCGATGAACTCGACCGCATATTCCAGCGACATCTGGATCGGCGGTACCAGGCGCACCGCTTCATCGGTGCCGGATGAGCGAACGTTGGTCAACTGCTTGCCCTTGATCGGGTTGACGACCAGGTCATTGTCGCGCGAATGGATGCCGATGATCATGCCTTCGTATACCGGATCATTGTGAACCACGAACATGCGGCCGCGATCCTGCAGTTTCCAGATCGCGTAGGCAACCGCTGCGCCGTCGTCCTGCGAAATCAGCACGCCGTTGCGGCGGCTCGCCATTTCGCCTTTGGAATTATCCACCGGCGCGTATTCATCAAAAATGTGGCTCATCAGGCCGGTGCCGCGGGTCAGCGTCATGAATTCGCCCTGGAAGCCGATCAAGCCGCGCGCAGGGATACGATATTCAAGGCGGACACGGCCTTTTCCATCCGATTCCATGTTTTGCAGGTCACCGCGGCGGCGGCCCAGTTCTTCCATCACGCCGCCTTGATTGGCTTCCTCTACATCAACGGATAGCAATTCAAATGGTTCGTGGCGCACGCCATCAACCATTTTGAATACAACCCGCGGACGCGATACGGCGAGTTCGAATCCTTCGCGCCGCATGTTTTCAATCAGAATTGTCAGATGCAATTCACCACGACCGGATACTTCGAAAATCGTATCGTCGTCGGTCGGCGCGACGCGCAGTGCGACGTTGGCTTTCAATTCGCGATCGAGGCGTTCACGCAATTGGCGGCTGGTGACGAACTTGCCTTCGCGTCCTGCCAGCGGCGAATTATTGACCATGAAATTCATCGTCAGGGTCGGCTCGTCCACGGTCAGCATCGGCAGCGCATCAGGCGCGTCCGGCGAACATACCGTGGTGCCGATTCCGATCTCGTCGATGCCGTTGATCAGCACGATATCGCCGGCGACTGCTTCGTCGACCAGTACCCGCTCCAGGCCCTTGAAATTCAACACCTGGTTGATGCGCGCCTTGATCGGCGTGCCCTCCGGTCCATCCTTGATGATCACGTCCTGCAGCGCCCTGACGCGGCCACGGGTAATGCGGCCAATACCGATTTTGCCCACATAGGAAGAATAGTCGAGGGAAGAAATTTGCAACTGCAACGGGCCGTCCTGGTCATCATCGCGCGCCGGGACGTGTTGCAGAATCGCTTCGAACAGCGGCTTCATGTCGCCTTCGCGAACGGTTGCATCGAGGCTGGCATAACCGTTCAGTGCAGACGCGAATACGACCGGAAAATCCAGCTGCTCTTCGGTGGCGCCGAGCTTGTCGAACAATTCAAAGGTGGCATTGATCGCCCATTCCGGGCGCGCACCCGGGCGGTCGATCTTGTTGATCACGACGATCGGCTTCAAGCCAAGTGCCAGTGCCTTGCGGGTAACGAAGCGGGTCTGCGGCATTGGCCCTTCCTGCGCATCGACCAGCAACAGCACGCTGTCGACCATCGACAATACGCGCTCGACTTCGCCACCAAAGTCGGCGTGGCCCGGCGTATCGACGATATTGATATGTGTGCCTTCATATTCGACCGCGCAATTTTTCGACAGGATCGTGATGCCGCGCTCTTTTTCAATATCATTGGAATCCATCACGCGTGTTTCAACTTGCTGATTTTCGCGGAAGGTGCCTGATTGACGCAGCAACTTGTCGACGAGAGTCGTCTTGCCGTGGTCAACGTGGGCAATGATGGCGATATTACGGATGGCGCGTTTTGTATTTGACATGATCTTGATCTGCGAAAGGGTGCGAAACTCGGAAAGCCGAATAGTATAGCATGTTGCGTCGCAAGAATTCAAAAAAACGCTTGTTTTTCAAAGAGTTGCTGTCAGTCACGCCATACATGCAAGGGCTTGGCATAGACCGCGGCGACGGCTGCGCAACCGAGATGTTTCATTGCTTGTTCAATGCGATCAGCCGTTCGGGCGCCAGCACGCCGAATTCCTTGATTTGCGCGGTGCCGAGCAACTGTCCGTCTGTAGCGCGGTAGACCCTGACCCGTCCCTCAAGTTCGGAGCTGGCGATGCCTTCCTTGCCGAGCGACAGGCGCTGACCCTGTCGGAACCTCTCAGCGAGCGGCTCAGATAAATTAATTAACGGGAATGTTGACAACAAGGCATCGACAGGTGCGAGTGCCAATGCGCGGTCTTGATCCACCATTGCGGCAAACATCTCAAGTGTCATCGCCTGCTCCAGCGACAGGTTGCCGACGCCGATGCGGCGCAGCTCTTGCAGGTGTGCGCCGCAACCCAGCGCCGCGCCGATATCTTCCCCCAATACGCGGATATAGGTGCCCT
The DNA here is from genome assembly GCA_036675035.1 of Oxalobacteraceae bacterium. GTDB lineage: Bacteria > Pseudomonadota > Gammaproteobacteria > Burkholderiales > Burkholderiaceae_D > MESE01. The sequence goes on from JAKFFO010000193.1 coordinate 42,960, forward strand.
TGCTGCATTTGACGCGCAGTTTCAGATATGGTGGCCGGAAATCCAGCAATTCCAGCGCGTGGATTGTTACACGGCGCGCTTCGCGTTCGAGCGTAATACCCGCGCGTGCATATTCGTACAAGGGTTTACCATCACGCTTGAGGGCGGAGTACATCGGTGGAACCTGATCGAGCACGCCGCGAAAGCGGGCGAGAACTGCTTCGACCTGGTCCGGTCGAACGTTCACTTCGCAGGTTTCCACCGCCTCCCCTTCGGTATCGCCGGTCGTAGTGCGAATACCGAGATGAACCACGGTCTCATATGTCTTGTCCGCATCCAGCAGATCCTGGGCAAACTTTGTCGCCTCGCCGAAACACAAGGGCAAGAGACCGGTTGCGAAAGGATCGAGCGTGCCGGTATGGCCTGCCTTCTCCGCATTGAGAAGACGCTTGGCGTTGATCAGCGCGTCATTGCTGGAGTGGCCTGCGGGCTTGTCGAGCAACAGAACGCCATGCACCGGTACGCGTTTTTTCTTGGGCGGGGGTGTCGCCATCTCGGATCAAATCATTTGTTGCGTGAATAGTGCGCGTGCGCCGAATCAGCTTTCGTCCGCATCCTTGGCGCGCGACGCGTTCGCTTCATCGATCAGCTTCGACAGCTCCATACCGCGCGCAGTCGAGCTGTCGTGTACGAAATGCAGTTCCGGGATCGCGTGAATCGTCAGACGACGGCCAAGCTGGCCGCGTATGAAACCGGCGGCCTTGTGCAATCCGGCCACGGTCTTCTGTACCGCTTCCGGATCGTCATTGAGCATCGTGAAGAAGACCTTGGCGTGGGCGTAGTCCGGAGTGACCTGCACCTCCGTGATGGTGATCATGCCGACGCGCGGGTCCTTCAGCTCGTAGGCAATGATCTCGGCAAGGTCGCGCTGGATCTGATCCGCTACGCGCAAGCCCCGACCGGGAATGGATTTACTGTGTTTAGCCATGATGAGAATCGCCGATCGTGCCGGTCGCGGCGGATGAGCACGCCACCCGCCTGAACCAGATTAGAGAGTACGGGCGACTTCCTGAACTTCGAACACTTCCAGTTGATCGCCTTCCTTGATGTCGTTGAAGTTTTTCAGTGACAGACCGCATTCAAAACCGGCCTTCACTTCCTTCACATCGTCCTTGAAGCGCTTGAGCGAATCGAGTTCACCGGTCCACAGCACGACGTTGTCGCGCAAAAGCCGTACCGACGAGCCGCGCTTGACGAGTCCGTCGAGCACATAGCAACCGGCGATTGCACCAACCTTGCTGACCAGGAACACCTGGCGAATTTCCACCAGACCGAGCGCCTGTTCGCGCTTCTCCGGCGACAACATGCCGGACATCGCGGCCTTGATCTCGTCCACCGCATCGTAAATGATGTTGTAGTAACGAATATCGATGCCGTTTGCCTCGGCCAGCTTGCGCGCAGATGCATCGGCTCGCGTATTAAAGCCGATGATGACCGCCTTGGAAGCAACCGCGAGATTGACGTCCGATTCGCTGATGCCGCCAACGGCTGCATGCACCACCTGCACCCGCACTTCATTGGTAGACAGTTTTTGCATCGCATGAATGATCGCTTCCTGCGATCCTTGCACGTCGGTCTTGATGATCATCGGCAGGTTCTTGACCTCACCTTCGCCCAACTGGTCGAACATGTTTTCAAGCTTCGCGGCCTGCTGCTTGGCGAGCTTCACGTCGCGGAACTTGCCTTGCCTGAACAAGCCGATCTCGCGTGCCTTGCGTTCGTCGGCCATGACCATCACGTCTTCACCGGCGACCGGGACTTCTGTCAAACCTTGAATTTCGACCGGAATCGATGGTCCGGCTTCGGTGATGCTCTTGCCGTTCTCGTCGATCATCGCCCGCACACGACCGTATGAAGAACCCGCCAGTACCACGTCGCCACGCTTCAAGGTGCCGGACTGAACCAGGATCGTCGCGACCGGCCCGCGTCCCTTGTCGAGTTTGGCTTCGATCACAAGTCCTCTGGCCGGCGTAGTTACCGGTGCTTTCAGTTCGAGCACTTCGGCCTGCAACAATACGTTTTCAAGCAGCGAATCAATACCTTCGCCGGTCTTGGCCGATACCGGGATGAACGGCGATTCGCCGCCGTACGCTTCTGGCACGACTTGCTCCGCGATCAGCTCCTGCGTCACGCGATCGGCGTTGGCGCCCGGTTTGTCGATCTTGTTGATTGCGACAACCAAAGACACGCCTGCCGCTTTCGCATGGGCGATCGCTTCCTTGGTCTGCGGCATCACGCCGTCATCCGCTGCCACGACCAGAATCACGATATCGGTCGCCTTGGCACCACGCGCCCGCATTGCGGTAAACGCTTCATGGCCCGGCGTATCGAGGAAAGTAATCATGCCGCGCGGCGTTTCGACGTGGTAGGCGCCGATGTGCTGCGTAATGCCGCCCGCTTCGCCGGACGCCACTTTGGCGCGTCGAATATAGTCGAGCAACGAGGTCTTGCCGTGATCGACGTGGCCCATTACGGTTACCACCGGAGCACGCGGCAGCGTCTCCACGTCTGCATGCTCTTCGCCTTCCGTCAGCAGTGCTTCCGGATCATCGAGCTTGGCAGCGTGCGCCGTATGACCCATTTCCTCGACGACGATCATCGCGGTTTCCTGATCGAGCACCTGGTTGATGGTGACCATCTGCCCAAGCTTCATCAAGTGCTTGATGACTTCCGATGCCTTTACCGACATCTTGTGCGCCAACTCGGCAACAGTGATCGTTTCCGGCACATGCACGTCCTTGACGACGGCTTCGGTCGGTGCCTGGAAATTGGTTTCGCGATCGTCAGCATGAGAAGGACGCCGGCCTTTGGGACCCGCACGCCAGCTGTCACGACCGCCACCCGTGTTGCCCCTGGTTTTGATTCCGGCCCCGCGCTTCTTGGCGTCGTCTTGCCAGGTGGATGACACATTTGCCGATTTGATCGATTTCTTGTCCGCGGCAACCGCAGGTTTCTTGTCGCCTGCTTTTTTCTCCGCTGGCTTGTGCAGCGTACCTTCGGCCGGCTTTGCTTTAGCGACCGGTGCGGCTTCTGGCTCCGGCGCCTTGATCACCTTGCGCGGCGCATTCATCATTGCCTTGATCTGCGCAACTTCGTCCGCAACGACCTTGCGCGCACGCTCGGTTACCGCCGCTTTTTCGGCAGCTTCGGCGGCATTTTGCGCGGCTTTTTTCTTCGACTCTTCAGCGGCAATGCGCTTTTTGTCGTCAGCTACTGCGTCGCCTTCCTTAACCGGAGCCGGCGCGGCAGCGGCTTTTACCGCATCCAGTTCGGCCTTGCGGATTGCCTTTGCCTGCGCTTCCTTTTCGGCATCCAGCTTCGCCAAGCGCTCCTGCTTTTCACGCAGATCCGCCTCCTGGCGCGCCATCAGCTCGGCGTGCCGGCGCGCTTCATCCGCGCGGCGAGCCAACTCCGCTTCATCGATCGCAGGTGGCGCAGCTTCTACTTGCGGCGCTTCTTCGACAGCCGGCTCATCGCGCTTGACGAAAGTGCGCTTCTTGCGAACTTCAACCTGGATCGTGCGCGACTTTCCGGTTGCATCGGCTTGCTTGATTTCGGTCGTCTCTTTGCGTGTCAGCGTGATTTTCTTCTTTTCTCCATCGGGCGCGACACCGTGAGAACGGCGCAGATGCCCAAGCAGCTTGTCCTTGTCTTCCTTGGACAACTGGTCATCGGTCGACCTTTTTTCGACGCCTGCGGCGCGCAGCTGCGTAAGCAGCAGGTCGGCCGGCATCTTGAGCTCGGTGGCAAATTGGGCTACGTTGTTACTCGCCATTCAGTCCTCTTTTCTATGTGACGCGATGGATGATTGTGAAGCTATAAAAATTATTTTGCTTCGGCGAGACTCCACGCCTTGGCTTGCAAAGCCTTGGCATGTTCGTCGTACTTGGCGTCGATAAGTCTCATCTCTTCATCGGTCACATCTTCAAATTCATTCTCAATCAATTGACGCGCACGCTCGGTGGAAAGTGCAAGGATCGCTCCGAACTCGTCATACGCCAAGCCGCCGAACTTCTCAAGCGTCTTGATACCGGCCAGACCGAGCTTGCCGGCGGTGATGCGATCCATTCCTTCCAGATCGACTAACACTTCCTCCATGCCTTCGAGACCTTCTTCGGAGGCAATTGCCTCAGTGACCAGCGCATCGCGGGCACGGTTGCGCAGTTCATTGACGGTATCTTCGTCAAACGATTCGATATCCAGCATTTCGGTGATCGGCACGTAGGCAATCTCTTCCAGGCTGGCAAACCCTTCTTCGACAAGGATGTCGGCCACTTCCTGGTCGACATCGAGTTTTTCCATGAACAATGCACGAATCGCCGCCGTTTCGACCGCGGACTTGTCCGCCGATTCTTCGGCAGTCATGATGTTGATCTGCCATTTCGTCAGCTCGGATGCCAGACGCACGTTTTGTCCGCCGCGGCCAATGGCGATAGCGAGGTTTTCCTCATCGACCACTACGTCCATTGCGTGCTTTTCTTCATCGACCACGATCGACGATACATTGGCAGGCGCAAGCGCGCCGATCACGAACTGCGCCGGATCTTCCGACCACAACACGATATCAACCCGTTCCCCGCCGAGCTCGCCGGTCACTGCCTGCACGCGTGAACCGCGCATGCCGACGCAGGTGCCGATCGGGTCGATCCGCTTGTCGCTTGTAAAGACGGCAATCTTGGCACGTACGCCAGGATCGCGGGCAGCGGATTTGATTTCCAGCAGGCCTTGTTCGATTTCAGGTACTTCAAGTTCAAACAGCTTCATGATGAACTCGGGTGCGGTGCGCGACAGGATCACTTGCGGTCCGCGTGCATTGCGTTCGATGCGGAGGATAAATGCACGTACCCGATCGCCGATACGCAGATTTTCCTTCGGGATCATCTGGTCGCGCGGCAAACGTGCTTCGATCTTGCCCGATTCGACGATCGCGTCACCACGCTCCATGCGCTTGATGGTGCCGGTCACCAGCGAATCGCCACGTTCCAGGAAATCGGCAAGAATTTGTTCGCGCTCCGCATCGCGGATGCGCTGCAACACGACCTGTTTGGTGTCTTGTGCAAAGCGGCGGCCAAATTCGACTGACTCGATCGGCTCTTCGATGTGGTCGTCAATGTCGATGTCGTCGATCTGTTCCTTGGCTTCGAAATGCAGGATTTCCTGGTCGGGCAACTGCAGGCCGGCTTCATCCGGGACCACATGCCAGCGGCGGAAGGATTCGAATTCACCCGTCTCGCGATCGATCGAGACGCGAATGTCCACATCGCCCTCGTAGCGTTTCTTGGTCGCCTGCGCGAGCGCATGTTCCAGCGCTCCGAAAACGATATCCTTATCGACGTTTTTTTCACGCGCTAGCGCGTCGACCAACAATAAAACTTCGCGACTCATGCTTTGCGACTCCTAAAATCCACTTTCGGCACCAAACGTGCCTTGTCCACATCTGCCAGCGTAAATTCCAGCATCGCCGGCCCGTCATTTCCTTCAAATTCCAGTTGCAGCATGTCGCCATCAGGCGCATGCAAAATTCCTTGATACGTTTTACGATTCGATGTGCCCGGCATCGGGATGCGCAGTTTTACAACCGCTTCCTGTCCCGCAAACCGCCGATAGTCGGCGAGTTTCTTTAACGGCCGATCCAATCCCGGAGACGACACTTCGAGGCGTTCGTACGACGCATTTTCCACGGTCAATACATGCAACAATTGATGCGTCACTTTTTCGCAGTCCTCGACCGTAATATGGCCAAGGTCGCCTTCGTGCGGCGCAAAATCAATATATACACGCAACAATCCACGTCCGGCTTGTTCGAAATCGACAAGCTCGTAGCCCATACCGACAACGGTCTTTTCAATCAGTCCTGACAACTGCAAGGCAATTCCTCGTAACAAAGTATCATCCAGCGCCCATTTTCCAACTGCCGCCTGAATTTACAAACTGTTTAACAAAAAAAAAATGGGCATCTGCCCATCTTTCTTATGATTCAAGCCGCCTGCAGTTATTTCCCGACGAAGTTTTCGCGGGCAGCGACCCCTGTAAACTGCCGAATTATAATCGATTACTTAGTGCCTCGCAATGCCAAGCCGAAGTTTCGCCCCCCTCAAGAGCGGCGTTTCAACCAGGGAAGCTCGTCAATGCCGGAATTATTTGACCGGAGGCGGACGATACCGCTTTTATCCTCTTGAGCGGCGGCGCACCGGGCCAGTGGAGCCGAGCGGACTTCCTCCCTGCCTCCCCTGTCTGCCTTGGCCCTGTCGCCCTTGGCCATCAATCCCGCCACGCCCGGCTCCGCCATTGCGGCGGGGCTGACCCATTCCGGGAAAGCCAAGCGCGGTCTGCAACGGATCCGGCTGGCGTGAACGAGCCTGACCCTGGCCGCGCGCTGAATTCCGTGGCTGGCCCTGACCGTTTTCGTAGCTACCGCCAACGCGGTTGGCGCTACCTTTGCGCGCCTTGGAACTTCCCTGACCGGCGGCCGATTGGCTTTGTCCAGCAGCCTTTTCCAATCCGCTCAATTTCATCAGGTCGCGCACCGCGTGCTCGTCCATTTCTTCCCAGCGGCCGCGCTTCAGATTCGGCGGCAGCGTCAATGCGCCATACCGGGTACGAATCAGCCGCGATACCGTCAGACCGATTGCCTCGAACATCCGCCGCACCTCGCGGTTACGGCCTTCGCCGATGGTAACGCGATACCATTTATTGACCCCCTCGCCGCCGCCGTCCGCAATCCTGGAAAATTGTGCAGTACCATCCTCAAGCTCAACGCCGGCCAGCAATTTCTGGCGCATGCCTTCTTCAAGTTCGCCAAGCGTACGTACCGCGTATTCCCGGTCAATACCGTAACGCGGGTGCATCAATCGATTGGCAAGATCGCCCGAAGTTGTAAACAGCAGCAAACCTTCGGTATTGAAATCGAGGCGTCCAACCGCCAGCCATTTGGCGGCCTTCATGGTGGGTAATCGATCGAATACCGATGGCCTGCCTTCCGGATCGTTCGTGCTGACAATTTCACCCGCAGGCTTGTGATACACCAAGACACGCGGCGGTCGGGTGCTGACTTTGCGCTGCAGTAATTTGCCGTTAATTCGCACCTGGTCGGCCGGCAGAATCCGCTGACCTATATGGGCCGGCTCGCCATTGACCGATACCCGTCCGGCGATGATCAGTTCTTCCATATCCCGGCGCGATCCGAGGCCGACGTCCGCCAAGACTTTATGCAATTTCGGCGCATCGTCTTCTGCAGTCAGATCCCGGCGGACATTTTTTGCCGGTCCAGAACGATTCCCGGATCGACCCTCCGATTTTTCATCGTCAACCTGGCTATCGAACGCATCTGATGTAACGAAAGAAAATACATCGTCCGCATTTGCCGTCCTTGGATGGGGCGATCCTTTTCCGTTCGAATTTACGGCAGGACTGCGTTGCTTTTGGGAAGTCTTTTTCCCCTTCTGCCGATCATTCGGAGACCGGGGACCGCGATCGCTCTGCGATCTGGCGCTTGTGGAGGATGCCGAATCTCCATTGGCCATGGCCTGCGGCGCCATATTCGATCCATCGCCGGAAGCCGCGTCACCGCCAGTGCTGCTTTCCGGGCGCGGCGCGTTTCTGGCCCGCCTTAAGGTACGCGGACCGCGCACCCCGCGCTTTGCCGGTCGGTCGCCTGCCGTGGCCGAAGACGAAGCATTGTCGCTGGAGCGCGTATCGGCCGGGCTTCCGCTCTTCTCGTCAGCCTTGTCGGCATCAGACGAGGCCGCGCTAATTACCGGTAGGTCATTGGGGGTAGGAAGGGTCATTGTTGGATTCGTCGTTTTGCGGACCTGGCGCAGCATCAGTCGTTGATTCGGGCACGGGGTCGTGAGAAGGAACTTCAGCATTCAATACAAGCCGGCCGGAATCGGAAGCGGCTTCACTATGTTCGGCATTAACTTCTGTAATACTCTCCATTGCAGTTTCTTCCCGCTCTTCCCGGGCTTCGGCTGCAAAATCGATGGCTGCCTGATCCAGATTGGCTTGCATTTCGGATTCCAGCGCCTGCATTTCCAACAGGGATGCGTGCTGCATCTCGCCTTTCATCATCTGCTGCAAGGGCGGCAATTGATCCAGCGAAGTCAGGCCGAGATCGTCAAGAAACTGCTTGGTGGTTGCAAACAGCGCAGGACGCCCCGGAACATCGCGGTGGCCGATCGCTTCGATCCAGCCACGGTCTTCCAGCATTTTGATCGTCTGCGAATTGACCGTGACGCCACGAATTTCTTCGATATCGCCTCGGGTAACAGGCTGGCGATAAGCAATAATGGCCAGTGTTTCCAGCGTTGCACGCGAATACTTCGGCGGCTTTTCCGGATTGAGCCGATCGAGATAAATCTTCATGTCGGGACGGCTTTGAAAGCGCCAGCCGGTCGACAAACTAACCACTTCGATGCCTTTATCCGACCAGTCGCCACGCAACTCTTCCAGCATTACCTTGATCGTATCGGCGCCGACTTCCTCGGTGCTTTCACCATTCCCGACAAAAAGCTTTTTCAGATCGTTGATAGACAATGGCTCGTGAGCGCATAGCAATGCGGTTTCGAGGACTTTCTTGGCCTCAGCAGTATTCATGTGCGATTCTTGTACGACTTATTAGTTGCAATTTGCAGAGGTTATATTTCAACGACTGGCATCTCATGATGCCGTCCGGTTAACGAACCCGTTGATGCTGCTTTCCGACGCCCGTTTAGAGGAGGTGTAATTATGGGCGGGAATATCAAGACTTGTAAGACTTGGTTGCGGGGGCAGGATTTGAACCTGCGACCTTCGGGTTATGAGCCCGACGAGCTGCCAGACTGCTCCACCCCGCGTCTGAAGATACGAACTATACATGGGTTCGAAGGGCAAAGCAAATCCAATCGCGCGATTTGCCTGCGGTGATACACTTCCTGCTGCAGTTTTCTCGTCGCCGAAAAGCATGCGGACATGCTTTTCGATCGAGCGCTTACCAATCGTCTTCGATGCTTACTACTTATGAAATTCTGTTCCGAATGCGCGCATCCCGTTTCGCTGCAAACTCCGCCGGATGACAATCGTCCACGTTATGTGTGCAGTCACTGCGGCGTAATTCATTATCAAAATCCGAAAATGGTGATCGGATCGATCCCCGTATGGGAACAGGATGGCGAAACCCGGGTGCTGCTTTGCAAGCGTGCAATCGAGCCGCGTTATGGATACTGGACATTGCCGGCCGGTTTCATGGAAAACGAGGAAACCACTGCTGACGCTGCTGCCCGCGAAACAGAAGAAGAAGCCGGCGCACGAATTGAAATCCATCAACTGTTTTCGTTGCTGAATGTGCCGCATGTACATCAAGTGCATATGTTCTATCGGGCAACGTTGCTGGATATCGATTATGCGGCCGGTATCGAAAGTCTGGAGGTCAAGCTTTTTACCGAAGCCGAAATTCCGTGGAAGGACATTGCTTTCCCGACAGTGGGACATACGCTGAAGTTCTTTTTTGCCGACTTGGCGAAAGTCAGGAACGGCGGCAGCTATGATTTTCACTCGCTTGACATTACGAAACCTATACCGCGCCCTGCATAAGCCTGTGCAGGATTTGTCGGTCGCGCTGCCGCTAATAGATCAGGCCGGTTTTGCCACCATCAGGTAAAACACGATGACCAGCGAGATAAACGCCGGTATCCCAAGCGCTACCCAGATCTTCATGTTTCGCCAATAGATTGGCGGCAACGCAGAATTCGTCTGAACCGCATCGCGCGCAAAACCGCGCATCTTGATTTGCAGCCATACCACCGGGAGCCAACAGGCGCCGGCGACGAAGTACAGCACAATCGACCAGAAAATCCATCGGCTCGTGAGTGGGAAACCGGCGAGATGCATCAGGTAAAAACCCGTAAGCGGCTGGATGATGATCGTCGGCGTAGTAAACAGCCAGTCGGCCAGCACCACATGACGCGATACCACCGCAATGACGCGCACGTCGCGTGACAGGCTGGCAAGCAGCATGTAGAAAGCCGATCCTATCCCGGTGCCGAACAGAAACGTGGACGACAGGATATGCAGCCATTTCACGACGACATATTCCATCAGCGTTCTTCCAGTTCCAGCAGCAACCAAATGGCTGCAACCATCGGCAGGTTCTTGAGCAGCGGGCCATACGGGTGCAGCCAGAATTCCGGCAGTTTCCACGTGATCACCGCGGTATAGAACAGGATGACCGACAGTTGTGCCAGCCACAGCCAGCGCCGTCTGGCCAGTGCCAGTGTCGCAACGCCAAAAGCCAGATCCAGCAGCGCCGCGCCGTACAACATGATCGGCGCCAGCATGCCGGTAATGCCGACTCTGGCCAGCAATGCGTAACTGTCTGCGACCGGATAAATTCCAAGCGACACGATGCCGGTCACGATCCATACCAGCGCAACACTCGCTCTCAGTACCGGAAGCAGCCAGTTCAACTGAGCCTGCAGGCGCACCGCGGACACATCGGATTTTTTGATGAAGTGCTCGGCGCGGCGCGGTTCGCGTCCGATCAATTTGGATATCTGTGCGGCGCTTGCGGTGTTACCGCGCTCCAGCATTTGCAGCGTTTCCGGATCAAGCAATCCGTTGGGCAGCATCTTGCCCGTCCTCGCTGCGATGCGCACCAATGACATCGGGACCGATAAAAACCATGCGGGCCGAAATCTCATTGCTTCGCGCAATGTAGAAAGAAAAGTCCGCAGTGATATCGCCTGCGGACCGACCACGGATAACCGCGCGCCGCTATCCGGAGGTTGCTCCAGCAAAGCCATGACGGCGGCGGTCACATCGTCGACATGCACCGGCTGTATCAACTGACCGCCATGGCCGGGCAGTACGATAATCGGCAGGCTGGCCAGCATCGTGAACAACCGAGCGCTGGTACCGCCGGAACCGTACACCAACGACGGCTGCACGATTACCGAGCGCAGCGGCAGCCCGGCCAGAAAGTCGTCCGCCTCTTTTTTGCTCAAGTGATAGCGGCTCTGTGCATCCTTGTCCGCTCCGAGTGCGGAGATCTGCACCACGAGTTGCACGCCGGCAGCAGCACAAGCGGAAAACAATGCGCGCGGCGCCCGGTTGTGAATCGCGTCGAAGGTCTGTGTGCCATGTTCGCGAATGATGCCGACCGCGTTGATCACCACATCAACACCGGCAACATGCGGCGCCCAGTCGGTCGCATCGAAATCCCGGGTGAAATCCGCGGCGACTTGGCGAAATCGCGGATCGCCTACCGATGACGGGTTTCGCACCGCGCAAATCAACTGATGCCGCGACGACGCCAATGCATCGACCAGATGACGTCCGATGAATCCGCTGGCGCCGGTAAGCAAGACAATCAATTTCGCATCCTTTCCTTCCAGGCAGGAACCGTCTTCCTGTTTAGGACTCACTTCATCAACGGAAGTGCGATGTATTCGCTTTCGCCCATGAAAACCCCGGGACGACCACCGAATTGCGCGGCGAACTTAATCAGTGGCAAATCGATCGAACAAACATGAAGACCTGGCCAAAGGCAATTAGTGACGGTGCAATATCGGGCAGCGTGGCGAGCGCCGTGACGACTGCCGTACTGGGAGCATGTGGCATGCGGGAGAATGGCACACCGTTTGCCCCCGTCAATGCGATCAGCCATTGGTTCCATGGAGACCATGCCAAGTATCGCGACGAACCGAGTTCACGGTATACCCTGCAAGGCTACCTGATCCATCATGCGTCTGCGACCTTTTGGACCGTACTCTATGAGAAGTGGTTTGGAGACCGCGCAGACAAAAAAGATTTCCGGCCGGCTATCGCCGGCGCCGCGGCCGTCGCTGCTCTTGCCTGTTTCGTCGACTTCAACATGACGCCGCGACGCCTGCGCCCGGGATTTGAAAACCGCTTGTCTACGCGATCCTTGTTCCTTGTCTATGGCGCGTTCGGCCTGGCAATGGCAATGCGTGGACTCATTTCAGCGAGCCCGATCCGGCGATGACATGTGGCGGCGACATATCAGTGACTGGCCGCAATCCACGAACCGGCGTTACCCGCACTGCATCACCCCCGAACCTGTCGATGCATCGTGTGCCAACAAATGTTCACCAATTGGCTTCCCGTTCCGGGGTTGCGGAGATCTTATGAATCGTCAGGTCCGCGCCGTTGAATTCCTGTTCGGGATCGAGGCGGATACCGACCGTCTTTTTTAACAATCCATAAATGACCAGGCCGCCGGTCGCGGCAATCGCCACTCCCAACACGGTTCCGATCAGCTGCGACACGAACGCTACGCCTCCCAGGCCGCCAAATATATCCAGACCGAAAATACCCGCCGCCAATCCGCCCCATACGCCGCACAAGCCATGCAGCGGCCATACCCCGAGCACATCGTCGATTTTCCACTTGTTTTGCGTCAGCGTGAATGCCCAGACAAAAAGTGCACCGGCAATGCCGCCGGTAAGCAAGGCGCCGAGCGGATGCATCAGGTCCGAACCGGCACAGATTGCAACCAACCCGGCGAGCGGTCCGTTGTAGGCAAAACCGGGGTCGTTCTTACCCGCCAGCACTGCCGCCAGCGTGCCGCCTACCATCGCCATCAAGGAATTGATCGCGACCAGCCCATTCATTTTTTCGAGCGACTGCGCACTCATCACGTTAAATCCGAACCAGCCCACCGTAAGAATCCACGCACCCAATGCGAGAAACGGAATACTGGACGGCGGATGCGCGGATACCGCACCATCCTTCGAATATCTGCCGCGGCGCGCGCCAAGCAGCAACACCGCGGGCAGCGCAGCCCATCCGCCAACCGCATGCACGACCACCGATCCGGCAAAATCGTGGAATTCGGCATCGAAGGTTGCCTTCAGCCATGCCTGGATGCCGAATTGCTGGTTCCATGCAATGCCTTCAAACAATGGGTAAATCAGCCCGACCAGCAATGCAGTCGCGGCCAATTGCGGATAAAACTTGGCACGCTCGGCAATTCCCCCGGAGATAATGGCGGGAATCGCCGCTGCGAATGTAAGCAGGAAAAAGAACTTCACAAGTTCATAGCCATTTTTGGCGGCCAGCACCTCCGCGCTGCTGAAGAAATTGATACCGTATGCAATGCTGTAGCCAACAAAAAAATAGGCAATCGTCGACACTGCAAAATCGACTAATATTTTGACCAGTGCATTGACCTGGTTTTTCTTTCGTACGGTCCCCAGTTCCAAAAATGCAAACCCTGCATGCATTGCCAAAATCATGATGGCGCCCAGCAGAACGAATAAGGTATCAGCACCGTTTTTAAACAGCTCCATATGAAAATTCTCCCAATGATTGTGCAATTGCAATGCAAGGCGTTCCAACAAAGCAATAACTATTCCAATTTGGTGCGCACATTTAACTCATTGAATTTACGGGAAGAATTTAAACGTGAATTTGATTTACGGCCGCTCCGCACCATCAGCGTGCGATTTTCGATTCAGATTGGTGAGATAAAGTGATTCCGTGGCTGGAAGGGCAAACGCCGTTTCCGAACGTTTCGGAAGCATTGACCGACGCAGACGGCGCTCCGGGTTTGTTGGCAGCTGGCGGAGATTTATCACCGCGTCGGTTGCTGGAAGCGTACCGCCAGGGAATTTTCCCGTGGTTTTCGGAAGGTCAGCCCATTTTGTGGTGGAGCACCGATCCGCGCATGGTGCTGTATACCGATCGCCTGGTCATCACGAGAAGCTTCAAAAAAACGTTACGGAAAGTTCACGCAAGCGCCATATCGGATCAACGATGGCAGATCCGCTTCGACACTGCTTTCGAGCAAGTGATGCGCGCCTGTGCCGAACCGCGCGGTGACACCACCGGGACCTGGATTTCTGAAGACATCATTAGCGGCTATTGCGCATTGCACCGGATGGGGCACGCGCATTGTTCGGAATGCTGGTTCGACGGTGAATTGGTCGGTGGCGCTTATGGCGTCAGTATCGGACGCATGTTCTATGGCGAATCCATGTTTGCACGGGTAAATGATGCGTCCAAAATCGCGCTGGCCTACCTGGTGCATTTCCTGAAAACCAACGGAGTAGAGCTGATCGACTGCCAGCAGGAAACCTCCCACCTGGCATCGCTTGGCGCAATGCCGATTTCAAGAACCGAATTCATCGACCATATACGTACGGCTGTCATGAAGCCGCAAATTGAAGGATGGAAACCGATTGATATTTTTTGATGTCGGGTCCAAAAAACTTTGCTCGTTTCCGTCTGTGCGGTGTAAATTGTTACGGTTCCTATCGCCGGCGAGTTAGTTCTAGATGACACATCTTAAAGATCTTCCTTTTTCGACATTACAGTTCTACGCAACCGCGCCGTATCCATGCAGTTACCTTGAAGACCGCCAGGCAAGGTCGCAGGTCGCAACGCCATCCCATTTAATCAATGCGGACGTCTATTCTGAATTGGTCAAGAACGGCTTTCGCCGCAGCGGCATTTTTACCTACCGGCCATATTGCGACGGATGTCAGGCATGCACGCCGGTACGCGTCAAGACGAAGCTGTTTGCCGCAAACCGCAGCCAGCGCCGCGCATGGGACAAGCACAGCAATCTGACGGCATGGGTGACCAATCTTGCTTATGTACCGGAGCACTACGATCTTTATCTGCGTTACCAGGCGGCGCGCCACGCCGGCGGCGGCATGGACCAGGACAGCCGGGATCAGTACGCGCAATTCCTGTTGCAGAGCAAGGTCAATACACGGCTGGTCGAGTTTCGGGATGAAAACCAAAGCCTCCGCATGGTCAGCATCATCGATGTACTGGACGATGGCCTGTCGTCGGTCTATACCTTTTATGAACCGGGAGTCCGCGGTTCTTCGTATGGAACATACAATGTCTTGTGGCAGATCGAGCAGGCGAAACAGTTGAATCTGCCCTACGTTTATCTCGGCTACTGGATCGAGGCCAGCAGCAAGATGGCTTACAAAATCAATTTCAGACCGATCGAGGCATTACGAAAAAATCAGTGGATCGATCTGCCCTGACCATGTTTCCCTCGCGACGCCGACAGCGTAACGGTTTCGCACGTTAAAATAGCACCAAGGCAATGATATGTTGCCATGCCGGTTCGGCGCGCCGAAACCGTTTCCTCTTTCATCGCCTCTCGCCATCATCGTGCCGGAAAAATTTCTCTACGCCCTTGCCCGCCCGCTTCTTTTTTCGATGGACCCGGAAGACGCACATAACCTGACCTTGCCGGCACTCAGGAACGCGGCAGCACTGGGCATTACAAAAATCATCCGAAAACCGGAAGCCGACCGACGCAGCGTGATGGGCATCAGCTTTCCAAATCCGGTCGGCCTGGCTGCCGGTTTGGACAAGGATGGCGCCTTCATAGACGGTCTGGCCGCGCTCGGTTTCGGTTTCATCGAAATCGGCACCGTCACGCCGCGCGCGCAACCGGGTAACCCGAAGCCGCGCATGTTTCGCCTGCCCGCCGCCAAAGCGGTCATCAATCGCATGGGATTCAACAACGGCGGGGTGGATGCGTTTGTTTCCAACGTGCAGGCATCGCGCTTTTACCAGAACCGGGAAGGCGTGCTCGGCCTGAACATCGGCAAGAATGCCGACACGCCGATCGAGCGGGCGGCCGACGATTATTTGCACTGCCTTGAAAAAGTCTATGCATACGCAAGCTATGTCACGATCAATATTTCCTCACCGAACACCAGAAATTTGCGGCAGTTGCAGGCCGCATCCGAACTGGATGCACTGCTTTCCCGCTTGAAGGAAGCACAGCAGCGGCTGGCTGATGCGCACCGGCGCTATGTTCCGATCGCACTCAAGATCGCGCCTGACATCGATCGCGAGCAGATCAAGAATATCGCGGAGTCTCTGATTCGGCACGGGATCGACGCGGTGATCGCAACCAATACGACAGTGACCCGCGATGCGGTGCAAGGGCTTCCACATGCGCAGGAAGCCGGCGGACTGTCCGGGGCTCCGGTGTTCGATTTGTCGAACACGGTGATCCGCGGCCTCAGGGCCGAATTAGGCGACGCGTTGCCGATCATAGGCGTAGGCGGCATTTTTTCCGGCGCGGATGCGCAAGCCAAAATCGAGGCCGGCGCATCGCTGGTCCAGCTCTACACCGGCCTCATCTATCGCGGGCCGGCCCTGGTCAGGGAGTGCGCAGCGGCATTGCGCAATTCACGCTAAAGTTCTGCTTCGGTGCCCGACGCGCCAATCATTTTAAATGCGAACAAACATGAAAAAAATAAAACTCGGTTCCAGCGACCTGCACGTCTCCAGAATCTGTCTCGGCACCATGACCTTCGGCGAGCAAAATAGCGAAGCGGACGCCCATAGCCAGCTCGACTATGCGCTTGAACGCGGCATCAATTTCATCGATACCGCCGAGATGTATCCGGTGATGCCGCGCGCGGAAACCCAAGGCGCGACAGAAAGCTGCATCGGAAGCTGGCTCAAGAAATCGGGCAAACGCAGCGAAGTGATATTGGCGACCAAGGTAGCCGGCCCATCGCGCCATATAACCTGGATACGCAAAGGGCAAAATGATCTGAATGCGGCAAACATCCATGCCGCAGTCAACGATAGCCTGCGCCGCCTGCAAACCGACTATATCGATCTGTACCAGTTGCACTGGCCAAGCCGGAACGTGCCGATTTTCGGACAGACGTCGTTTGATCCGGAAGCCGAGCGTGACCATACGCCGATCGACGAAACGCTTGCGGCGCTCGACGATTTGATCAAGGCCGGAAAGATTCGCCATATCGGCGTATCGAATGAAAGCGCCTGGGGCGTAAGTGAATTCATCAAGCAGGCTGACACAAAAGGATTGCCGCGCATCGTATCGATTCAGAACGGCTATCACCTGGCAAATCGCGGCTTCGAGTCGGCGCTGGATGAGACCTGTTTCCGCGAAAATGTCGGCATGCTGGCCTACAGTCCGCTTGCCTTCGGCCAGTTGACTGCAAAATATATTGAAGACCCGAAGGCGCAAGGCCGCCTGACGATTTTCCCGGCGCACTGGAGTCCGCGTTACCTGCGTCCCAGGGTGGTCGAAGCAACCAGGCGTTATGCCGCACTCGCGCGGGCCAATGACATGACACCGGCGGAGCTGGCGCTTGCATGGTGTTATTCGCGCTGGTTCATTGCATCGACCATCATCGGTGCGACGACGATGGCGCAGTTAAAGGAAAATATCGATGCGTTTTCAGTCAAGCTGCCGGACGATGTCGTCAAAGGCATCAATGCGATTCACGCTGAAATCACCAATCCCGGCCAGTAGCGATCCGAGCGGTTTAAAGGAGCCTGGGGAAGGAAGATGAAGTCGGATCAAAACCAGATGCGGGCTTAAAGCCAGCCTGAGACCACCGGCCACAACACCACCAGCCAGGTAGCGCCGGCAAGAACCACCGACAGCAAGACTGCCGCGCTGCCAAAGTCTTTCGCGTTTTTCGACAATGGATGACGTTCCAGCGACACACGATCCACCGTCGCTTCAATCGCGGAATTAATCAGTTCGACGATCAGCACCATCACCAGCACACCGATCAATAACAGTTTTTCCAGCGCGGCGATCGGAAAGAACAGCGCGGCAATCATGCCCGGAACGATGACGGCCAGTTCCTGCCGAAACGCATGCTCGTGCTTCCATGCCGACCTCAAACCGTCGATTGCAAACGAAACGGCCGGCAGAATTCTTTTCAGGCCATGCCTGCTTTTGAACTCGCTGGCCACTCGCGGACCATCATTCATGGCGCCCCCATTCAACGTGGCGGAAATACGTTCAACCCCGAAGCACTATTTCAATACGTTCCGGGCAGCAGAATTTGCCTGTCTACCTTGGTGACATCAGTCAAGCCGCAAAGCGCCATCGTGATATCCAGTTCCTTCTGGATGATTTCCAGGCTTTTTGTTACGCCGGCTTCGCCCATCGCCCCAAGGCCGTAAAGAAAAGCACGGCCGATATACACGCCTTTGGCGCCCAGCGCCAGCGCCTTGATTACATCCTGTCCGGAGCGGATTCCACCATCCATATGTACTTCCATCCTGTCGCCCACTGCATCGACGATCGCCGGCAGCGCCGAAATCGACGACTGTGCACCATCAAGCTGGCGTCCGCCGTGATTCGATACGATCAACGCATCCGCGCCGCTCTGTGCGGCCAGGCGCGCATCTTCGACGTCCATGATGCCCTTGATGATCAGCTTGCCGTCCCATCGTTGCCGTATCCACTTTACATCGTCCCACGACAGCGCGGGATCGAATTGTTCCGCGGTCCATGACGACAGCGACGACATGTCCGAGACATTGGAAGCGTGGCCGACGATATTGCCGAAACTCCGGCGCTTGGTATTGAGCATGCCCCAGCACCAGCGTGGCTTGGTCATCATGTTGACGATATTTGGTACAGTCAGTTTCGGCGGCGCAGACAACCCGTTTTTCAAATCCTTGTGGCGCTGTCCCAGGATCTGCAAATCGAGGGTAAGAACCAGCGCGGAACAATTGGCCGCCTTTGCGCGGTCGATCAGCCGGCCCATGAAATCCCTATCCTTCATGAAATAAACCTGGAACCAGAATGGAGCGCTGGTGTGGGCGGCAATATCCTCGATCGAACAAATGCTCATGGTCGAGAGGGTGAAAGGCACGCCGAATTTTTCTGCCGCCCTTGCTGCAACGATCTCACCGTCCGCAAACTGCATGCCGGTCAAGCCGGTGGGAGCGATCGCGACCGGCATTGCCACACGCTGGCCCACCATGGTTGAAGCCAGCGTTCGATTCTCCATGTTTACCGCAACGCGTTGCCGGAACTTGATCTGCGCAAAATCGCTGCTGTTGGCGCGATACGTCGATTCGGTCCAGGACCCCGAGTCCGCATAGTCATAGAACATGCGAGGCACGCGTTTTTTCGCCAATACACGCAGATCTTCAATATCAGTGATTACAGGCATCGTTGCATTTCCTCGTTTATGAATGCGTTTTCTCAACCGGATGAAGGCTCACTCCAGCAATCAACGGACGCAGACCCGTTTTTATCAGCCGAACATTATGTAGTGCGTACCGGAAAATCCGCCATTGCGAGCGAATGAAAAAATTTGGAGAATGTCCGCAAATTAATTCTTTGGACTTTTTCATTTTTTCACATTGTGATATAACATTGGAACTGCAATGCATTCTCCGCACTATGAAAACCGAAACCACATCAGAAAACGACAAGACTTCGATCCAGGTAATCGAGCGCATGATATCGCTGTTGGACGCCCTTGCCCATTATCCGGATCCTGTCAGCCTGAAGGAATTATCGACGATAACCGGGCTGCACCCTTCGACTGCGCATCGAATTTTGAACGACATGGTGATGAAGCGTTTCGTAGACCGGGCCGAGCCTGGATCATATCGGCTGGGCATGCGTCTTCTGGAACTGGGAAATATCGTCAAGAGCAGACTCAATGTCCGCGAAGCGGCTTTGGATTTCATGCGTGCATTGCATCGAAAAACCCAGCAGACCATTAACCTTTCGGTGCGGCAAAGCGACGAAATCGTATACATCGACCGTGCCTTTTCCGAGCGCTCCGGCATGCAGGTAGTGCGTGCGATCGGCGGTCGCGCCCCTCTGCATCTGACTTCCACCGGCAAACTTTTCCTGTCGGTAGACGACACGAAATCGGTTCGCGCCTATGCCACCCGAACCGGATTGGCCGGACATAACAAGAATTCGATTACCGATCTCGCTAAACTGGAGCGTGAACTCAGCCTGGTGCGCGCGCGCGGCTATGCTCGCGACAATGAAGAGCTCGAACTGGGTGTACGCTGCATGGCGGCGGGTATCCGGGACGATTCCGGCAAACTGATCGCAGGATTGTCGATTTCAGCACCGGCCGACCGGCTGCAGGAAGAATGGATCGATGAGCTGATGAATACCGTTAACCAAATTTCGTCGGTGCTGGGATATGTACCTCATCCTCAGACAAGTTTCTGATGTGGAAACAACTAGCGTAATGCTCAATGGAATTACACTTTCCCGACGATTTCCCACGCACCGATATTGATCAGCGGTCTTGAGCAGACGAGCCGCCTGGCTCGTCTTTTTTGTCGACCTGGAATCAGCCTTGTACTGCCTGCTCCGCTCGGGACATCATCGCCGGTTTTGCCGCTTCCAGCCATTTTCGGATGCGCCGGGCATCCGCCAGCCGTGACAGTTTACCCTTGGAATCCAGGAAGACCATGATAATCGGGCGCTCGTCAATCACCGCTTGCATGACGAGGCAACGCCCGGCTTCCGAAATATAACCGGTCTTTTGAAGATTGATTTCCCATTCCGGATTTGCCACAAGCCGGTTCGAGTTCCTGTACCTAAGCCTCGCGCCTCCCGGCTCGACAGCATATTGATTATCGGTGGAATAGTGGCTGATGATCGGATGCTGAGAGGCGGCAACGACCAGCTTCGCAAGATCGCGCGCGCTCGCGACGTTATCGCTCGAAAGACCGGTCGGCTCGACGAAACGCGTATCGGTCATGCCAAGCGCTGCTGCCTTCGCATTCATCGCCGCGACAAACGCGGTTATGCCGCCTGGATAATGCCGCCCCAACGCAGATGCCGCACGATTTTCGGAACTCATCAGAGCGATATGCAACATATTTGCACGGGTCAGCTGCGATCCGACGCGCAAACGGGAATAGGTATTTTTCTCCCTGTCGATATCAGCATCGGTTACCGTCAATAATTCGTCCATATCCTGGCGCGATTCGACTACTACCAGACTGGTCATCAGTTTCGTGATGGAGGCAATCGGCAACGCTTGTTGCGCATTTTTTTCAAACAGCACCTCGGAATTCGACTGATCCATCACCAAGGCCACATTCGATTTCAGATCCGGAGGATCCTGCGCCAGATTCAGGCTTGCCATTTCTTCGGCACTCTGGGGTCGAGCGCCCGCCGGACGGACGGACGTAAAGGCAGCGCGTTGAAAGCCGGAATCCTTTCCGGAATTCTTTACGATAACTTTTTTACGGCTGGTAGACGATATGGAGACCCTTGCCCTGGATTTTCGGGCAGCAGATTTTTTTGCGGGACGCTTTTTTGCCTTCACAAGACGTTTGGCGGCAGTTCGTGCGCGAGGTTTTTTCTTGGCAACGACGGACTTTTTCGCGCTGCTTTTTTTCTCGACCGTAGCGCTCGACGTTCCGGCTGCTCCCGCGACAGGTATGCTGAAAATGACAAATAACAGGGAAAAAACAATCCCCAGCGCGGACTTGCCCATCTGCGTCTCCCCTTTTAATGCTTGGAATTAACATTTTGCAGTGTAGCAAAATTGTGAAAATTCGCAAGAGAATTAGGGAGTTAGGTGATGCAATTAAACAATTTTCTAACTGATAATTGTTTTTCCTCAAAATTAATACTTGAACAACGCTTTTTTTGATTTTCTTTAGATTTAAGCCAAAGCGTCAAATCGATTCTTTACGTCAAAATTGTGGGTTCTTTTGCGACAAAATAACCCGCCGCCCGAACGCTGCCATGCCCGACGCCTTGTTACGGGGCACCGGAAGCAAGAGGCATCATGCAGACGACCTGACGACTGTTCGTCATTCGAGAAATTTCGCAAAGGCCGATACCGGTTCGCGTTCGGTTACCAACGTGTTTTCTATCCTGGTTGGATCGGCAAATCCAAGCGACATGCCGCACACCACCTGCTCTCCTTCCGGCAAATGCAACACATCGGAAATGATCTTGTGAAATTGCGTAAACGCGGCTTGCGGACATGTATCGAGCCCGCGGCCGCGAGCAGCGATCATGATGTTTTCCAGGAACATGCCGTAATCAAGCCATGAACCCAGTTCCAGGATACGGTCGATCGTGAAAATCATGCCGACCGGCGCATCGAAGAATCTGTAGTTGCGGCCGTGTTGCGCCTGCATGCCCACTTTGTTATCGCGCGTGAGGTTCAGCAATGAATACAGATCCCATCCGACCTTGCGGCGCCGATCGATATACGGCGGCACCCATTGGCGCGGGTAATAATTGTATTCTTCGACATGCTGCTTGGCGCTTTCCACGTCCAGGTAGGCCTTCAGAATTTCATCCGTCAGTCTTTGCTTGATGGCGCCGGTTACGACGTACACTTTCCAGGGCTGAATATTGGTGCCTGACGGCGCTCTCGCCGCAACCTGCAGGATTGCTTCGATATCCCCGCGGGCAACCGGCGTGGATAGGAAAGCCCGGATCGAACGGCGGGAACTGATCGCCTCATCGACAATTCTTTGTTTGTCATTTTCAATCATTGCTGCCCGCTCCGTTATGAATCGATTGCAAAAGGCGCCGCATGGGATCCGGAATCGGCACTGGTTTACGCGTCTTGCGATCGACGTATACATGAATGAAGTGACCTTGTGCACTGGCCGTTTCTTCGTCTTCACGGAAAATGCTCACTTCATAACGCACGCTTGAATTCCCCAATTTCGTAACGCACAAACCGGCGCTTATCTGCTCTGGAAATGCAACCGACGCGAAATAGCTGCATTGAGTTTCGACCACCAGCCCGATCACTTCGCCATGCTCGATATCGAGCACGCCATTGGTTATCAAAAACTGATTGACGACCGTATCGAACCAGCTGTAATAGACGACGTTATTCACATGCCCGTAAGCATCGTTGTCCATCCAGCGGGTCGTGATCGAATGAAAATGCCGAAATTCACCTCTTTTTTTTGCTTCTACCTTCATTTTTTCCTCACCACAAAAGCAACTCCAATCACTGCCAGCATCATCCCAGCCATTCCAATGAATCCCAGCACCTCGCCAAAAATGATCCACGCCATGATTGCGGTCGTCGGCGGCGTCAGGTAAAGCAAGCTGGTCACGCTTGTCGCCGCGCTTTTCCGGATCAACGCGAACAACAGGAATATTGCGCCGATCGACAATGCAAATATCGACCAAAGCAATGCGGCGATAAATTGCGGCGTCCATTCAACCGAGCCCAAGCCGGGAGACAGGTTTTCAAATACGACCGCGAACGGTACGACTACGACCAGCGACGCGGCAAACTGAATCGCCGTGCCGGTGCGCAAATCAAAGTGCGCACAATAGCGCTTTTGGTACAAGGTGCCAACCGTGATCGACAATAGTGCGAACAGGCACAATCCGATACTTTCCCAGGACAAGTCGGTCAAGGTAATGTTATTTGCGACGACTAGCGCCACGCCGGTAAATCCCAATACCAGCCCGATCCATTGGCGTGCCCGCACCGACTCGCCGATCAGCGGCGCCGCAAACGCAGTCAGCAGGGGCTGCATGCCGACAATCAATGCCGATACGCCGGCCGGCATGCCGAGCTTGATCGCGCACCATACTCCTGCCAGATATCCAGCCTGCACCAGCACTCCGGCCAAAGCAATATGCCGCAACTTTCCGATTGGCCACGGCGCACGCATCAATAACACCAGCGGAATCAAAATCGCCAGCACGCCCGCAAACCGCAATGTCAGAAACGTCAACGGCGGCGCATAAGGCAATCCGAATTTGGCAACAATAAAGCCCGTGCTCCAGATCAGCACGAAAATCCACGGCATGGAAGCGATCAGGGAATAAGGGAATATGCTTTTGGTAGCGAGATCGGGTTTCACATTTACATTCATCTGGAGCCAATCGCGCGGTTTGGTACAAGGGCTTCTACTCGACGCGCCGGGCATAGTGTGCGGCGACGGAAATGGTTTGCAGGTGCACAGCTACCGTGTCTTCCATGTTCCTGCCGTAGCCGCCCGCCATCGTAACCGCAACCGGGATTTTCCGCTGAGCCGCTTGCTCCAGTACCAAACGATCACGCCGCTCCAAGCCGTTTCTCGTCAATTTAAGTCGGCCCAACCGATCCCCTTCATGCGGGTCTGCACCTGCAAGATAAATGATCAACTCAGGCGTAAAACTGGAAAATAAAATTATCAGCGCTCGCTCCAGTGCTTCGATGTAAGGTTCGTCGGTTGTGCCATCCGGTAAAGCAATATCCAGATCGCCAGATTCTTTTGTAAACGGATAATTGTGCCGACCATGCAGCGAGAGCGTGAATACGGAGTCATCTCCGGCAAATATCGATGCAGTGCCATTACCCTGGTGGACGTCGAGATCGACAATGGCAACCCGCTTTGCACGCCGCTCCGCTTGCATCAGGCGAGCCGCCACCGCCACATCATTGAAGACGCAAAATCCTTCGCCATGGCCGGCGAACGCATGATGAGTGCCACCGGCCAGGTTGACCGCAACGCACTGGTCTATCGCGGCCCGGCAGGCGGCGATCGTCGCACCAACTGAGCGGCGCGAACGCTCGACCATTTGCACCGTCCATGGAAAGCCGATCGCCTGTTGCGCGGCACGCGATAGTGCGCCGGTAGACACGCGATGGATGTAATCGGGGTGATGCGCCAGCGCCAACACGCCATCTGTTGCAAACGGCGCCTCATAAAATTCGATTCCGGGAATGTGTTTTTGCACGCCTTCCCGGAGCAGGCGATATTTCTGCATTGGAAACCGATGGCCGGCCGGGAGCGGTAATACGAAATGGTCGCTGTAGAAGGCTTTCAAGACCGAAACCGGAGGAATAGATATTCAAAAAAGTGTAGCACGGGCGCAGAAGTCGCTTTTTCCAGGCAAGCGAGCTTTCCACCCGTAAACATTATTGCTTCTTATGGAAAAAAGGAAATCTTCCCCTGTTGGAAAAAATAGATACCTCGTTTGATGCAGCGCGATATAGATCACTTGACACGACGTGATTACTCTATAAAATGTTGTTTGTTGCGATGCACAATTTTAGAGTTGCAGCATCATTTTGCATATCCATTTAGCCATCAGGAGAAATTCATGTTTTCATTCCAAGAGCAGTTTTCGGCAGCCACCAAATCGAACCTGGAAGCACAGATCGCATTGATGACCGCATTCACAAGCAAGGCGTTCGAGAGCGTCGAAAAAGTCATTGACCTGAACATGAATGTCGCAAAAGCGTCGTTGGAAGAATCGGCAACAAACGTCCAGCAATTGTTGTCGGCCAAGGATGCTCAAGAGTTTTTCTCGCTGTCAGCTGCGCAAACCCAGCCGAACGCTGAAAAAGCGCTTGCATATGGCCGCCATCTGGCTGGAATCGCATCCAGCGCTCAAGCGGAATTTACCAAGGCTGCCGAGGCGCAAATCGCCGAGACCAATCGCAAGGTTGTCACCCTGGTTGAAGAACTCAGCAAGAACGCTCCTGCCGGTACTGAAAACGCCGTTGCGTTTGTAAAGTCGGCGCTCGGCAGCGCCAATGCCGGTTACGAGCAATTGAGCAAAACCACCAAGCAGGCGGTGGAAGCATTTGAAACCAATGTCAATGCTGCTGCGACTCAATTGACTCAGGCCGCAACCAAGAACACCGCTCGCGCGTCTGCCAAGAAGTAAGCGATACGGTATTGGCTGATATTTAAGTACAGACAGCGAAGTACAGACAGCAGCACCGCGCTGGCACCGCCACTGATCTCAAGCCGTTTTGCTTGAGCTTGGTCATTCCGGATAGCCGGACGCAAGTCGCTCATGCAAAAAAATGCCCCGGAAATCGGGGCATTTTTTCATTCGGAATTCGACTGCTCTATCGACGCTGTTGCGCGATTGCACGAGCCAGTATCACAACCGGAACAAAAGCGATCATCACGATCGTAAACGCCGGCAATGCCGCTTCCGCCAGCCGCTCGTCGGCTGCCAGCTGATAGGTAATCACTGCCAATGTATCGAAATTGAAGGGCCGTATGGTCAAGGTCGCAGGCAACTCCTTGACGACATCGACGAAAACCAGCAACCCCGCCGTCACCACGCTGCGCCATAGCAATGGCGTATGTACCCGCAGCAGCATGGAACCGGGGCCATGTCCCAGGCTGCGCGCACTGGCGTCCATGCTCGGCGTGATCTTGGCCAGGCCCGCTTGCACGCTTTGATACGACACCGCCAGAAACCGCACCAGATACGCATAGATCAATGCCGCCACACCTCCTGTCAGAAACACCCCGGCACCAAAATCGGCACTCCATCGATCAATACGCGAAAGCGGAATCAGGATACCCACCGCGATTACCGCGCCGGGAATCGCATAACCCATGCTCACGATACGATTGCATGCAGCCTGCACGTCACTTTTGCTGATCCGCGCGGCATAAGCCAAAATCAGGCAAACCACGACCGCGATTACTGCCGTCGCACCAGCCACCGCAATCGTGTTGTACAGCCAGCCGGCGTAGCGAATGCCGATGCTCAAGAATTCTTCCCCCAGCAAAAGCCGCAACAGAATGAGCAATGGAAGTACGAAACCGAGCAAAACCGGTACCGCGCAAAACAAGGCTGCACCCCAGGCGGCAGCGCCGCCCAACCGATGCGGCGGCTGACCATCGATACGGGTACCGGTCGCGTAGTAGCGAGCTCGTCCCCTGCTCCGCTGTTCGAAAAACATCAATACGACTACCGTAAGCAGCAACACCGCGGCAATCTGCGCAGCAGCAACATGATCGGAAAACGAATACCAGGATTTGTAGATACCGGTCGTCAGGGTCGGCACCCCGAAATACGCGACCGCACCGTAATCAGCCAATGTTTCCATCAGCGCCAGCGCGAGGCCAGCCACCGCCGCCGGCCGCGCCAGCGGCAGACTGATCCTGAAAAACGCTTCCCACGGCCCGGCACCCAGCGTGCGCGCGGCATCCCACATGCGCGGACTCCGCTCCAGGAACGCATTGCGCACCAGCAGGTATACATACGGATAAAGCACCATCGCAAACAGCATGCCCGCGCCTCCGACCGAACGTATCTGGGGAAACCAGTAGTCACGCGCCTGCCAGTCGAAAATGCCGCGAAGCGCAGTTTGAACCGGCCCTGAAAACTGCAGGAAATCGGTATAGGCGTAAGCGACCACATACGCCGGCATCGCCAGCGGCAATATCAACGCCCACTCGAACCAGCGTTTTCCGGGAAAATCGAACACGACGATCAGCCATGCACAACCGATCCCGATTACCGATGCAAGCACCAGCACGATGGCGGCAATCGCAATGCTGTTGCCGAGATATTCCGGCAGCACCGTGGACCACAGATGGGAAAACGTCGCACCCGCTGTTTCGCCGGTATCAGGAGCCAATCCCGGCACCAGGTTGGATAGCACCCCAACAATCGGTATGCCGACCAGAAAAGCAATCGCCAATGACGTGATCAGCAGCGCATGGACGCGGCCGGCCTGGCGCTGCAATGACAGGAAGGGGAAATTGGGCGGCATGAATATGCGCGATTTTTTCACAATGGATTTGAATGAGAATTATAATCAATCGCAGATTACATCCACGCAATTATTTCGCTGGCAAGTGCCCCAAATGACCCCGAATTCCTCGTCCGCCGCCTATCTCGCCGTTGAATCGATTCGCGTCGGTTATCCGCTCGGCCGCCAGGTCAATGAAATCGTGCATGAGCTGTCGTTTTCGCTCGTACGCGGCGAGCTTGGCTGCCTGCTTGGGCCGTCCGGATGCGGCAAAACCACGGTACTGCGCGCAATCGCCGGGTTTGAATCGCTGATTGACGGGTGCATCACGCTCGGTGGCAAGGAATTAAGCCGAAAAGGATTCAGCGCAGCGCCGGAAACGCGCCACATCGGCGTCGTATTCCAGGACTACGCGCTGTTTCCCCACCTGTCGGTCGCCGAAAATATCGGATTCGGTCTGCGCAAGTTAACAACCGCACAACGCGAAGCGCGCGTCGCGCGGCTGTTATCGCTGGTCGGATTGGCACCGCACGGGCGGCAGTATCCGCACGAACTGTCCGGCGGCCAGCAGCAGCGCGTTGCGCTGGCCCGCGCGCTCGCTCCGCAACCGGACCTGCTGCTGCTGGATGAACCGTTTTCCAATCTCGACGTCGATTTGCGCGAACGTCTTGCGATTGAAGTGCGCGACATTCTCAAGGAACTGGGGACCACCGCGATACTGGTGACGCACGATCAGCACGAAGCGTTCGCGCTGGCAGACCATATCGGCGTGATGCAGGAAGGCGTCATCGTACAGTGGGATAGCGCGTACAACCTTTATCATCGGCCCGCCAATCGTTTCGTTGCGGATTTCATCGGCCAAGGTGTATTCACGCCGGGTACGATCGATCTGCCCAACCAGCAAGTCACTATCGAATTGGGCAACCTGCCTTTATGGCAAGGCGTAGACGTGTGCGCAACGGATGAAAAAAACGCGTCCCAGGTCGATGTCCTGCTGCGGGCCGACGATGTGATCCATGACGACGCCAGCAAGCTGCAGGCGGAAATTGTACGCAAGGCTTTCCGCGGCGCGGAGTTTTTATATACGCTCAAGCTGCCGAGCGGACAGGAGTTGCTGGCGCTGGTGCCTTCCCACCATGATCATGCGATCGGTGAAAAAATCGGCATTCGTGTAGAAGCCGATCATGTCGTGACGTTTCCGGTACAGCGGTAATATGGGCGCACTATCAGCTCAGGACTCATCCTGGGTACAGTGCTGGTTTAGTCGGTTCGAATCGTACTTGAAGGCCCGGGATTGATCGCAAGGACGCCTTTTCTGGCAGCAGCTGGTTTTGTCAAGATTGCCTCCGGGGTAATCCCCCCGGAAAAGAAGTGGATTTGACAGTAGAATTTTCTCCAATCGTTTTTAGAGGAAGTTTTACATGAAGAAGTCGCGTTTTTCGGAAAGTCAGATCATTGCCATTCTCAAGCAGG
>JAKFFO010000035.1:0-3042 GCA_036675035.1 Oxalobacteraceae bacterium
AGTACTGCCAAGTCATCGGAAGTCAGTTGACGATCCGGAATCCATTCCTGGCCGATTAAGCCGATTCCGTTCTAAACCGAAGCCGTACCGGTCTTCCAATGCTGATCACCGCAAGGTGTGCTTCCAGGCGAATTTTTACGGCGAGTGAATTCGCGCTCGGCGCGGGAATAGGGCAGGGCAACGCAGCACTCGGTCAACAGACCACTATTCGAATGAATCTCCCGGCGTATTCATAAAAGAGTCTTTTACAACGCGGCCTCGGCATGGTGAGGGTTCACCATAAAGGCTACACATACCTTGATTACTCTTATTATCAAGGATTGCAAAAAGTGCTGCTATCTTTGCCGCTTTTACGTACACTGTCGTAATGTTCCATTAAATCAATCTCTTATGGTTTCGATGCCCGCCGTCGTAGAAAGTCGCGAAATGCCGGGGCAGGGCGATCACATGCAAGCGCCTACCCGTCGGCGTCAGCTTCACCTTGGGCACTTCGCCTTCATGCGTGCTCTGGTGCAGGGCATCGATACGCGCGCGAGCTGGGAGCGGTATCTGCGCAGCGAAGGCGAGCATGACGATCTGCGTCACGTCAAGCGCACCATTGCCTGGATCCGCGACGAATTTGCCGCCGCTGCCAGGCGCAGCCAGCGCTTTGGCACCGCGCGCTTGGTATTGATGGATGCAGCAACGATCGGCGCGCGAGAACCTGCCTTGCCATCGCTTGACGCATTCGTGCACGAACGCGGGCTGGAAGATTTTTCGCAAAATGAACAACTTCAGGCGTACAAGGCCGAGTACGGATCCGCCACGCACCGTCAGGCGCGCCGCATGCGGCTGATCAAAAAGCAGCTCGAAGCATTGCAGTGGCTCGAACAGCTGGTCGCGCAGCCACCTCTGTCGGGCGATGCGCTCGCAGCCTGGTTGCATCCAGAGCTGACAGTGCGGCTCGAAGCCGCAGGAATTTTTACCGTACGCGCACTGATCGACCACATCAACGGCACCGGCAAGACGTGGTGGCGCGGGATCCGGGCCCTCGGCGCGACCAAGGCGTCACGCATCGAAGAGTGGCTGCGCACCCATGCATCGACCATCGGTCTGTCGATCGGAAATCATGTCCTGGTCAAGCGCAGCAAACTATACGCGCATGAGCTGGAGCGGGTGGTGCCTCGCTCAACGGCAATCGTGCCGCTCGAAAAATTCATTGTTCCGGCCGCCCTCGATGGTTCGGCCGGCCTGTACCGCGCGCCGCAGCGGCTGTGCCTGCTTCGTGCCCGGAATGATTACGATGCGCTGCTCATTTGGATCAAATCACGTCAAGGAGTGTCGGAAGCACAAAGAGCCGCATTGAAACGCAAGCGGGGTAGCGATCCGGCGGCATCTGAGGCGCCGCTGGACTGGATGCAATATTTGTCGCACACGCAGCGCGCGTATTTAAAAGAAGTCGAGCGGTTCATGCTGTGGGCGATCGTGCAGCATAAGAAACCGCTGTCGTCGATGACACTTGACGACTGCGAAGCGTATCGCACGTTTCTAGCGAACCCGACGCCGGCCGATCGCTGGTGCGGGCCGAGAGGCAGGGCCAAGTGGGGTCCGTTGTGGCGTCCGTTCGAAGGACCGCTGTCATCCGGCGCCCAGCGCCAAGCGATAACGATTCTGAAAAGTT
The DNA here is from genome assembly GCA_036675035.1 of Oxalobacteraceae bacterium. Lineage (GTDB taxonomy): Bacteria > Pseudomonadota > Gammaproteobacteria > Burkholderiales > Burkholderiaceae_D > MESE01. The sequence goes on from JAKFFO010000035.1 coordinate 1,661, forward strand.
TGTACAAATTCCTGGTTGACCAGTGCTATTTGGTCGGCAATCCGTGGAATGGCGTCAGTATCCCGAAAAACAGCCAGACGAAAACCCACCGAGCTCGCAGCTTCACGCAGGCTCAGTGGGATTTTATTGAAGGGCAGATCGCACAACTGCCGGACACCTCGGCGCATCGGCGCCTGTCATTTTCACTCCATTTGCTGTATGCGACCGGGCTTCGATTGGCAGAAGTCGTCGCTGCCAAAGTCGATGACCTGGAGTTCGTCAGCTACCCGCCGCAGGGAGATGAGATTGAACCGGTGGAGGGTTGGGAGTTGCGCGTCATCGGCAAGGGAAACAAGGAACGCATTGTACCGGTACCTTTTAACGTAACTTCGGAGCTGTCCCAGTATCTGGTCTCGCGCGGACTGGATGTCGACCCACAAGCAAATGACAATCGCGGTGCGCATTTGTTGGGCCGGGCAGTAGATGTGGCTGAGAGAGCGCCGTGGTCGCCCGCCGCGCAAAGCGGCGTCGACCCGAAAAGCAGCATTTCGGCGAGCACATTGTATGACCAGCTCAAGGGCTTTTTTAGCGAGTGCGCCGACGCATTGGAGGTCATCGACCAGAAGGGTGCGCAACGGCTGCGGGCCGGTAGCACTCACTGGTTGCGGCACACGCACGGTTCGCACGCGGTCGCGGCCGGGATACCAATCGATATCGTGCAGCAGAACATGGGGCATGCATCGCTCAATACCACCACCATTTACGTGACGAGTGAAGATCGCAGGCGCATGGAGGCGATGCAAAAATTTTGGGGAAAGTGATAATGCCAACGCCATCCGAGCCAAATTTACGATAATCGCACCTGTTTCGAAACTGCAACGTTTAAACGAACAGTTTCGACCAGAAGCTCATGGATAAGCAAACTTGGTTTACCTCTTGCGCCGCCTAAGCTCGCCTAGTAATCTGCAGTCCGCCAGAAAAAAAAAGGATAAAAACGATGGAACTTAACATGTTTGCGCGATTCTCCAGCGAACTCAACCGTCTGGGAGCGCGCGGAGTAAATGCTCCTGAATTCAGCCTGGGACAGGATGGGCCCTATAGTCTGCAGTACATTCCATTCGACCATATAAATAGACAAGCGCGCCTCGTAATTGTCGGCATCACCCCCGGCAATACCCAGCTTGATCTTGCATATGCAAAAGCCCAGGAATTACTGCAATTAGACCGGCCGGAAGAAGAAGTGCTGATCGAGATAAAGAAAACTGGTGCATTTGGCGGCCCATCTATGAAGCCAAACTTGGTGCGAATGCTGCGGCACTTTGAATTTGAAAAGATTCTCGGTATCGACGACGTCAATACCCTTTGGGGCAATAACGCATACTTGCTACATTCGACCTCAGTCG
>JAKFFO010000169.1:0-2992 GCA_036675035.1 Oxalobacteraceae bacterium
ATGGTAAATACGGTTCGGAACACAATCGAGTCGCTATGCTAGCCGACTATGGCGCAATTAATAAGGAAAAGTTGGGTGAAAGCTATGCGGATTTGTACTGCTGCTTCATTCGGACTGCGCGCAAAATCAGAATCGGCCAGTCGGCCTTGCGCAACTTCGGGCGCTGCCGAAAAACATCGTAGTCGACGCTTTCAATGCGCTCAAGAATACGCAATCCACCTTGGATAACCAAACGCAGTTCCCATCCGATTCGTCCCGGCAGGCGCAGTGCGAGCGGCGCGCCCGCTTGCATCATTGCGCGCGAGCGTCCCACCTGAAAACGCATTAACTCACGCCAGGCATCATTGATTTCTGCGCGAGCCAACTGGTCTTCCATCACGCCGAAGCGCGCAAGGTCCTCTTGCGGCAAGTAGATTCTGGATTTTTGCCAATCGACTGCTATGTCTTGCCAAAAATTGATAAGTTGCAATGACGAGCATATCGCGTCGGATTCGCGCAGGCTTCGATCATCAACCGCTCTGTAGAGATGCAGCATCAGCGCGCCAACCGGATTTGCCGAGCGCTGACAATAGTCGAGCAGCGCCGCGAAAGTTGCATAGCGCTTGACCGTCACATCTTGTTTAAATGCCGACAATAGCGCGCGAAACAGAGGCACCGGCAAGCGAAATTCAGCTACCACGTCCGCAAGGTGGCGAAAAAGCGCCTGATCCGAAGGTGTTCCGTGTTCCAGTCGGTCCAGTTCCAGTTCATAGGCGGTCAGAGCCGCGAGGCGTTCATTCGGCTCAGCGTCGCCCTCGTCCGCCAGATCGTCGGCACTGCGTGCGAAGGCGTAAATGACCTCAATGGCCGGCCGCAACGCCGCCGGCATCAGAACGGAAGCTACCGGGAAATTCTCGTAGTGTTCAACTGACATTATTATTTAATGACCAAATAGTCATATACAAGTCGGATCGGTGTCCATATAATTACTAACCCGATAGTCAGTAATAAATCTCAAGCCCTTGGAATGACGAAATACCTTCTATCGAACCCTTTCGAACAAGCCGCATAGTAAAGGAAAATAACGTGTCGAATTTCAAAAACGATCGCCGATATGCCTTCCGCACGCCTGAACCGGTGAAAATTTTCCCATTGTTTCTGGCTTTATTCTTGGTGCTGGCCGGCTGCAGCAAACCGGTTGAAAAGACTGCGGATATTCGTCCTGTACGTGCGATTACGTTAACAAATGGCAATTCCGACATCCTTGCAGAATTTCCGGGAGAAGTGAGGGCGCGTGTCGAATCCCGCCTCGGTTTCCGGGTCGGCGGAAAAATCATTGCGCGAAAAGTCGACGCAGGTGCATTGGTCAAGCGCGGTCAGGTACTGATGCAACTCGATCCGCAGGATTTGAAACTGCTCCAGGCGCAGGCTGACGCCGCATTGGATGCGGCGGACAGCAATCTTGCATTGGCCAAGGCCGAGTTCAGCCGATACCAGGACTTGCGCGCAAAGAATTTCGTTAGCCAGGCTGTATTGGAAGCCAAGGAAACAGCATTCAAGGCGGCGCAATCGAGCCGCGCCCAAGCGTTCGCCGCATACAAAAATCAAAGCAACCAGGCCGCATATGCGAATCTTGTATCCGATGTCGACGGCGTTGTTACCAGTGTCGACGGAGAAGTTGGTCAAGTCGTGGCGCCAGGTACCCCGGTAGTCCGGGTTGCGCAAACCGGCGAAAAGGAAGTCGTGATCGGAATTCCCGAACACAAGGTTGAATCCTTGCGCCGGATCAGCGATGTGCGGGTAAGGGTCTGGGCCCACCCGGACGACATCATTGCCGGGAAAATTCGCGAACTTTCTCCTGTCGCGGACCCCGCAACGCGAACCTATGCGGCAAAAATTTCGATCCCCGACGCACCGTCCAACGTGCGGCTCGGCATGACCGCTTACGTGGCATTCGCAGATAAATCCACGGATACGATCATCAAGGTGCCGCTTTCAGCCTTATTCCAGGAGAAAGGGGCGACTGCAGTATGGATTGTCGAAAGCGGTGCAGTCAGGCTGGCTCCGGTGCAGGTTGCCGGCACGTCCGGGAACGACATTCTGCTGTCCGGCGGACTTGCACCCGGACAGACTATCGTGACTGCCGGTGTGAACATGTTGAAGCCGGGACAGAAAGTAAAAATCCTCGGCGACGATCAGATCGCCGGCGATGACCGGCCGGTTGTCGCGAACACCGGGACGGAGAAATGAAAGACAGATTCAACCTGTCGCGATGGGCGCTGGAGCATATTCCGCTTACACGCTACCTGATTGTTGTGCTGCTGCTTGGCGGTATTCTGGGATACGCCGGTCTTGGGCAGGATGAAGATCCGCCATTCACCTTTCGCGCGATGGTGGTGCGCGCCAACTGGCCAGGCGCGACCGCGCTGCAAATGGCCGAGCAAGTAACCGACAAGCTGGAAAAGAAGCTGCAGGAGACGCCGTACATCGACAAGATTCGCAGTTATTCGAAACCGGGCGAAACCTTGATCATTCTGCAGTTGCGCGAATCGACGCCGCCGAAAGAAACCACGGCTGCGTGGTACCAGGTGCGCAAGAAAATCGGCGATATCAAGGGCACGTTGCCGCCAGGCGTGATCGGACCGTTTTTCAATGATGAATTCGGCGATACGTTCGGATCGATCTTTGCGCTGTCAGGCGACGGTTTCACTTATGCCGAAGTCAAGGACTATGCCGATTTCGTGCGCCAGCAGCTGTTGCAAGTACCCTCTGTCGCCAAGGTCGAACTGTATGGCGTCCAGGATGAAAAAATCAACATCGAGTTTTCACATAAAAGATTCGCCCAGTTGGGAGTCCCGTTCGATTCGATAGTCGGGCAGCTCAATGGACAAAATGCTGTTGAAGCCAGCGGCATCCTTGTGACGCCGACCGACAATCTGCAGGTCCGCGTCAGTGGCGCGTTGCAATCGACCAAAGATCTGGAAAACCTGGAGCTGCGCGCCAACGGCGTCAC
>JAKFFO010000218.1:0-2979 GCA_036675035.1 Oxalobacteraceae bacterium
ATTGCACGTCGATGGGACGGGTACTGCTGTCGGGCCTGGAGGAAGCGCAACTTGAGGCCGCGCTGGCCGAGTCGGACCTGCATGCCTATACGCCACGCACGCTCACCGATCCGGCCGATTTGCGCCAGGCGATCGCGACCGTGCGCAAGCAAGGCTGGGCCGTGGTTGATCAGGAACTGGAAGCCGGCCTGATTTCACTTTCCGCGCCGATTAAAAATCGCCAGGGGAAAATCATTGCTGCAATCAATATCAGCGGCAATGCGCAACGAAAATCCGCCCGGCAAATGGTCAAGGCCTTCCTTGAACCATTGCAGTCATCCGCCCAGCGAATCTCGAATGTGGTGGCGTTGCACGGCTAGCTGCGGTCCGGGTCAATCAAATCAAGCCATTGCGACCGTATTGTCGCGTTCGCAATGGCTACGCAACCGGAGCCAGCATGACCATCAAGTTCATCAAATCGATTGTCGTATTGCTGCTGACCTGCCTGTCGGCCGCCTGCAGCGATGCGCCCGTCTACCCGCCGCTGGCCGCAGACGCCGTGGTGCTGGCATTCGGCGACAGCGTCACCCACGGTACCGGCGCCGGGGAAAACGAAGATTATCCGAGCCGCCTGGCCGAACGCAGCGGCTGGCAAGTGATCAATGCCGGCATTCCCGGCGACACCGCCGGCGCTGCCAGGTCGCGCATCGCGGCAGCGCTGGCGGAAAGCAATCCGGCACTGGTGATTATCGAATTGGGCGGCAACGATTTCCTGCGGCGACGCACCGAAAGCGAGGTCAAGGAAGACTTGCGCACGATTGTGCAGACTGTGAAAAAATCCGGCGCCATGCCGGTACTGGTGGCGGTGCCGGCGTTTTCTCTGGTCAGTTGGGGCCTGACGGATGCAGCCATGTATGCGGCATTGGCCGAGGAAGAAAAAGTGCTGCTGATTGAAGATGTTTTTTCCAAAGTCTTGTCCGACCCGGACCTGCGTGCCGACCCGATCCATCCGAACGCCGCAGGCTACCAAGTGCTGGCCGATGGCGTCGGCGCCGCGCTGCAACAGGCCGGGCTGCTGCAGTAATCAAGTCGGATCTTCATGCGGCTTCACATGCCACGCGGTTGCGGCCAGCGATTTTTGCCTGATACAGCGCAGCGTCGGTGCGCCGCATCAAATCATGGAATGTCTCGGCATCACGCAGCAGGGCCACGCCGATACTGACCGAAAACACCGGCGCGTCGGCCTGCTTTTCCGGATCACCGGCGCCAGCATTTTGTTGCAGGCTTGCCCTTAATCGTTCGGCAACCATCAGTGCATCGGCCTGGTTTGTTTCCGGCAGCAACACGGCGAATTCTTCACCGCCAATCCGGCCCAGATAATCCCCACTGCGAATCGCCAGAGAGGCGCGCGCCACCACATCGATCAGCACCTGATCCCCGGTGGCATGGCCGAAGCGGTCATTGATCGTCTTGAAATGATCGATATCGAATACCAGCAAGGAAAGTTCGCGGCCGGCACGGCGTGCGCGCGTCAGTTCGACTTCTGCCAGCTCGAACAAGGCGCGCCGCGACCAGGCGCCAGTCAAAAAGTCGCGGTTGGCCGCATGTTCGGCTTTTGCCAGCATCGCGTCATGGACGATCATGACCGCGCCCAGCGTCAGCGCCGGCAGCGCCATGGTGCCGGCGGATACAAACAACAGATTCCACGGCGATGGCTGCAGCAGCGACGTCAGTTCCACCGGGTTGGCCACATAAATCGCGGCGCGCACCGCATGACCGATGGCGACTGTCACGCCGACCGCCTTGGTAAACAGATAAGGATAACGGGAACGCGGCGTCGCCGGGCGCGATTGCAACACCGTCCAGGCAATCGCAATCCCGATGCCAGCCTGGAATGCCGATACCGTGACCGTACGCCAGGCAAAGGAATCGATACGATAATGAAACAGCGCAATGGCCAGCGTCACCAGCAACACGCCGCTGCCCAGTAGCGCAAAGTGCGTCTTTTGGGCAAAGAAACGCCGAAAGCCCAGCAGCATGGCCGCAGCGGCGGCAGCATAGACGCCGTTGGCAACTTCGTGTGCAATCAAGGGCGGCAGTTCGCGCCCGAATGGATACAGAATGAATGCGCCGCATGCCAGCAAGTTGGCAATTGACCATTCCCGTACGCCGGCAATCCCGCTACGCAGAAACGAACTCAACACCAGCAACATCGTCACGCACAACAGTGCGGCAATCAGGAAAATAGTCAATGCGCTTGGCATCGGCGGGACAGGTTCAATTTTTCAGAGCTGCCAGTGTAAATCAAAGCAGCACGACAAAAGACCTTATCCGATTAAAATGCGCCAGTCTGTTGTCTTGCGTTTACAGCCCGATGCAATGGGTGTAACGGACAGTTGGTATTTCGCGCTAACCAGCGCGTAGCAGCGCCTGCCGGATCATCGCAAAACAGGCTCGTCGCTGATGTACAGCAACGAGCCCGCTGGCACGCCGGTAGCGGCATCAATAGCGACGCGGGTTATTCGGGCGGTTGTCGAAGCGGTTAGGTACGCCATCGCCGTCGCGATCGCGGTCGGCATAATTCGGCCTGCCGTCACGGTCGTTGTCACGATGGTCACGATGGCCACGCCGCTCATGCTCGCGCCAGCCGCGGTGATGATGGCGCTCCACATATACCGGTTGCGGTTGCACATGATAGTAGCGGCGGGATTCCGAATACACCGGACGCGGCTGCACAAATACCGGTTGCGGCTGTACATAGACCGGGGCCGGCTGCACATACACGCCAGGCACACCGATATGGATCTGCGCATTGACGCCGGCATGGGCCGCACCCGCGCCCAGCATCAAGGTAGCGCCAATCAGGCCGGCTGCAACAGTAAGGATTCTTTTCATGATGATTCTCCGTGGTTGATGGCTTCATTAAACACTGGAGCAGCCGCGCGCAACAGGCTAATTCGGTAAGAAAAGTAAGCAAATGTATCTGTAAGGCGATCGACG
>JAKFFO010000082.1:0-17360 GCA_036675035.1 Oxalobacteraceae bacterium
GCGGAAGCCGGCCGGTCGTTCGTCAGTGGAACTGGTGTTCGACAATGGCGATGGCAAGGCGGCCGGCCAATGGAGCCAGTATGCGGAAATCGCGGTAAAGCGTACGCTGACTCGCGACGGCACGTCCACTTATTACATCAATAACCAGGCGGTACGCCGCCGCGACATTCAGGATATTTTCCTGGGTACCGGACTCGGACCGCGCGCTTACGCGATCATCGGGCAGGGCATGATTTCGCGCATCATCGAAGCGCGCCCTGAAGAGTTGCGAATTTTCCTTGAGGAAGCTGCCGGTGTTTCGAAATACAAGGAACGGCGCCGTGAAACGGAAAATCGTCTGCAGGACACGCGTGAAAACCTGTTGCGGGTAGAGGATATTCTGCGTGAATTGAACGCCAACCTGGAAAAGCTGCAAAGCCAGGCCGCTGTCGCCCAAAAATTCCATGAGCTGCAAGCCGACCAGGACGAGAAGCAAAAGCTGTTGTGGCTGTTGCGCAAGAACGAAGCCAAGACCGAGCAGGAAAAGCATTTTCGCGACATTGAAAAGGCGCAGACCGATCTGGAAGAGCAGACCGCCAAGTTGCGTCATGCTGAAACCGAGCTCGAGCACATGCGCCAGGCGCATTATGGTGCCGGCGACCGGATGCATCAGGCACAAGGCCATTTGTATCAGACCAACTCTGAAATCGGCAGCCTGGAAGCGCAAATCAAGTTCGTTATCGAATCGCGCAACCGGCTGCAGTCGCAACTCAACTCATTGACTGCGCAACGCGATCAGTGGCAGCGCCAGGGCAGCCAATATCAGGAAGATCTGGCCGAAGCGGAGCTGCAACTCGAAGAACATGCAGCGCGCGTCGAACAGGCGCACCAGGCCGCACAACAGCAGAATGACCGTCTTCCGGCACTGGAGCAGGCATGGCGTGAAGCGCAACTCAAAACCACCGAGTCGCGCGGCAAGATCATGCAGGCACAGCAGCAAATCGAGCTGGAGTCGGCGCATCAGCGGAACGCTTCAAATATCCTTGCCAATCTGGCGGTGCGGCGCGAGCGCCTGGCGCAGGAGCAAAACGGATTAGCCATGCCGGATGCGACGCATCTTTCGAATTTGAAGCTGCAACTGGAAGAAAAACAGGCCGCGCTGGAGGAGGAAAAGCAGCTGCTCGAAGAAGCACAGGAGCAGCAGCCGAAACTGGAAGAAGAACGCCGTGCAGCACAAGCCCAGGTCAATGCCGAGACGGCCAGCAATGCCCAATTGGATGCCCGCCTGGATGCGTTGAAGCAATTGCAGGAGAGCGTTCAGACACAAGGCAAGGTGCAGCCGTGGCTCAAGAAGCATGAGCTCGATGAACTGCCGCGCTTGTGGCAGAAACTGCATATCGAGTCGGGCTGGGAAACAGCGCTCGAATCGGTTTTACGCGAGCGCACGTCGGCGCTTGAAATGTCGAACCTCGATTGGGCCAAAGCGTTCTTCGGCGATGCACCGCCGGCCAAGCTCGCGCTGTTTACGCCGAATGCCGGTGCGGCTGCAGCCGGCGCGGATGCCCCATCCGGCCTGAAGCCTTTCGTCAATCTGCTGCAATTGAACGATCCCGGCATGCGTGCGCTGATGCAGGATTGGCTGCATGGAATTTACATTGCGGACGACGCGGCGACGGCACTCATCGACCGGACCAAGCTCCCGTCCGGCGCCTGTTTCGTAACCAGGCAGGGGCATGTGGTCGGCAGATCGAGTGTCCGGTTCTATGCCTCCGATTCGGAGCAGGACGGCATGCTGGCACGGCAGCAGGAAATCGAAAATATCACCAAGCAGCTGCGCGCTCAGCAAATGCTGGCCGACGAGGCAAGATCGCGCTCGGTGCGCGCCGACGCTGCGTTGTCGAACGCGACGCAGCGGCTGCAAGAGATCCGGCAGCGCGTCAACGGGTTGACGCAGGCGGTACATGGATTGCAAATTGATGTCATGAAGATGTCGGAAGTGCAGGAACGCTTCAATCAACGCAGTTCGCAGATCGTGGCTGACCTGGCCGAGATTGCGATGCATGAGTCCGAGCAGCAGCAGATCAAGGCCGAGTCCGAAGCGAAATTCGAGCAGCTCGATATGGAGCTCGGCGAGATGCAGGAAAAACATGAGGAAGGGCAAACCGGCTACCTGGCTGCGGAACAGCAGCTGAACGATGCGCGCCAACGTGTGCGCGAACTGGAACGCGCCGCGCAGGAAGCAGAGTTTGCCGAAAAATCCCATCGCAGCAAGATCGACGAACTGAAGCGCAGCATCGCCACGGCACTCGAACAGGCAGCGCAATTATTTGCCAACATGCAGCAAGGGCACCTGGAACTGGAGAGCCTGGATGATCAGACGGCGCAAGCCGGCCTGCAGTCGCTTCTGGAAAAACGGACCGATCAGGAACGCGCGCTGGCCGATTCGCGGCATGAGCTCGATCAGATCACGCAAAAACTGCGCCATCTGGAAGAAACGCGGATGCAGGCGGAACGGGCATTGCAGCCCCAACGCGACCGGATCATGGAATTGCAGTTGAAGGAACAGGCAGCTCGGCTGAACCAGGAGCAGTACGGTCAACAACTGGCTGAGGTGCAGGCCGACGAAGCGGCGTTGGCAGAGAAATTAACCGGCGATATCAGACCGTCGTACCTGCAAGGCGAAGTGACGCGCCTGAACAATGCGATTGCAGCGCTGGGCGCGGTCAATCTGGCTGCATTGGACGAATTGGCGCAGGCGTCGGAGCGCAAGAATTTCCTGGATGCGCAAAATGCCGATCTGACCGAGGCGATCAACACCTTGCAGGATGCGATTCACAAAATCGATAAGGAAACCCGCGATTTGCTGCAAGAAACATTCGACAAGGTGAACCATCATTTCGGCGAATTGTTCCCGATCCTGTTTGGCGGTGGAAATGCCAAGCTGACCATGACCGGAGAGGAAATTCTCGACTCCGGCGTGCAAGTCATGGCGCAGCCACCCGGCAAGAAAAATGCAACGATCCACCTATTGTCGGGCGGTGAAAAGGCATTGACTGCAACAGCGCTGGTGTTTTCGATGTTCCAGTTGAACCCTGCGCCGTTCTGCCTGCTCGATGAGGTCGATGCGCCGCTGGACGATGCCAACACCGAGCGCTTCTGCAACATGGTCAAGCGCATGTCTTCGCATACCCAGTTCCTGTTTATTTCGCATAACAAGATCGCGATGGAGATGGCGCAGCAATTAATCGGTGTGACCATGCAGGAGCAGGGCGTTTCGCGGATCGTCGCAGTGGACATGGAGTCCGCCGCGAATTTCGCCGCAGAAGCGCAGGCAGCATAATGATCCTCGGGAGCTTGATATCTTAAAGCTGGGCCGAACGCGCCATCGCGGCCTGCTTCTGATAATAAGCGACATTCATGTGCGCTTCGCGGGCACGAGCCTGTTCCACATCGGCACATAAAAGATAATGCCGTTCGGCCCGTTGCAGCCACCAGCGGCGCATTACGCGCACCACCGGCGTGACGGACAGCATGGTAAGTTCTTGTAACTTATATTCTTTAGCATTGGACATAAGGCACCTTGAATTCTGAATACCCGAATCGAGAGCAGCATCCGAATGTTTGTTCTTGATTGCAAGACCCGATCAAGCTGTAGCGTCTCTGCAATCTTGCATTGGATCGAACCTGATCATCTCTGCTTCAGGAAAGTTATAAGTGAGCAAGATTGGTCACTTCGAAATCGGCACGTTACGCACTCCCTTCCAACTGATGCACCTTTGAGAATCGATGCTACTGTTGCTTGGTTGCTATCATATTATTGCCCGTATGCCTCGCATTGATTATCGTCAACGGGAAGTTTTTTATTGCGCCCCTGGAAATTGTTCGGCGTCATTTCTTCTGTTGCATTAAGGAATGTCAAACCGATGCAGCGCTGCGAAACGCTTCGTATCGCGCCGAAGTTCGCTGTCGGCTTGACAAATTTGCGTGGTAACACTTACTCTAACTCGCGCGACAGGCTGTACTTCGCGCCATTTCCTCACGGTGTTATGCGTTCAAAAGCGACACGATTAAATTCTCGGGATCCTCTAATGATGTTTTTTATTTCGCCATCGACGGACGCGGATTTTTTTTCTGCAGCTCAGGTTTGCATGGCATCTGACCTCAACGTCGTTTTCAAGGTATTCGCGGCATGACCGAACTACAGGCAAGTCTGATTGCAATCGGCAGCGCGATCGTCGCCGGAGTTATCTCGTACAACAAATGGCAGGAGTACAAGGCTCGAAAAAGTGTCGACCGCGCGTTTTCCTCGGCGCATGACGATGTATTGATGAAGCATGCATACTCTGCCGACGACGATGAGCAGCGAATCGAGCCGGTCATGACGGACGGGTTTGGCGCCACATCCGTTGCGATCGACCTTCCTGAAATGCCGCATGCAGACGCGGTTGAATCGGGCCCGGAACCATCGGCGCATGCATCGGTTCCTGTCAGCAGGGAATTGCCAATCGACGAACTGATCGACTGCGCGATCCCGCTCGGACTGGAGAATCCTGCGCGCGGCGATAAAATTATTCCGGTTTTGCAATCGCTGCGTCACATCGGAACCAAATCCGTGCGCTTCGCCGGGCAGCGGGAAGACGGCGTCTGGGAAGCAATCGCACATGGCAGCGGGTATACGGCGCTGTACGCGGGTGTGCAACTTGCCAATCGCGGCAGCGCGCTGAATGAACTGGAATACTCGGAACTGGTGATGCGATTGCGCCAGATCACCGACCAGTTGGGTGCGGAGCCGGATATTCCGGACATGAACGATGTAATGACTGCGTCGCGTGCGCTGCATCGATTCGTCACCGAGTACGATGCACAGCTAAGCGTGAATGTGATGTCGAACGGTGCTCCGTGGGCTGTCAATGCATTGCTGTCGGCACTTGAGCGGCAGGGTTTCGATTTGAAACCGGATGGCCGACTGGCGATGTCCGATGGTGACGGTGGCAGTTTGTTTTCGCTGTCGACCAACGTAGCCCTGGACGCGGACGTCACGTCACGTCTGACGCTGTTGCTGGATGTTCCACGTGTGCTGCCATCGCGTAACGGCTTCGGTGCAATGGTCGCGTGCGCAAAGTCGCTGGCTGCGCGGCTGGATGGAACCGTGGTGGACGACGCGAACCTGCCCTTGACCAATGCGGCGCTGGAAGAAATAAACGCACAGGTCAATGCGTTTTATGCAGACATGGAAGCAGCGGAAATTCCGGCCGGATCGACTCGTGCGTTGCGCTTGTTCAGCTAACGAGCAGTCGATAATGGTCGGCAACCGGAACGCTCACATCATTATTGCTCTCCCGTCTCCAGCGACGTGGGCGGGCACGATCGCAACTCACTGTCCCGGAATACGGAAAGTCCAATAATGGCGCAGTCGGACCTGTTTTCGGGCGCGGAAAAAATCGAGTCCGCCGCCAATCCCGAACCCGATGACCGGCAAGCGCGCTGCAAATTCCTGCGAGCCGAACTGAACCGGCATAACCACGCCTATTATGTTCTGGACCATCCGACCATTCCCGATGCCGAATACGACAAGCTGTTCCGGGAATTGCAGTCAATCGAACAGGCACACCCGGAGCTGATCACATCGGATTCGCCGACCCAGCGAGTCGGCGGCGCTCCGTTGCCGCAATTCGAACAAGTGCGGCATTCGCTTCCGATGCTGTCGATCAACAACGGATTTTCGGAAGCGGATATCTTGGCGTTCGATCGGCGTACCCGGGATGCATTGAAATCCGACGCGAACGTGCAGTATGCAACCGAACTGAAATTCGATGGTCTTGCCATCAACCTTCGGTATGAAGACGGCTTGCTGATACAGGCCGCGACACGCGGTGACGGCGCGACCGGTGAAAATGTTACCGCCAACATCCGCACGATACGCGCAATCCCGCTGCGCCTGCATACCGACCAGCCGCCAAAAGTGATCGACGTGCGCGGCGAGATCCTGATGTTCAAATCCGATTTTGCGAAACTCAACGCTCGCCAGCGCGACGCAGCGCAAAAGGAATTCGCCAATCCGCGCAATGCCGCCGCCGGCAGCTTGCGGCAATTGGACCCGCGTATAACGGCGCACCGCGCATTGCGTTTTTTTGCCTACGGCATCGGCGTGCTCGAGGGGGCGGAAATGCCAAGTTCGCATTCCGGATTGCTGGACTGGTACCTGCAACTCGGTATTCCGGTATGTAATGAGCGAGCCGTTGTCGAAGGCGCGCAAGGACTGCTGACTTTCTATAATGATATCGGTGTAAAACGCAAACAATTGCCATACGAAATCGACGGCGTGGTGTACAAGGTCAATCGCTTGGCTGAGCAGCAAAAACTCGGCTTCGTATCGCGTGCTCCCCGGTTTGCACTCGCGCACAAGTTCCCTGCCGAGGAGGCGCTGACAGTGGTGCAGGACATCGGCGTACAGGTCGGCCGTACCGGGGCGATTACGCCGGTTGCGCGCCTGGCACCGGTATCGGTAGGCGGTGTTGTCGTGACCAATGCCACCCTGCACAACGAGGACGAGGTCAGGCGCAAGGACATCCAGATTGGCGACACGGTGATAGTGCGCCGCGCCGGCGACGTGATACCGGAGGTGGTGGCATTCGTCCCGGAACGCCGGCCGGCTGATTCCAGGCCGTTCGCGATGCCAACCGTATGTCCCGTATGCGGCTCGCCGATCGTCCGGCTCGAAGAAGAGGCGGTTGCGCGCTGCTCCGGCGGCTGGGTCAAATGCGCTGCGCAACGCAAGGGCGGGCTCCTCCATTTCGTATCGCGCCGGGCGATGGATATTGAAGGTTTTGGCGACCAGCTTATCGAGCAGCTGGTGGACAAGAAAATCATCACGACCGCCGCTGACCTGTACAAGCTCGGCTTTGCGTCCCTTGCCGAGCTCGATCGGATGGCTGACAAATCGGCACAGAATATTTTGAACGCACTGGAGAAATCCAAATCGACCACGTTGGCGCGCTTTATCTATGCGCTCGGCATCCGGCATGTCGGCGAATCGACCGCCAAGGAGCTGGCGCGGCATTTTGGCAATCTCGATGCCTTGCTGCATGCGTCGGAGGAGCAGTTGCTTGAGGTGGCCGACATCGGTCCTGTCGTTGCACGATCGATCCTGGCGTTTCTCGCAGATCCGCTAAACCTGGAGCTGATTGAGCAGCTTCGCGCTGCCGGCATCGTCTGGCCCGAGAATACGCCGGAACGCACGCACAAGTCGCTGGCCGGAAAAACATTTGTGCTTACCGGTACATTGCCTACACTGAGTCGTGACGCCGCAGCAGCGATGATCGAGGCAGAGGGCGGCAAGGTGTCCGGCTCGGTTTCCAAAAAAACCGGCTATGTAGTGGCAGGTGAAGATGCAGGCAGCAAGCTCGCAAAGGCGCAGGAGCTGGGTATTTCGATTATTGATGAGGCAGGGTTATTCAAGTTACTGGAACAGAATAGGCAATGAAAAAAATTAAAAAAGCGGTGTTCCCGGTGGCCGGATTAGGAAGCCGGTTTTTGCCTGCAACCAAGGCTCAGCCCAAGGAAATGCTGCCGATTGTGGATAAACCGTTGATCCAGTATGCGGTCGAAGAAGCGGTCGCTGCCGGAGTCACCGAGATGATTTTCATTACCGGGCGCAACAAGCGCGCAATTGAAGACCATTTCGACAAAGCGTATGAATTGGAGTCTGAGCTGGAGGCGGCCGGAAAGACGCAATTGCTCGAATTCGTTCAAAACGTCATCCCGAAACACGTCAATTGCATTTACATTCGCCAATCAGCGCCGCTGGGCTTGGGGCACGCAGTATTGTGTGCGCGGCCGGTGGTCGGCGATGAACCGTTTGCGGTAATGCTGGCTGACGATTTCATGGATGTCGAGCCCGGCCAGCCGCCGGTGCTGGCGCAGATGACCGAGATTTTTGCGCGCGAAGGGAACAGCATCCTGGCGGTACAGGACGTGCCGCAGGCCGAGACCAGGCAATACGGAATCGTGTCGGCGACGCCTTATCAACCGAATCTGGAGCGCGTCAACGCGATCGTCGAAAAGCCGGCTCCGGAAAACGCGCCGTCCACGCTCGCGGTGGTCGGGCGTTACGTACTCAGCAACAGAATATTTGAATACCTGGAAAATCTCGGAAAGGGCGCCGGTGGAGAAATCCAGCTGACCGATGGTATCGCCGCTCTGATGCAGTCGGAACCGGTGCTGGCGTATCGTTATAGCGGACAGCGATACGACTGCGGGTCCAAGCTAGGCTATCTGAAGGCGACGCTGGCGATGGGATTGAAGCATCCGGAAACCGGCCAGGCATTTTCCGATTACCTGAAGAGCATGAAATGAGTGTACGAGAAATCCTGAAAATGGGCGATCCGCGTCTTCTGCGGCAGGCAGAACCGGTCATGCAGTTCGATACGCGTGAATTGCACGCGCTGATCGAAGACATGTTCGATACGATGCATGCGGCAAACGGCGCGGGACTGGCGGCGCCGCAAATCGGCGTGAATCTGCAGCTGGTGATTTTCGGCTTCAAGAAAAATGTCCGCTATCCGGATGCGCCGCCGGTCCCGGAAACCGTATTGATCAATCCGGTTCTGAAGCCGCTTACGGATCAGGTCACCGATGACTGGGAAGGGTGCCTGTCGGTTCCGGGTTTGCGTGGCATCGTGCCGCGCTGGTCCGCTTTGCATTATGAAGGAGTCGATCAATACGGCAAGGCTATCGTTCGGGATGCAGACGGGTTTCATGCGCGTGTGGTTCAGCATGAATGCGACCATCTGGCAGGCATTCTCTATCCGATGCGGATCAAGGACTTTTCACGCTTCGGTTATGTGGATGTGCTGTTTCCGGGGATGGATGAAATGGATGACGATTGAGGCGCCGTCAAAACTGCTCTTCCGCGCGTAGATAGCGCCATTGGCCGACCGGCAGATCGCCCAGGGTAATGCGGCCGATGCGAACCCGTTTCAGTCCCAGCACCTTCAGTCCGACCATGTCGCACATGCGACGGATCTGCCTCTTTTTCCCTTCGCGCAAGACGAAACTCAACTGATCTTCGTTTTGCCAGCGCACTTTGGCGGGCAACAGTTTTTTTCCATCGAGCGTCAAGCCGTGATTCAGCCGCTTCAGTTCGGTATCGGGCAGCCTGCCCGGTTTGGTGTACTGCACACGCACCAGGTACTCTTTTTCAACCGCGGTGTTTTCCCCGATCAGTTGTTTGGCAATCCGGCCGTCCTGGGTCAGAACTAACAGCCCGATCGAGTCGATATCGAGCCGTCCCGCCGGTACCAGGCTGCGCAATTGGCTCGGATGAAATTGCAGTGGCGCCTTGTCTTCTTTCCAGCGCGTGTCGGCATTAATCAGCACTACTGCGGGCCGGTACCCGTCTTCTGCCTGGCCGCTGACATAACCGACCGGTTTATTCAGCAGAACCGTGACGCGCCTGGCTTGCTGGGCGCTGGCCTGGCGTTCAACCGTGATCCGCTGATGCGGCAACACCTTGCTGCCCAGCTCCGATACCACCGCACCGTCAACGCGAACCCAGCCTTGTGCGATCCATTCATCGGCTTCGCGGCGCGAGCACAGGCCCAGTTCGGACATGCGTTTGGAAAGGCGTAGTGGTTCAGTCATATTCAAGGTGCTGGTGGGGATTAAAAATGTCTAACCTGGTGAAGCCGCAAGGATCAGTCATGCAGCGCGTCCAGCAGAGCCGTTTCGAGCTGGATCTGGCTGCGCGGATTATTCAAGACCGCTCCTTCTATCAAAAACACGTCTTCCACTCGTTCGCCCAGTGTCATGATTTTTGCAGTATGCAAATTAATCTTGTATCTGGCCAGGACGTTCGCAATCGAATAGAGCAAGCCGGTACGGTCGCCGGCGGTCACGGATAGCAGATAATGCTGTCCTTTTTCATCCGGACGCAGATCGACGGTCGGTGTGACCGGGAATGTCCGCGACAAGCGTGACAAGCGGCCCTTGCTGGGTGGCGGCAAGCAGGACTGGGACCGCAGGGATTCGGCCAGTTCATGCTCGATCAAGTTAATGATATCGCGGTAATTATTGGCGAAGGCCGGCGTCGTCACCAGGAAAGTGTCGAGAGCATATCCATGGTTGGTTGTATGGATTTTCGCGTCCAGAATACTGAAATGCTTTCGATCGAAGTAACTGCAGATTCGCGCAAACAGATCCACCTGGTCCTTGACATACACGGTTACCTGCAGTCCCACTCCGATCGGCGCCAACCGGCACTTCACCACCGGATTTGTACTGTCGATCCTGTTGTAAAGAGCGCGGGTCTGCCACGCGATATCGGAAGCATCGTGGCGAAGAAAATAGGCGACATCGAGTTGTTGCCACAGTCGCTCATGCACATTCTGCGGCAAACCGTACAGCCGTAAAGTCTTGAGCGCATCCTGCTGCCGATTCTTGAGTTCGCGATCGGTGGATGGGCTTTCGCCGCCCAGAACGCGAAGCGTGATCCGATACAGGTCTTCCAGCAATTTTCCCTTCCAGGCATTCCATACCTTCGGGCTGGTACCGCGAATATCGGCGACGGTCAGCAGATACAACGCAGTCAAATGCCGTTCGTCCTTGACCAGGTCGGCAAAATTCCGGACCACGTCGGGATCGGACAAATCCTGCTTCTGCGCAATCTGCGACATGGTCAGGTGATGTTCAACCAGAAATACAACCAGTTCGGTGTCTTCTTTTGACAAGCCATGCGTAGTACAGAAACGGCGCGCATCGACCATGCCCAGCTTGGAATGATCGCCGCCGCGACCCTTGGCGATGTCATGGAACAGGGCAGCAATATAAATCAGCCAGGGCCGCGGGAAATCCGCGATCAGCTGACTGCAGAACGGATACTCGTGGGCGTGTTCGCTTAAGGTGAAGCGCCTGACATTCCGCACCACCATCAGGATATGCTGATCGACGGTATACACATGAAACAAATCGTGCTGCATCTGTCCGACGATGCGCCGAAAGTTGGGAAGGTAGCGTCCGAGAATGCTCGCCTGATTCATCCGGCGCAGCGTATGCGTAATGCCCCGGGGCGCCTGGAGGATCTGCATGAACAACGCACGATTAGCCGGGTTGCGGCGGAAGTCGCGGTCGATCTTGAAGCGCGCATGCCATAACGCCCGCAGGGTGCGCGCGGTCATGCCTTTCAGCTCGGTGTGCTGGCCCAGCAGGAAAAATACTTCCAGCATCGTTGACGGCGTCGATTCAAACATGTCTTCGGTCGCAATATCGATGAAACCGTTGACCTCGTTAAAATGTTCATTGATCGCCTTCGGGCAGGCCGGTTGCGGAAATAAACGCGCCTCGATATTTTGCAACAGGATGGCGTTGAGTTGCGTGACTGCTTTCGCGGCCCAGTAATACCGTTGCATCAAATATTCGCTGGCGCGGCGGGTATCGGTGGTTTTAAATCCGAGCGACTCCGCAATTGGCGTCTGCACATCGAAGATCAGCCGGTCGTCGCGCCTTTTTGCATGGATGTGCAAACGAATGCGGATATCCTTGAAGGCGCGCTCTTTCTGTCTAAGCTGACGTGCTTCAGCATCGGTGATCAAGCCCCGCTCAGCCAGTTTGCGCCATGAATCGCCGAGGCCGGCCGCTTTGGCGACCCACAGGATGACCTGCAGGTCCCGCAAGCCGCCGGGACTTTCCTTGCAGTTCGGTTCAAGGCTATATGGTGTATCTTCGAATTTGACGTGGCGCTGGCGAAGCTCCAGTGTCTTGGCCCGGAAAAATGCCTGCGCATCCATCGCCGCATCGCATCGCTGCTGGAGCAGATGGAACAGCTTGCGATCACCCGCGACCAGCCGCGCTTCCAGCAGGCTGGTCTGGACGGTAATGTCCGCGGCCGCTTCAGTCAGGCATTCGTCGATGGTGCGGATGCTGTGCCCGATTTCGAGCCCGAGATCCCAGAAAAGTTGGACAATTTCTTCCAGCCTGGCTTGAAGCGCTGCATCCGCAGGCGCACCCAGCAGAACGAGCACGTCGACGTCCGAGTAGGGAAACAATTCGCCGCGCCCGTATCCGCCAACGGCGACCAAGGCCGAATTGCTAGGCATTTCGAATAATTGCCATGCGCGTACCAAGGCGTCATCGACGTTGTGACGCAGGCTTGTGAGCAACTTTTCCGGCTTGCCATCAGATTCGAATCTGTCGATAGCCGCTTGCCGCTCGGTCCGGATTTGTTCTTTCAAGCTTGGACCGAGTGACGCTTCGGGGCTGCTCGCAAGCATCATCGTTACACTGAGACCGCTTGGCTGTTGGCAGTTTGCGTGATGATTGCCGGGGGCTGCGGCATGCCGGGAGAAACCGTCAATACTTCATATCCGGTTTCGGTCACCAGAACGGTATGTTCCCATTGCGCGGACAGGCTGCGGTCCTTGGTTTTGATGGTCCATCCATCGCCCATTTCGCGGATTTCGCGCCGTCCCGCGTTGATCATCGGCTCGACGGTGAAAATCATGCCGGGAACCAGTTTTTCGAGCGTTCCGGGTCGGCCGTAATGCAGCACTTGCGGCTCTTCATGGAAAACCTTGCCGATGCCATGGCCGCAAAATTCGCGTACCACGCTATAGCCGGCTTTTTCCGCGTATTGTTGAATTACAAAGCCGATATCGCCCAGATGCGCACCCGGTTTGATCTTTGAAATACCGAGCCACATGCATTCGAACGTAATGTCGCCCAGTCGCTTTGCCAGGATGGAAGGTTGTCCAACGTAAAACATGCGGCTGGTATCGCCGTGGTAACCGTTCTTGATAACAGTGACATCGATATTGACGGCATCGCCGTTCTTGAGCACCTTATCGCCGGGGATGCCGTGGCAGACCACATCGTTGACCGATGTACAGACGGCCTTCGGATAAGGTGTATATCCGGGTGGACAATAGTTTAGCGGGGCGGGAATGGTGCCTTGAACATCGACCATGTATTCATGGCAAAGGCGATCCAGTTCGGCGGTCGTGACACCGGCCTTCACATGAGGTGCGATGAAATCGAGCACCTCGGCGGCCAGCTTGCCGGCGATCCGCATGCCTTTGATATCGTCCGCGTTCTTGATTGAAATAGAAGCCATATGGAAACAAAATCCGCTGAAAAACGGAGAAAAAGCGATTAATAACGAATTATAGTCGAGCGCTTGATTAATCGCCCGTGTAATACCGGCGTTGAACTTGAAAGAAATGCGGTATTTAAGGTAGAATCTCGGGCTAGCTTGAAATGTTTCGAGCGAAACCTTTGTAAATCGCGAATCCGTTCGAAAAGGGTGCTCCGATCATTTGAATGAGAGGAGTGACTGACCGGATTCCAGACCCAACCCTGGAGATATCATGTCTGTAACTATGCGCGAAATGCTGGAAGCCGGTGTCCATTTCGGTCACCAAACCCGCTTCTGGAATCCCAAGATGGCCCCGTTCATTTTTGGTCATCGCAACAAAATTCATATCGTCAACCTGGAAAAAACGCTGGGCATGTACCAGGAGGCGATGAAATACATTCGTCAGCTGGCATCCAATCGCGGCACGATCCTGATGGTAGGCACCAAGCGCCAGGCACGCGACATCATCGCGGCAGAAGCACAGCGTGCCGGCATGCCTTACGTCGACCAGCGCTGGCTCGGCGGCATGCTGACCAACTTCAAGACGATCAAGACGTCAATCAAGCGCCTGAAGGAAATGGAAGCGGCAATCGAAGACGGTTCCGTCGAGAAGCTGAGCAAAAAAGAAGGCTTGATGTTCCAGCGCGAGATGGTGAAGCTGCAAAAATCGATTGGCGGCATCAAGGACATGAATGGCGTTCCTGATGCCATTTTCGTCATCGACGTCGGCTATCACAAAGGCACGATTACCGAAGCCGCCAAGCTTGGCATTCCGGTTATCGGCGTAGTCGATACCAATCACACGCCCGACGGAGTAACTTACGTCATTCCTGGTAACGACGATTCTTCCAAGGCGATCATGCTGTACGCACGCGGCGTGGCCGATGCAATTCTTGAAGGTCGTGCCAATGCGACCAACGACCTGGTCGAATCGGTAAAAACCGGTGCGACCGGCGATGAGTTCGTAGAGGTTAGCGAGCAGGCTTAATCCCTGGCCTCTGGCCTGCCAGGCTTCAGAGGTAAAGCAGAAAATAGGGGCAACAGCGGTTCGCCCCTTTTTTTCGAGCCAATTTGAACGTATTTTGATTGCAGGCGTCCGATTAGGCGCTTGTTGAGCTAGGAGAAGAATATGGCGGTTATTACAGCAGCAATGGTTGGTGAACTGCGCGCGAAAACAGATGCGCCCATGATGGAATGTAAAAAGGCCTTGACCGAAGCCGGCGGCGATCCGGTCAAGGCGGAAGAAATTCTGCGCGTCAAGCTGGGCAGCAAGGCCTCAAAGGCGGCATCCCGCATTACTGCGGAAGGCGTAGTCGCGGCTTATATTTCGGGCGGTATCGGCGCGTTGGTTGAAGTCAATTGCGAAACCGATTTCGTCACCAAGAACGATGATTTCCTCACGCTTGCGAATACCGTCGCAAAACTGATCGCCGAGAAGAACCCGGCGGATGTAGCCGCGTTGTCGGCGCTGCCGCTGGACGGCAAAACCGTTGAAGAAGTACGCTCTGCGCTGGTTGGCAAGATCGGCGAGAACATGTCGATCCGCCGCTTCAAGCGTTTTGAAACCGGCGCCAAGCTGACGTCATACCTGCATGGCACGCGTATCGGCGTAATCGTGGAATTCGATGGAGCCGACGAGCAGGTAGGCAAGGACGTTGCCATGCATATCGCAGCCATGAAGCCGGTGTCGTTGTCGTCCGATCAGGTGCCCGCAGATCTGATCGAGAAAGAGCGTTCAGTCGCGACATTGAAAGCCGCCGAAGATGCAGCCAAGGCGCAAGCGGAAGGCAAGACCCCGCAGTCGGCCGAGATTGTGGCCAAACGGGTTGACGGTTCGGTGCAAAAATTCCTGAAAGAGGTTTCTCTGTTCAATCAGCCGTTTGTAAAAAATGACAAGCAGTCGGTTGAGCAAATGCTGAAAGCCACCAACACGACTGTGAAGTCGTTCACGATGTATATCGTCGGCGAAGGCATTGAGAAAAAGCAGGATGATTTTGCGGCGGAAGTCGCGGCCCAAGTCGCGGCAGCCAAGCAGGCGTAAGAAAATCACGCGGGCCGAAAGGCCCGTTTTTTTGGGTTATTGAACAGAATATTGCCGTCTTGCCGGAAAATATTAATCGCGTTCAATCACAAGCCTTTAAAATGGCTGCCTGAAGTATGTATCGGCAAGACCAGCACATAGAACACCGGATATCACACGGAGCCCAGCCCATGACAAAACCAGCCTACAAGCGCGTCCTCCTCAAACTCTCCGGTGAAGCTCTGATGGGCGACGACCCATACGGAATCAACCGCGCGACGATCGAGCGCATGGTGGCTGACGTATCCGAGGTCGCAAATCTGGGCGTAGAACTCGCGATCGTGATCGGCGGCGGCAATATCTTTCGCGGTGTCGCGCCCGGCGCACAGGGAATGGACCGTGCTACCGCCGACTACATGGGAATGCTGGCAACCGTAATGAATTCATTGGCCCTGGCTGATGCAATGCGGCAGGTCGGAATTACCGCGCGAGTAATGTCCGCAATCAACATCGAGCAAGTCGTGGAGCCGTATATTCGTCCCAAGGCATTGCAATATCTTGAAGAAGGCAAAATTGTCGTGTTTGCCGCCGGCACCGGCAATCCGTTCTTTACAACCGATACCGCGGCCGCGCTGCGCGGCTCTGAAATCGGCGCGGAAATCGTGCTCAAGGCGACCAAGGTGGATGGCGTCTATAGCGCCGATCCGAAAAAAGACGCACAGGCGACGCGATACTCGACGATCACGTTCGATGAAGCGATTGCGAAGCATCTGCAAGTCATGGACGCAACCGCGTTCGCGCTTTGCCGCGACCAGAGGCTGCCGATCAAGGTCTTTTCGATCGTCAAGCCGGGCGCGCTGAAACGAGTGGTTATGGGCGAAGACGAAGGTACATTGGTTCACGTATAAACTACCGTATAGTTGCAGGTTGTAGAAGAGGAGAGCAGTATGACGATTGCTGACGTTAAAAAAAGCACCGAACAAAGAATGCACAAGTCCATTGATACCCTCAAGGCGGATCTTGCAAAGGTTCGAACCGGCCGTGCACATGCCGGCATTCTCGATCATATTCAGGTCGATTATTACGGCAATCCTACCCAGCTCAGCCAGGTCGCGAATGTGACGCTGATCGATGCGCGTACCATTGGCGTGCAGCCCTGGGAAAAAAAGATGGTAGCGGTGATCGAGAAGGCGATTCGGGAATCCGATCTCGGTTTGAACCCGGCTACGCAAGGCGACATGATTCGCGTGCCGACGCCGCCACTGACGGAAGAGCGCCGCAAGGAAATGGTAAAGCTGGTCAAGGGCGAGGGGGAAGATGCGAAGATCGCTATTCGCAATATTCGTCGCGACGCGAACGAAGGCCTCAAAAAGCTATTGAAAGACAAGGCGTGCTCCGAGGACGACGAGCGCCGCGCACAGGACGATGTGCAAAAGCTTACCGACAAATTCGTCACCGAAGTGGACAAGCTCGTCGCCGAGAAAGAAAAGGAAGTGCTGACCGTATGATTTGCCGATTCTCCTTTCAGACAATGAATTTGTTAATTCCTGTCGGTTTATGACGTACACCAGTTCGACGCAATCGTTACCTGACGTAGCCGCCGTGCCGCGCCATATTGCCATCATCATGGATGGCAATGGACGCTGGGCGACGCAGCGCTATCTGCCGCGCGTTGCCGGCCATGCAAAAGGCGTCGAAGCAGTCCGGGGCGTTGTCGAAGCCTGCGTATTACGCGGCGTCAAGTACCTGACCCTTTTTGCGTTCAGCTCGGAAAACTGGCGGCGTCCGGCCGAAGAAGTGTCATTATTGATGCGCTTGTTCGTGACCGCGCTGGACCGTGAAGTCGCCAGAATGCATGCGAACGATATCTGCCTGCGCGTGGTTGGAGATCTGAGCCGGTTCGATTCGAAGCTGCAACAAATGATCGAGAATGCAGAACGGAAAACCGCACAAAACAGCCGTCTTACCGTGACCGTTTGCGCGAATTATGGTGGCCGCTGGGACATCATGCAGGCTGTCGAGAAGATGGTTGCGGCACGTCCGGGGTCCACGTCATTTACAGAAGATCAACTGGCGCCGTATCTGTCGATGGCGTATGCGCCGGAGCCTGACCTGTTTATCAGGACCGGCGGCGAAGAACGCATTTCAAATTTCCTCCTATGGCAGCTCGCATATACGGAGCTGTATTTTTCCGATACTTATTGGCCGGATTTCGATGGGGAAGCCCTGGATGCC
>JAKFFO010000095.1:0-17167 GCA_036675035.1 Oxalobacteraceae bacterium
CTGCAGGAAATTTCGCCGCCGTATGCGCAAGAGTATCTCGGCCGCTTCGGTTTCGAGCCAACCAAGCATCCAGCCAACCTGACCCTGACGCTCGGCACCGGATCGGTGACGCCGCTGCAGATGGCCGGCGCCTATGCGGTGTTTGCCAATGGCGGTTATCAAATCGACCCCTACCTGATCCAGAAGATCACCGATGCGCGCGGCACTGTGCTGGCCGAAGCCAAGCCGGTCCAGGCGGGCCAGGACGAGGCCCGCGTTCTCGATCCGCGCAACGCTTTTGTCATCGATACGATGCTGCGCGATGTGACGCGCCATGGCACGGCAGCAACAGCGACCCAGAAATTGGCCCGCATGGATCTGGCCGGCAAGACGGGCACCACCAACGATTCGGTCGACGGCTGGTTTGCCGGCTACAGCGGAGAAGTGGTGGCGGTCGCGTGGATGGGCTATGACGAGCCGAAGTCGCTCGGCAACCGGGAATTCGGCTCGACGCTGGCATTACCGATGTGGATCGACTACATGCGTGCGGCACGGCGCGGAAAACCGGTGCGGCAACGCGCGATGCCGGGAGGCCTGGTGCAGATGGACGGCGATTGGATGTACAGCGAGTTTGCAAACGCCGGCGCGGTTGAATCGGTCGGCATGGAGGAGGCGAATGTGCCGTTCTGGCAACGCTTTCAGTTTCCGAACATGGAGCCTGAGCCGGAAAAAATCGACAAGGAAAAAAAGCGGATGCAGGACCTTTATTTCGGCAGCAATATGTACCGGCTGCGGAACCGCGCTACAGGCTGAATGCAGGAAAGCCAAAGGCCATCGCCAACGCTGTTTTTCATGACGGTTTGATCGGGCCGCCCGCTACGATGCCGGATTCCGCCGTATTCATGTCGATATCGCATCCGGAAAAAATTCAACCAGGGACGCCGACCATGGCCCAGACAGATCGCACGGCCGCTGAGGTGGCGTCAGATACGCGGCGCGCCATCAAGACTTCATGATGGAATTCGCTTTTTTTACCCTGTTGTACGGCGTGAGCTACGGGCTGCTGCTGTTCATGCTGTCGTCCGGCCTGACATTGATCTTCAGCATGATGGGGGTATTGAGCTTCGCGCACGGCAGTTTCTACATGCTCGGCGCGTATTTCGCCTATGTCGTGACCACGCATCTGGGGTTCTGGCACGCGCTCGTGATCGCGCCGCTGGCAGTGGGCATGATCGGCGCTGCGGTCGAGCGTTACGGCTTGCGGTCGGTGCACCGGCACGGGCACGTGCATGAAATTCTGTTCACGTTCGGGCTCTCCTACGTGCTGGTGCAACTGGTGGTGCTGATCTGGGGCGCACGAGGCCGCGTGTACCGGTTCCCGGACGAGCTGCAAGGTCCGTTGTTCAAGTTATATACGACCACGTTCCCGATTTACAGCGCGTTCATCATGCTGGTCGCAGTGGCGATGCTGATCGCGCTGTACCTTTTGCTGACCCGGACCCGCTTCGGTCTTGTGATCCAGGCTGCATTGACCCATCCGGCAACGGTGGAAACGCTGGGGCACAATGTGCCGAGAGTGAACATGTTGGTGTTCGGCGGCGGCTGCGCGCTGGCGGGCTTGGCCGGGGTCGTCGGCGGTACTGCATTTTCGACTTCACCCGGAATGGGCGCCACGATGGGCAGTATCCTGTTCGTCGTGATTATTGTCGGCGGCATGGGTTCGCTGGCCGGCGCATTGGCTGCATCGCTGCTGATCGGCGTGTTGCAGACATTCGGCGTCGCGCTGGATTATTCGATGTCAAGCGTACTGGAGCAGATCGGCATTGCCGTGACCGAAAACACGCCCGGCTACCCGGTATTGACATTGACCGTTTCCGAGGTGGCGCCCATCATGCCGTATCTGTTGATGATACTGATACTGATTTTCCGGCCAAAAGGCTTGATGGGTAAAAGAGAAGGCTGATTCCGGATGCATGTATAGGGCGTCGCAATTGATTCCGGCATATCGACCCCCACATACGGCAGTACCGCCAACCCGCCCCTCGGCTCTTTCCATTCAGGAGCAGCATGCCCCCTCGCAATGTCATCATTGTTGTTTCCAGTGTGCTGGCGCTGTTGCATGCCTATATCGGCTGGCGCGTGCTACCCGATTTGCCGCTTGACTTTCCTGCCAGGCTGGCCGGAGCGCTATGGCTGCTTGCTTCTTTTATCCTGGTGCCGGCCGGCCTGCTGTCGCGCGCGATCAAGCGCCAGCCCATGTCGGACCGGATCGCCTGGGCCGGGCTGTTCGCACTGGGTTTGTTTTCGTCATTGCTGGTGATGACGCTGCTGCGCGACCTGGTGTTGCTTGCAGCGTTGATTCTCGGCCGCTTCGGCGCAACGCTGGCAGCATGGACCGCGATTGCAGTGCCGGTATCGGCCGGGCTCGCCACCTTGCTCGGTTTCGTGAATGCGCGCCGCGTTGCAAAGGTCATCGACGTCGATGTGCCGATCGACGATCTGCCGGCGATGCTGCATGGTTTTACGATTGCGCAGATCAGCGATATCCATGTCGGGCCGACCATCAAGTACGGATATCTGGACGCTATCGTCAACGCGGTCAATGCGCTTGATGCGGACCTGATTGCGGTTACCGGCGACCTGGTGGATGGCAGCGTCGACCTGCTCGCGGCCCATACGGCGCCGCTGGGGCGACTGGCTGCAAGGCACGGCGCTTATTTCGTCACCGGCAATCACGAATATTATTCCAATGCCCATGCCTGGATCGCCGAAGTGCGGCGCCTCGGGCTGACGGTGCTGATGAATCAGCATGTGGTGCTGAATCATCAAGGTGCGTCGCTGCTGGTGGCTGGAGTCAACGACTACACCGCGCATTTGTTCGATGCGTCGCATCGCAGCGATCCGCGCGCGTCGCTGGCGGGGGCGCCTGGCGATGTAAAAGTAAAGATCCTGCTGGCACATCAGCCACGGAGTGCCACGGCGGCAGCCGATGCGGGTTTCGATTTGCAGCTGTCCGGCCATACTCACGGCGGACAGTTTTTCCCATGGAATTTTTTCGTGCCGATGCAGCAGCCGTATACCGCGGGCCTCCATCGCTTGCGGCGCTTATGGGTATATACCAGCCGCGGAACCGGCTACTGGGGGCCGCCAAAAAGATTTGGCGCACCGTCGGAAATCACGCGCTTGAGGCTGGTTCCGGCCAGCCGGTGAATGGCTGCATTCTCGCGCTGTTCATTCGTTTTCTGAGGCAGAGTGCGGTCGAACCCGCAGGCCGAATAAAAAATCCCGCAAGCCTTTCGGCTGCGGGACAAGGCCTCTTCAGGAAAAAACAATCAAATAATAAATTGCCGCACCGCCGCCGGTCTTGATGGTTCGCAATAGCCGGATAAGGCGTAATTTTCCGTTATTCCAATAGACGCGCGACTGCGGCCAACGCGGCACAGGCAAGCAAGCAGTTAATGAGTGCGAACGCCCAGTTTCTTTCGACGCTGAGCTGGTACGGCGTGAACGCTGAATAACGGCTGGCAGTTAGAACCAGCACCGAGTACGGCGTCAGGCTGGCCGACAAGCCCCAGCCGACGAGAATCGCGGCGCAATGCACCAGCGGCGGAAGCGAAAGAACCTGCGGCGTGATGGTCGACGCCATGAAGACCGCGGACAGCACCGGGTGAATGCCGGCAAGCGCCAGCCCCATGATGCCGAGCATCAGGAAGCCGATTCCGAATAGCGGCATGCCGCCGAAAGCCGAGCCAATCCACTGTACCCACCCGGCGGGAAATGCATCGGCCATGATCGTGCCGGCACATCCTGCCGCGGCGAACAGCAGCGCTTCGCTCGACAGCCTTGGAAACTGCCCGGCATCCTCGCGCACTTGTGCGATCGCCTGGCGCACGCGTTTTCCCGCCTGCGCCTTGCCCATATTGATGACAAGGGCAAAGACCGGCCCCAGCAACACAATCGATGCGGTAATGCTGACGCCCAATACGCTGCTGGTCGCAAGGATGGTTCCGAGGAATCCCAGCATCGCGAGCAGCAGCGATATCGCCGCGCCTTTCAGTTCCGGATCCGGCGTTGCCGGGGCCGCCGCCGTCGGCACCGGATGACGTGAAAAGCGATGCATCAGCACCCCGGTCAAAACCGTCAGTTGCGCGACTGCGAGGCCTACCGGGAAAACATCAGACCACTGCAGCGCCGGATAGAGCGCCAGCAGTATCGCCATGTTGCCGAACATCGGACTCCAGAACGAAGCCGCGGTGAAGCCGCGCGTGATGGCTACGATACTCGCGGTATCCTCTATCCGGTTATCTTTCGGCGACGCCATTACCAGCATGATGTTGGCACCCGCCAGGCTGAGGGTAGTGGAAAACAGCTGGCTTGCTACGGTGAAGGACAGGTAGCGTTTGCCGGAATCCTGGGAGCGCAGAATTTCGCCGACGACATGAACTTGCCGGATACGGAGCGCGCAACGCGCCAGCAATATCACGCTTGCCATGAGCGCAAGCAGCAGACCGGAAATAAAAATACCGCGCTGGATTGCGACAAGCGGCGCCTTCGCAAACGGCAGCAACATAAATCCGATCGCAAACAAAAGCAGTGAAGTGTTGCGCAGATTCGAAGGAATATTCCGGTATTCGGCGCCAATCAGCAAGGCCATCGCGATGATGAGCGCCATGAACAATGCCGGCGGCCCTCCGAACGCGCGCCATAGCGTGGCCGCCATGAGAACGACTACGGCGCCTGTCGCAATTGCATGTCTGGTATTGCCGGCCATTTTTTCTGCCATTGTTATCTGGTTCTTGCCTGATCAATCAGGCCTATTTTCTCGACGCGACTGAAAAGGTAAACCCCGAATCAAAAACGGCGGCGGTTCGCATGACAGTTTGTTGAGTCCTGCCGGAACGCAGGATGCGCGAGTATACAGTGCAAGCGTCGATCTCGGAATTCGCCAACACGGTAGAATGAACTCGAACGGCATGAGCCGGATTCACGAATTAATTTTTACTTGAAGGATTTGCAATGAAACCCAATCCCCTGTTCCATCTGGCTTTTCCTGTGCACGATCTGGCAGCCGCGCGGCAGTTTTACGGCAGCCTGCTCGGATGCGAAGAAGGCCGCAGCTCCGACGCGTGGGTCGATTTCAATTTTTACGGACATCAGATCGTCGCCCATCTGTCGCCCGATGAAGCCGGCCACAGAAACACCAGCGCCGTCGATGGCGATGAAGTGCCGGTCCGGCATTTCGGTGCCATTCTCGATCGCGCCGACTGGGACGCGCTCGCGGAAAAACTCAAGCGTGCAGGTACTAAATTCATTATCGAGCCGCATGTCCGCTTCAAGGGCGAAGTCGGCGAGCAGGCGACGATGTTCTTCCTGGATCCGTCCGGGAATGCGCTGGAATTCAAGTCCTTCGCCAATCTGAGCCAGGTGTTCGCGAAGTAAATTCTTTATCACCGTTGCAGTGAGGGCTTGCACATATCCGTGACCGCGTCTGGCCGATCGGCCAGACCCGCGGGCTCTCTCTGATTACTGTCCATTCTTGTCTTCGGCATCGCAACTCAATGTGATCCCGATGTCTTCGCGCCATACGCGCGACTCGCTTCATCTCGTCAGCCAAATATTAAAAATTTCTCGTTATTGACTCGGATCAATGGCGCTCGGAACTTTCCTCGCTTGAAAATTCTCTCATCGTAAAGTTGTTGAAAATCAGCGTCGTGCCTTTGTGTGTTCGGTGACGGTCGAATCAGTACATGCAGCAACAAGTCTCGTTCCCGTGCGTGCCGGTATTGATGCGGCGCGGCGCATGGCTGCCAACAACAAACATCATAAGAAAATGAGGAGACATGAATGAAGCGATCGAATGATCAACTGCTATTGCATCCGGATTGCCTGGCAAACTTTCATCCCACATCATTTTCTCCGCAATCAGACAATCGATTTCCAGTTCTCGTCGCATGAGTGTGCGCCACAAGCGCGCCTAAACAAGTGAAACGCGGCAATGCGCAACAGGTGGCGCCGTTTCGTTTCCGACGATCTCAACAGGCTTCGCGCGCTTCGCCGTTTACGGCGGAGTGCCGGCCCTCACAACAAGCGGTTTCAGCTGCCAATAAAAGGAGTTTTAACGTGCGAGAAAACTTGACACTCACATTGCCGCTTGCAGCGGCGCGACATGCCGGTCCTTCGCCATGCCCGCGGCAGCGGTCCGCGTCGGGACTGCGCGGTTTGATATTCGGGCCGGACGCATTCCTTTGTGGCGCTGCGATCATTCTGCTGGCCGGTTGCGGCGGCGCAAGCCAGGACAACACAGCAGCGGCCGATTCATCGATCAAACCCATGGCCGCCTCGGTTCTCGGCTTGCTTGATCCGCTGGCGCCGGAAGAAGATTTGGGCGGCGCCGACACGCCGCAAGTCGATTATCGCAGCCGTTCGCTTTACAGCGGTCCGGCACCCCGGCCAGGGCCCGACATTCTGTATGCTGCGCCGCCGCGTGCGCCACAACTGGAAAACACCGGTATCTGGCGCGCCAGTCCGATTCTGGTGTCGGGCGCCAGTGCCTACCGGCGCGGCGAATTCGTATACCAGGATTTTTTGTACGACGATCGCGGCCCCAATGCCGGTTTGCCCGATCCGAACGACCAGCGCCGATCTGCCGAAAATTTCTCACGCGGTAACGGCACCTATACTTATCCGACCGATGCCGCCTATGCCAACAATGCCGCCGATATCGTCGAACTGCGCATCAAGCCGCAATCCACGTTCACCGCGTTTCGGATAACGATGAACAGTCTGCTGGACGCGGAACGGGTCGGCATTTCCATCGCCCTTGGCGATTCGGCATCGCCGCGGCCGTTCCCGTTCGGTGCCAACGTATCGGCTCCGGCGCAATATTTCCTGACCCTGCATGGTCGCCAGGCAGTGTTGACCAATGCGGCGGACGGCACTGTGATATCGCCTGCGCCCACCGTAACGGTGGACAGGACGCGCCGCCAGTTCGAAGTACGGATTCCAAAAGCAGCATGGGATCCGGGTCAAAGCGTGGTGCGCGTTGCAGCCGGCGCCGGCTTGTGGAACTCGGCCGAAAATCGCTATTTGCTACCCGCGGCGACTGCAACCGCGACCGCACCAGGCGGCGCGGGTACCCTGGCCAGTCCGCCGGCGTTTTTCAATGTCGCGTTCCGTTTTAACGAACCGAGTTTCGGCCCGAACCAGAACACTGCCAGTCCAACATACTGGCGCGACAAGGCGCAAGCGGATGCGCTGCTTGCCGGCGACATCAGCAGCTTTCATTCCCGGGTCGACTTCTCCAAGCTGAAGGCGGGTTTCAACGACGACATGCCGGGCCAGCCGCAAGGCGTGCCGCAAACCGGGTCGATCAATCGCCTTTTCGCCAGCCATGTCGAAACCAAACAAGGCGTCGATTTTTCGGTCCGATGCGGCAGTGCGCCGACCTGCAAAGGCGAATATCGCGGCCAGCTTCAACCGTACACGCTGTACGTCCCGGTCAAGCCGGTGCCGGCTGACGGATATGGATTGACGTTGCTGTTGCATTCGCTGGGCGGCAACCATAATCAGTATGCAAACTCGCGCAATCAATCCCAGCTCGGCGAGCGCGGCAACGGTCATCTGGTCGCGACGGCGCTCGGCCGCGGTCCGGACGGCTGGTATGTTGACGATGCGGCCGCGGACACGTTTGAAATGTGGGCCGACATTGCGCGCCACTATCCGCTCGACCCGGAAATGACTTCGATCAGCGGTTACTCGATGGGCGGCCACGCGACGTTCAAGTTCGGCACGCGCTATCCGGACCTGTTCGCCAAGGCGCACACGGTGGTCGGGCCGCCGGCGCTCGGTATCTGGGCGCCGCCCAATGCGCCCACCGGCGGCGAAGCAACCAATACCTATGCACTGCTGCCCGGCCTGCGCAATATCCCGATCATGATGTGGGCGCAGGCAGCCGATGAACTGGTGCCGTACACCGGCACCAGCATGCAGGCGCAGCGGCTCGATGCATTGAATTACCGCTACCGGTTCGATACCTATTCGACCGGCGAACATCTGACCCTGGCCCTGCACGATCAGTATCAGGGAAGCGCCGACTTTCTCGGCGATGCGCGCGTCGATCGCAATCCGTCACATGTCACCTATGTCGCGAATCCCGCGATGGACGTACCGGGCAGAACTCTGATTGGAAATCACGCGTACTGGTTGTCCGGCATTGCGGTGCGCGATACCGGCAGTGCCGTTCCGCGCGGCTCGATCGACGTCAAATCGCATGGATTCGGTGAAGGCGATCCGGTCGCCGGTGCGACGCAGGCAGGAGCGGGCGCGACATCCGGTAACCTGGGCGTTCAGGCATATGTCAGCCAGTACAAGACCTGGAGCCTGCCGGCACTTGCTCCGGCCGCGAACCGGCTCGACCTTGTCGCGCGCAACGTCAGTGCGGTGACGGTCAATGTGCAGCGCGCGCGGGTCGGTTGCGACGCAGCGCTGATGGTCGATACCGACGGGCCGTTGACGGTGACGCTTGCGGGATGCAACCGGCAGGTACGCTATCCGTAAGCACAGGCAGTTTGTACGGCAATGAGAAACCCGGCGCTGCCGGGTTTCTCATTGCGCTATCGCGATGCCGTTGCGATGCCGGTCACGGATCGTGATCGCTGACGGCTTGAAACCGCGGCTACTGCTGCATCGGTACGCAAACCAACTGCACGGTCTTCAGGCATCGCCGACAATCTTGACGATCATTCCGGTACCGTCGCAGTTGGCGCAGCTTGGGTGATCTGCTGCCTTGCCGCTGCCATGGCATTCGGGGCAAGTCTGTTCACCGGTTTGAAACGAGCCCGGTGCGGCTTCATCGCCAGGGTTGCGCAATCCCGCTTCGGTCGGATTGACCGGGTTTGATGGCGATCCGTTCATCTGGTTTTCCTCCAACGTAAAAGATTCCCGCATGCCATGTCTTGCATCTCATCAAGCGTGACCGGCAGGCGCCGATGCATCAATTTACGCAAAATACGGACCAGATTTGCAGGCGCATTATTCAGCGTATAAAGTGCAGGTATTTTTATAAGGACAGTCATGTGATGAATTCGATCCCGGCATTTTCAGTCGCCCGCCTTCCGGAAATCCGCTTCGGTGCAGGACAGTCGGCAAAACTTGCGGAAGTGGCCGCGCAGTTCGGCAACAAGGTGTTGCTGGTGACCGGCGGACGATCGTTCGTTTCGACGCCGCGCTGGACTGAACTGTTGTCTGCGCTGGATGCGGGCGGCATCGGTCGGGAATGGATTCAGGTGGATCGCGAGCCGTCGCCGGAACTGGTGGATGCGGCAGTGGCGCGTTACCGCTCCTCCAATATTCAAGCGGTGATCGCTATCGGCGGCGGCAGCGTACTGGATGCAGCCAAGGCGATTGCCGGATTGCTGGTCAGCGGCAATTCGGTGATGGATTATCTTGAGGGCGTTGGACGCGGCCTGAGCTATGACGGCACTGCGGTGCCCTTGATCGCGGTGCCGACCACCGCCGGCACCGGCAGCGAAGCAACGAAAAATGCGGTACTGAGCGTGCAGGGCGAACACGGTTTCAAAAAATCGTTCCGACACGATGCATTGGTGGCACGCGTCGCCATCATCGATCCGGATTTGCTGGCTTCATGCCCCAAGGCGTTGATAGCGGCAAATGGCATGGACGCGTTTACCCAATTGCTGGAGTCCTATGTCTCCATCAATGCCAGTCCGGTTACCGATGCGCTGGCGTGGTCCGGACTGGAAGCATTCCGGGACGGATTCTGGCCTGCCTGGGAAAACGATCACCCGCAACAGGCGCAGGGATATTCCGGTATTGCATATGCATCCCTGATGTCCGGCATCGCACTTGCCCAAGCGGGGCTGGGTTCAGTGCACGGTCTGGCGTCGCCGCTAGGTGCGTATTTCCCGATTCCGCATGGCGTGGTATGCGGCACACTCGTGGCCGAAGCGACCGCAGTGAACATCAAGGCATTGCGCGAGCGTGCTCCACGGGCGGAGGCCTTGAAAAAATACGCCGCGGTCGGGCGGCTCTTTGCCAGGACCTCTATCAACGAGCGATCTGATCCCGACGCGTTGACCGAACTGTTGCGTTCCTGGGTGGATCGTTTGCGGTTACCACGCCTGGCGGAGTTTGGCATGCGCGCAGATCATCTGGGCAAGGTGGTAGCCGGCAGCCGCGGTGGAAGCATGCGTACCAATCCGGTTGTTTTGAACGACGCCGAGCTTGCGGGATTACTGTTGTCCCGCTTGTAACAATTGGCGTTTGGAAAAAAATTGATTCGACAATAACTCTTTGAATCGAAACAAATTATCAATAAACGCGGTTGAATTACCCGCGATATTCTCGGACAAGCAACAAAACAAGCACTGCAGGATTGTAAATTTCCGACTTCGCCTTTTCCGGCTTTGTTTTCCAAAGGCAACAATGTATGATCGATTCAGACATCGAATTACTCATGTTGCCAGCTATTCAACGCGGCTTCGAAACCGGATATGAAATATGGCGAAAGTCGCACCCACCGAGAAAAATCGGCTTGATGCGCTGATGTCCTACGCGATTCTGGATACTCCGCCAGAAGCCGATTTTGACCGGATAACCGAATTGGTTGCCGGCATTTGCGAGACGCCGATTGCCACCGTCACGCTGATCGACGAGTCGCGTCAATGGTTCAAATCGGCGGTTGGTCTCGATCTTCGCGAAACCGATCGGGCGTTTGCATTTTGTGCGCACGCGATCTGTGGGTCGAACCTGTTCATTGTTTCCGATACCCTGAAAAACTCCCTTTTCCGAGACAACCCTTTCGTCATCGGCGATCCGGAATTGCGCTTCTATGCCGGCATGCCGTTGATTGCGCCGAACGGCTGCGCAATCGGTACGCTGGCGGTGATGGACTGCGTGCCGCGCAGGCTGAACGCGGTGCAGAAAAAAGCATTGGAAACGCTGGCAGACCAGGTGATGGTTCAGCTCGAGCGGCGCCGCATGCGTATTGCGGGAAAAAGGGCGACACCGGAATCAGGCGAGTCAAGCCATCAGTTCATGGTTCAAAGCGTGGATCTGCTGCAGATTGCGGGACGAATGGCGCGCATCGGCGGATGGGACGTGGACCTGTCGACCAACCGGGTGCGGTGGTCGGATGAAGTGTGCGATATTCATGAAGTGCCGCGCGGCCGTACGCTTGCCGCCGATGAGGCGCTCGCCTATTACGCGCCCGAGTGGCGCACTAAGATCGAGAAGGCATTTGCCGCGTGCGCGCGCAATGGCGTAATGTTTGATCACGAGCTGCAAATCGTCACTGCGAAAGGTAATCGGATCTGGGTGCGCGCGATCGGCGAAGCGGTGCGCGATGCCAGTGGTGCGGTCATCCGGGTACGCGGCGCGTTCCAGGATATTACGGAAAAGAAGCAGGCTGAAGAAGCGATCAACCGGAGCCAGCAGCGGTTCCGCCAGCTTGCCGATGCGATGCCGCAGATCGTGTGGACCGCCGAACCGGATGGCATGCTGGACTACATGAACCATACCATGACCGAATATACCGGCATGGCCGATGGCGCCCAGTCCGACCAGCGCTGGACGACCGCCGTCCACGTCGATGATATTGAGCGCTGCATGGCAACCTGGGGCGAGTGCGTCCGGACCGGAAATCCTTATTCAATCGAATTCCGCGTGAGGCGTGCATCCGATGCGACTTATCGCTGGCATATGGTCGGGGCCGTCCCGATCCGGGACGAGCACGGGGTGATCGTCAAGTGGTATGGCACCGCGACCGATATTCACGAAAGCAAAATTTCCGAAGAGAAGATCCGGCGTTTGGCAAACCGGCTGACGACCACGCTGGAAAGCATCAGCGATGCGGTCTTCACGCTCGACCGTTCATGGCGCTTCACATTCCTTAACAATGAAGCAGAAAAAATGATGCGCCGTAGCGGCGCCGATCTGCTGGGCAAGGTAATTTGGGACGAGTTCGAAGAGGCGGCAATTAGCCGTTCGTATCATGAGTATCACCGCGCGATTCGCGATAATTGCGCAGTTGAGTTCGAAGAATATTACGCGCCGCTTGATCGATGGCTGGAAGTGCGAGCCTATCCATCCGAGGATCGGCTGGCAGTATACGTACGTGATGTCACCGAAGCTCGCCAGACCCAGGATGCAATCCGCGAAAGCGAGCAACGCTTCAAGACGGTAGCCCGGGTCACGGCCGACGCAATCTGGGATTGGAATCTGAAGGCCGACACCATCTGGTGGAGCGAGGGAATCGAGGCCACTTTCGGCTTTTCGCCTGACGAGGTCGAGCCGGGAAGCGAATCGTGGACCAATCGGATACATCCCGACGATAAAGAGAGGGTCCTGTCCGAGGTCCACGACGTGATCGATGATGGCGGCGAAAACTGGATCGGAGAATATCGATTCCTGCGCAAGGACGGCTCGTACGCGTATGTATTGGATCGCGGTTTCGTGATTCGCAACGCGGATGGCGAGCCGGTGCGGATGGTCGGCGGTCTGGCCGACCGAACCGAACGCAAACAATCCGAACTCGAAATGGCGCGGCTCAATCGTGCACTGCGGATGCGAAGCGCATGCAATGAATTGCTGATTCGTGTCGACGACGAAACAGAACTGTTGACAGGGGTTTGCCGACTCGCGCTGGATATCGGCGGATACCGGATGGCGTGGGTCGGCTATGCGCAGAACGACGAAACGAAATCCATCAAGTTTCCGGCGCATGCAGGCAACGACGACGATAGGATATTCCTTTCCGAATTAAAAAGCAGTTGGTCCGATGCCAAGCCGATCGGTCGCGGGCCGGTCGGCAAAACCATCCGTGGCGGTGCAGCCGTATTGATAGCAGATCTGAATCGGGAACCGGCGATCGCTCCCTGGATTTCATTAGTACAGCGGCATGGCTATCGAGGCGGGATCTACTTGCCGCTACGCGACAAGGATCGTACTTTCGGATTGCTGACCTTGTATTCCAGCGACGTACTCGTCGTGTCTGATGATGAAATCAAGCTGCTGCAGGAACTGGCCGACGATCTGGCGTTCGGTATCGGAAACCTGCGATCACAGGAAGAGCGGCGACGGCTGCAGGCGGCGGTGCTGAAAGTCGCGGCCGGTGTTTCGGCAAGCTCGGGCGCCAAATTTTTCGAGCAATTGGCCCGAAACATGGCCGAGGCTGTCGGTGCTCAGGGTGGCTTTGTGATGCGCTTGCTGCCGGGCGAGCCGCCAACCGGGCGGATGATGGCGATGGTCGTGGACGGCATGCTGAACGATAATTTCGATTTTGAGATCGACGGCACGCCTTGTCTGAACCTGTTGCAGAACGCGCAGTTCGTCGTATCGGCGGATGTCGCCCGGCAATTTCCCGGTTCCCCTTCGCTTGCCCTTTTCGGCGCGCAAGCATATGTAGGGGCGCGGCTGGACAACTCGGCCGGCCAACCGGTCGGAATGCTGTTTGTGTTGTTTCGCGAAGCGCTGAAGAGTTCCGATTTCACGCTTTCCACATTGCAGATTTTCGCTGCGCGTGCAGCGGCTGAGCTGGAGCGCCAGGACGCCGACGTGCATATCCGCAATCAGGCCTCGCTGCTGGACAAGGCCCAGGACGCGATTATCGTATGCGGAATCGATGAACGCATTCTGTTCTGGAACAAAGGCGCCGAACGTCTGTATGGATGGACGTCGGACGAGGCACTCGGGAACTCGAAAGGAAAATTACTGTACGGTGACCCCGTGATGTTTGCCAATGCCGCCAGCCACGTACTGGCTCAGGGGGAATGGAGCGGCGAGGCGACGCAACACCGCAAGAACGGCAGCACGCTGATCGTTGAAAGCCGCTGCACTTTGGTGAAGGACGATAACGGCGCGCCGCTATCGATACTTGCGATCAACACCGATATCACGCAGCGCAAGGCAGCGGAACAACAGATTAAGAACCTCGCTTTTTACGATCCGCTGACCCGACTGCCGAATCGATTGCTGTTGCTGGACCGGCTGCAACACGCGTTGTCGCTGAGCGCCAGGACCGGGCATACCGGCGCATTGCTGTTCATCGACCTGGATAATTTCAAGACGCTCAACGACACGCTTGGACACGACAAAGGCGACCTGTTGCTGCAGCAAGTCGCGGAGCGGCTCAACAGCTGCGTGCGCGACAGCGATACGGTGGCCCGGCTCGGAGGCGACGAGTTTGTCGTGATGCTGGAAAGCCTCAGTGAGATTCCTGGGGAAGCTGCCGCAAGTACGAAAACCGTCGGTGAGAAAATTCTTGCCGCATTCCTCGCTCCCTATCAGCTTGCCGGCCACGAATACCACAGTACGCCCAGTATTGGCGTTACTTTGTTCGGTAGTGAGGAAAACGATGTGGACGAGCTGCTCAAGCGCGCCGACCTGGCCATGTATCAGGCCAAGGCATCCGGTCGCAACGGGATGCGCTTTTTCGATCCGAAGATGCAGACGGCAGTCACTGCGCGCGTCGCGTTGGAAAGTGATTTGCGCCTGGGCCTGCAGCAAAGTGAATTGCTGCTGCATTACCAGCCGCAACTCGATGGCGATGGCCATGTAGTTGGTGCCGAAGCACTGGTGCGATGGATGAGCACGAAGCGCGGCATGGTGTCGCCGGCGGAGTTCATTCCGCTGGCCGAAGAGACCGGATTGATTCTGCCGCTGGGGCAGTGGGTACTGGAAACGGCGTGTACCCAATTGACGATGTGGGCAGTCGAACAGGGCCGGCAGCATTTGACGATGGCGGTCAATGTCAGCATGCGCCAGTTCCGCCATCCCGAATTTGTCGAGATGGTGCTGGGCGTATTGGAAAACACCGGTGCCAATCCGCAAAAGCTGAAACTGGAACTCACCGAGAGCCTGCTCGCCGAAAACATGGAAGACACGATTGCCAAAATGACTGCGCTGAAAGCGCGGGGTGTCGGCTTTTCACTGGATGATTTCGGCACCGGCTATTCATCGCTGTCGTACTTGAAACGGCTGCCGCTGGACCAGTTGAAGATCGACCAGTCTTTTGTCCGCGATGTAAGCAATGACCCGAATGATGCCGCGATTATTCGCACCATCATCGCTTTGGGGCAAAGCCTTGGCCTGGCGGTGATCGCGGAGGGCGTGGAAACCGAAGAGGAGCGAAATTTTCTGTCCGACAGCGGATGCCATGCATATCAGGGATATCTGTTCAGCCGGCCTTTGCCGATCAGCCAGTTCGAGGCATTTTTGCTTGAAAAATCTGACACTGCCGAAAAATCATGAGCCCGGCACCAAGGGCTTGCGCAGGAATAACTTAGTCATTTTTGCTGGCCGGAGCGGGCGCGCTGCTGCGTTGCCCGCGCCTTGCAGGGCGCATCTTCGCTTACAAGCGAAGACCGTTGCGCAAGCGGATCGCATGCGATCCGAAACCCCTGCTCCACCTTGCAGTGCTCGCACTGCGGCACGTCGGGCGCCTTACATCGCATCCCGCTCTGGCCGCACAAATATCTAACTTATTCCTGCGCAAGCCCTAGCCTGATGATCCGCCCGTTTCGTTCATCCGTCAGGATATAAAGCAGGCCATCCGGCCCTTCGCGCACATCGCGGATGCGCTTGCCGAGTCGGCGCAAAAGCCGCTCCTCATGCACGACTTTGCCGTCGCGCAGTTCGAGTCGCACCAGATATCTCGATTTGAGCGCTCCCACGAACAGGTTGCGCTGCCATGATTTTCCGTAGCGATCACTGCGCAGAAAAGTCATGCCGGACGGCGCAATTGACGGAGTCCAGTAATACACTGGCTGTTCCATCCCTGCCTTGGCGGTGATCCCTTCGCCGATTTTGCCGCCGCCGTAGTTTTCTCCGTAGGTGATGACGGGCCAGCCGTAATTTTTGCCGGCTTGCGGCTGGTTGATTTCATCGCCGCCCTGCGGCCCGTGCTCATGTGCCCATAATTCGCCGTTCGGGCCCAGTGTCGCGCCTTGCACATTGCGATGTCCGTAACTCCATATTTCGGGTGCCGCATCGCGTTCGGATGCGGCTTTGCCGGCAAATGGATTGTCGGGCGGTACCGTACCGTCTTTCCGTATGCGCACTATCTTGCCAATATGATTGTTCAGTATCTGAGCGTCTTCCTTGCGAGAATATCGATCGCCCATGGTCAGGAACAGTGTTCCATCATTGCGCTCGACGATCCGGCATCCGAAATGCGCACTGCTCTCGACTTTCGGGCGTTGGCTGAACAAGACTTTTACCTGCTCCAGGCGGCGTGCGTCTTCGGACAGACGGGCCGACGCCAGCGCCGTTGAGTTGCCGGATTCACCCGGTTCGGAATAGCAAAAATAGATGGTGCGGTTGCGGGTAAACCGCGTGTCGACAATCACGTCCAGCAAACCGCCCTGTCCGCCTGCATCGATCGGCGGCAAGCCTTCGATCGGTGGTCCGATTTCACCAGTCGGTTCGACCATGCGCAGCCTCCCGGGGCGCTCGGTGACAAGCATGCGGCCACCGTTGATGAATGCCAGGGTCCAGGGATGTTCCAGGCCCTTGGCCACAATCTCGGTGCGTATCGCACTGCCGGACTGTGCACATGCCGCGGAAAAAAGAAGCCCTGAAGCGATGAAGAGCGCCATCGCGCGCGATACGCGTCTCGCCACAGGGAGCACGGCGCGAAATTTATACAGACGCATATGCGCTCCTTGCCAAAATTCCAGAAGCCGGATCGACGGCAATAATGATCATTTTTATCCCGTAACAGTAGTTCAATCGGCCATCGCGGATTTTCAATTCTAATAAGACACAAGGAAAGCACGATCGTTTTCATAAAAAGAAAAATCGACACGAACTTTCTACATGCCGTCTATTGAAGCGGTGCCGAAGCCTTGCCGCAGTGCGCCAACGTGAATA
The DNA here is from genome assembly GCA_036675035.1 of Oxalobacteraceae bacterium. Taxonomy (GTDB): domain Bacteria; phylum Pseudomonadota; class Gammaproteobacteria; order Burkholderiales; family Burkholderiaceae_D; genus MESE01. The sequence continues at coordinate 16,867 of JAKFFO010000095.1, forward strand.
GTGAATGGTTCGAACACTTTTTGTGGTCCGTCGGCTATTTTGCATCGTCGACGCTGCAATAATTTTGCAAATCAACAAGGTGTCGTTTATCGTCCTCATATTAAAACACACAAATCTGTGAAAATAGCCCAGTTGCAGGTAGCAGCAGGAGCAGTGGGAATAACAACGGCTAAAATTAGTGAAGCCGAAGTAATGGCTGCAAGCGGGATTAAGGATATATTAATTGCCTATCCGATTTCAAGTCCAGACAAAATTAATAGATTAATAAAGCTATTACAAAAAGGAGTCCAACTGAAAGTAT
>JAKFFO010000191.1:0-2881 GCA_036675035.1 Oxalobacteraceae bacterium
GATCAACACGACGAACGGCGATTTTGACGGCAATATCGCCTCGCACGCCGATAATCATTTCAGACACGCGCATTTCGATGGGCTGGGTAAAGCTATAAGAAATACCTGGAAGCTCATCAAGTACTTTGCGCACTTCTGTGAGCAGCGCTTCCTTGCTTTTCATGCGCCATTGTCCCCGTGGCTTTAGTTGCAAGTAGGTATCGGTCTGGTTCAATCCCATGGGATCGAGCCCGATTTCATCTGAGCCTGCTCGCGCCACGATTCCCGTGATCTCCGGTATCGCCTTCATGAGAGCTTGATGAATTTTCAGGTCCAGCGCGGCGCTTTGTTCAAGGCTGATGGACGGCAGTTTTTCAATGCCGACGATCAGATCGCCTTCATCCATGGTCGGCATGAAGGTTTTACCGACTTGGGTATAGACGAAACCGGCAATGACCAACATCACGACGGCGGCGATACCGACGATTTTTTGCCGGCGCATTGCCCAATCCAGCACAGGGGTATAGATGGATAGGAGTTTGCGCGGTAGCCACGGTTCTTCATGCTTGACCTTTTTTAAAAGGAAAGAGGCCAGCACCGGGATAATCGTGAACGACAGCAGCAGCGAACCTGCCAGGGCAAACACGATGGCCAAGGCCACAGGGGCGAAGAATTTTCCTTCGAGATCTTGAAGGGTCAGTAACGGCAAGAATACCGTGATGATGATCAGGATGCCCGAGGTAACCGGCACCGCGACTTCGCGCACCGCCCGGTAAACCAGGTGCAAGCGAGGCAGTTTTCCAGCACTCGGATCATCCGCCAGACGTTGCACGATATTTTCCACTACGACCACTGCGGCATCGACCAGCATGCCGATCGCAATCGTCAATCCCCCTAGGCTCATCAGGTTGGCTGACATGCCGAACCAACGCATCAGAATGAACGTAATCAACGCTGCCAGCGGCAACACCAGTGCGACAGTCAAGGCAGCGCGCACGTTTCCGAGAAATAACCCAAGCAGCACGACGACCAGCACCGTGGCTTCGAGCAGTGCGGTCGACACGGCGCCGACGGCTTTATCGACCAGCGCCGCACGGTCGTAAAACACGTCAATTTTCACTCCCTGCGGCAAGGTAGGCTGCAACTCAGCCAGCTTTTTTCTTACACCGTCCACGACTTGCTGCGCATTTGCGCCTGCGAGACCCAGAACCAATCCTTGCACCGCTTCACCTTTGCCGCTTTGCGTGACCACGCCGTTACGTGTCAGCGTACCGATTCTCACTTCGGCCAGGTTACCCAGCCGCACCGGCGCGCCATCTTTGACAGCCACGACAACGGCGCGCAAATCCTCCAGGCTGGTGATGCTGCCTTCCGTACGCACCAGCAATACCTCATCTCCTTCGCCGAGCCGTCCTGCGCCATCGTTCTGATTATTGGCACGGATTGCTTCTTGCAGCTGCGCCATGTTGACGCCGCTGGCCGCCATTTTCAAAGGATCGGGAACCACTTCGAAGGCGCGTACCAGTCCGCCCAAGGAGTTGACATCGGCAACACCGGGCACGGTACGCAGCGCAGGACGGATGACCCAGTCGAGCAGACTGCGCCGTTCGGCAAGCGACATACCGTTGGCTTCCACGGTAAACATGAACATTTCACCCAGCGGTGTCGTGATCGGCGCCATGCCCCCGCTAATCCCCGAAGGTAAATTCTCTGTTATTCCGGCAAGGCGTTCACTGACCTGTTGCCGCGCCCAATACCGATCGGTTCCGTCTTCGAAATCGATTGTCACGTCGACCAGTCCATACTTCGTGACTGACCGTAATATCTTCGTTTTGGGAATGCCGAGCATTTCGACTTCGATCGGTACGGCAATGCGGCTTTCGACTTCTTCCGGCGTCATGCCGGGCGCCTTCATGATGACTTTGACCTGGGTGCTCGACACGTCGGGAAAGGCGTCGATCGGCAATTGCATGAACGCATACCAGCCGGCCCCGGCCACGACCAGCGTCGCCAACAAGATGAAAAGCCGCTGCGACAGTGAGAACTGGATCAGGCGGGAAAGCATTATTTTTCTCCCTTTTCTTCAAGCCAGGCGCCCTTGAGCGCGACAATGCCGCTGGTTGCAATCGTTTCTCCGGCTTTGAGCGCGCCTTGTATCCGTACGCGCTGCCCGGCGCTGGCCGTTACCTTGACCGGACGTGCTTCAAAATTATTGGCATTGCGTACGAAAACATATGCCTGCTTGTCGTCATGGGCGAGCGCCGAAAGCGGCACATCCCATCCATCCGACGTCACAGCCGAAGGCAATTCAACCGTGACGAACTCGCCGGCGCGCAAATTAGTTGGGCCGGTTTCGACTACGGCGCGTAGCGTGACGGTCTGACTGCTGGCGGACACGCTCGATCCGGCGCTTACGATGCGCGCGGCGCTATCGCGGCCCTGAATTTTCACTTTCACACCCGGCTTCCAGTTGGCGGCATCGGCTGCCGGCGCCTGGATGTCAAGCCACAAAACATCGGTTTGCGCCAGACGCATTAGCGCGGTACTGGCTTCCACCCGCTGGCCAAGCTTGACGTCAATGTCGGTGACGACACCCGCCTGGGCGGCACGCAGGGTCAGGCTGTCTTCCGGCTTGCCAGAGGTCGCCAGGCGTCGAATGGCTGCCTCTGAAAATCCGCTCAGGCGAAGTGCCGCCTTGGCTTGATAAAGTGCGGCTTCGCTTTCCTTCAATGCCGCTTGCGCTTCCTGTACCCGCCGCTGCGGGATGATGCCTTCATCAAACAGTGCGCGCTCGCGTTGCGCCGCTTGGCGAGCCAGCGAAGCCCTGGTCGAAGATTGCATGACTTGCAGTTGCAATTGACCCAATTCCGGGCTGACGATTCGCAACAATGGCGCACCTTGT
>JAKFFO010000211.1:0-2874 GCA_036675035.1 Oxalobacteraceae bacterium
GATATAGCTCAGTTGGTTAGAGCACAGCACTCATAATGCTGGGGTCGGTGGTTCAAGTCCACCTATCACCACCAAGGATTCAAGGCTGCAACTCATAAAATCTGTGGGTTGCAGCTTTTTTTTGGTTTAACGGCATCCTATTCCGATCAACTCAAAACCCTCTGCTGCACCGGAGCGTTATGGATCCACGTCCATCTTGCCAGCATGTATGGAGACAACACCATGATTGATGCATTGATAACAGGAAGACTATACGGTCACGCCGAAGAACGCGCCGGACAAGCCGGTTCGACTTTCGTGACCTGCAAGGTACGCACGGCGACGGATGACGGCGACACGCTATTCTGTAACGTGATCGCCTTCGACGGCGAGGTGCGGCAGGCACTGCTGGCGCTGGGCGATGGCGACAGTGTGGCCCTGTCGGGCGCATTGACGCCGAAGGTATGGACCGACAAGCAAGGCAACACGCGCCCGGCGCTTGACCTGATCGCCCATGCGGTATTGACCGCTTACCACGTCAGCCGCAAGCGCCGGGCCGTGCTGGGCAAGCCTGACAGCGATGCGCCGGATGCAGATTTTAATGATGAGTAACGCTCATGTGCGCAAGCCAGGCAGGTTTCCGAAAGGACCGGGCACGATTCGCGCCGAAGTACTGGCCGTGCTGCTGGCATCGGAAGACATGACCGGCTTTGAAAGTATTTTCGAGCATCGCACAACCGCGCTGGCCACGGTAATGCGGGCGCTGACAAGGAAGTATGGTTGGCCGATCGAACGCCGCGACTTCCCTACCAATACTGGTGACGGCAGGGCTGCATGGGCGTCGGTGTATTGCTTGCCGCAAGAAGTGATCGACGCCGCACTCGATGCCGGAGGACGGGACTGGCTCGACGGCGTGAAAGCAGCACAAGCCGCAAGGATTCGCCGCGCCGTGCGCCGCTGAACTCCCGGCAGAAAAAGTGTCAGGGCACCGTGTCAGCTTATGTCGTTATGTCGACCACGACATTGCCCATGACAGTGCCGCTTTCGACTGCTTCGTGGGCCGCAACAATTTCATCCAGCGAAAAGCGCGCGCCGATCGTATGGACCAGCCGGCCAGCGCTGAGCAAAGCGCCGATTTCATCCAGGGCCTGTGACCGCTGCTCGGCTGTCAGGTCATACACCAGGAAAAACAGCGCCTGCATGGAATTCATCAGCATGGTCCGAAACGGCAGCGGCGTGTCATCCATGACGTTCGAACCGTAGCAGACCAGCTTGCCGTGCGGCGCCAGCGCCCCGTCGCGAATCAGATTGACGGTGCTCGATAAATCCATGTCGATGATCGCATCCACGCCCTGTTGCCCGACAAGCTCCTTGATCCGCTGGACGACCGGTTCGGTTTTGTAATTGATCGTCGTGGCGACGCCGGCCCCGCGCGCATGGTCTGCCTTTTGGGCGGAACTGACGGTGCCGATCACGTTCGCGCCCTTGATGACGGCGAATTGCGCTGCGTAATGCGCGACCGAAGAGGCCGCGCCGATCAGCAGAATATTTTTACCTTTCAAGTCACCGACCAGGCGCACTGCTTCGAACGCGGTCAATGCCGGGATGCCCAGGCAGGCGCCGGCCGCAAAATCGCAGCTATCTGGCAGGCTCACGGCCTGCGCCTGCGGCAACACGATATATTCGGCGGCGGTCCCCATCGGCCGTTGCCATTGGCCGTTCCAGATCCATACCCGCTCGCCGACGCGCGCAGCAGAAACGCCGGGCCCGACGGCATCGATCACGCCGCCGCCATCGCTGTGCGGAACAATGCGCGCGCCATTGAGCGGTCGCCCCCGTCGCGATTTGACGTCCGACGGGTTGACCCCGGAGACGCTGATTTTGACGCGGACTTCGCCGGCTGCCGGGGTGGGCGTTGGCAGTTCGCCGACGATTAAGGTGTCACGGGCGCTGCCATTTTTTTCATACCATGCGGCTTTCATTTTTCAATTCTCCTGTCATGATGATTAGGTCCCGCGCAGCAATAACTTAGCCAATTTGGCGGCACTAACCGGCGCGCTGCGGTGTTGCTCGTCGTCGCCATAGCCCACTATGACTCCTCCTCGCGCCTTGCATCGCATCCGGTTGGCACTCCCCTAATTACCCAAGTTATTACTGCGCGGGACCTTAACTTGCACTTGCAATAAAAACCGGCAAGCAGCAAAGGATTTGTTGTCACAGCATCTTTTCAAGTTCATGGCGCTTGACCTTGCCGGTCTCGCTGCGCGGAATCTCGGATGAGCTCACGAAGCGGACCAGTTTCGGGATTTTATAGCCGGCAATTGTGCTGCGGCACAAGGCAATCACGTCGTCTTCAGTTAATGTCGGATCGCGACGCACCACGAAGGCAGCAGGCACTTCGCCCCATTGCTGGTCGGGTTTTTTGACCACGGCCACTTCGGCAATCCGGTCGGATGCCAGCAGCACTTTTTCAATCTCGGCCGGATAAATGTTTTCGCCGCCGGATTTGATCAGGTATTTTTTACGGTCGACGAATGACAGCGTGCCGTCAGCATTTCTGCGGAACATGTCGCCCATATGAAACCAGCCATTTCTGAAGTCGCGCAGGTTGGTCTCTTCCGCATTCCAGTAGCCGCTGAACAGCGTGGTGCTGCGCAAGCTCATTTCACCGACTTCGCCGACCGGCACTTCCCGGTCGTCTTCATCGACCAGGCGCACATCGCAAAATGCACTTTGTTCCTTGTCACAATTGCTTGGTGCGCAGCCGATCGGAATCAGCGATTTACTGGCCGGCGCCATGCCGGTTTCGGTCGCACCGAAACTGTTGAGATAAGGTGCACGGAGCAAAGTAGTGAGTTCGGCAATCAATTGCGGCTGCAACAGGTCCGCCATTGA
>JAKFFO010000168.1:0-16877 GCA_036675035.1 Oxalobacteraceae bacterium
CGAAATCAATGATGAAATCACGCTCGGCATCAGCGACCCGGCAACAGCGCAGCGGCTGGATGCCGTCTTTGAAAAATACGCGCCGCACTGCCGGGAGATCAAACTTGAACAATGGTGCAGGCGCGGCCTGTGGCATAAGTTCAAAGACAACGCGTTTTACATGATCAACGAAGTGCTTTGACGCGATCGCTGGAACTCTGCGTTCAGCCGCTGGTCCGCGCCGCCTCGTATCCTGCGAAGGAGTGCTTCAACGTGGCATGATTGAGCAGCATCTCAGCCTTGAGGTGCTGTCCTGTTTCATCGAAGATGCGGGTACGCACCCAGTAAGACTCGGTGCGCTTGCTCTCCGACAGCGCGACGATCTCGCGCCGAAGCAGGTAGTTTTCGCCGACGAACAGCGGCCCCTCGATCATGCGGATTTCCAGGTCTGCAAAAAGGCCGACCACCGGATGCTTTACCGGGAACCCGGCCTTGGCGCTCGTGTACTCGACGAGCACGCTGACCATTTCCAGCGGAATGATCGTCCTTCCCCACGGCGAGGATGAATTATCGGCATACCAGGATGAGTTCTCGGTAATCCGTTCGAGTTTTTGCGTGAGCGAAAACGGGTACAGCTTGCCCATGTGCTGGTCGGCGTCCATGCGCACCGGTTCGTCTTCGGCGCCGGTCATCCCCACATGCAGGTCCGACAGGATCACCAGTTTCTCGGGTGGGCGCAACTGCGCCATACGCTGCGCCAGCAGTGTCGTTCCGTGGTCCGGGCCCAGGCTGGCACTGGCTTCGAGCACCGGGGTGCCATCGGCTTTTTCAGCCCAGGCGCGTGCGCGGGTGGCGCCCGGCGCCGGCAATTCGACGAAGGCGCGCACCGATTCACCTTCAACCACCATGTTCTGGAAGTGCGCCGAAAAGCAGCCGCGTTCGAACCACGCGTTGCCCCACAGTTGCGCCAGCAGGGGCACGAACTGGCTGAAGTGGGTAGGCCCTTCGATCGGGCCGGCGCGAAAGCCGAGTTTCTCGGCCATCGCGTCATCGTGAATGGACGAGTGACCGCTGTACTCCTGGTCGGCCAGCATCTGGCGCGGCTGCCGTAAAGGTCCGCACAGGGAAAGAGGGGTGTCGAAGTTGATAGTCATATTTTTGATTCGGAATCGAAAAGGTTTGATTTATCGGGCCACTATTTTCACCCTCTCCCTCTGGAAGAGGGCCGGGGGTGGAGTAGAGGTTTCGGGTGGCATGCCATCCGCCTGCGTAACGGTATTCGCTTGCAAGCGAATACGCGCACTGCAAGTGAGGGGATCGGGTTCCAACTTATTTATCCCCGATCTATAGTGCTCAAGTTGGTTTTATATGGATGGGCGGGACGCAAGTCCGGCTCAGTAGCCCTTCGCGCTCATGCGCTTTACTAATGTGCTTTACTCGAACGGCGGTTCTTCCCACCACGGAAAGAACGGCGGCATGTCGGTCGATACCTTGTTGGGGAACACCGCCGGCCTTTTTTCCAGGAATGCGCTCACGCCTTCGCGTGCATCCGCGGATTCGCCGCGCGCCTGGATCGATCGGCTGTCGATCCGATGCGCGTGCATCGGATGCGGCGCCGCCGCCATGCGCCACATCATCTGGCGTGCCAGGGCCACGGATACCGGCGCCGTGTTGTCGGCGATTTCGCGCGCGAGCGCCTGCGCGGCAGGCAAAAGATCAGCGGGCGCATGCAGCGAGCGAACCAGTCCGTGCGCGAGCGCTTCGTCGGCACCGAATACCCGTCCGGTCATGCACCACTCAAGCGCGGTCTGCATACCGACCAAACGCGGCAGGAACCACGACGATGCGGCCTCGGGAGTAATGCCGCGTCGTGCGAAGACGAAGCCAAAGCGCGCGTCGGTGGATGCGAGACGCACGTCCATCGGCAACTGCATGGTCGCACCGATGCCTACTGCGGCGCCATTGATTGCACCGATGACCGGCTTCAGGCTTTGGTAGATGCGCAAGGTGTTGGTGCCACCGCCATCACGGTAGACGTCGCCCACTCTGAGCGATTCCCGCGACAGGTTGCCGGGGTTGGCCTTGCGGTCGAAGGTCGAACCGCCCGATGACAGGTCGGCACCGGCACAGAAAGCCCTGCCGGCACCGGTAACGATCACCACCCGTACGTTGTCGTCAGCATCGGTTTCATCGAACAGTGCGATGAGCTCCTCGCGCATCTTTGCGTTGTAGGCATTGAGCTTTTCGGGTCGATTCAGCGTGATGGTGGCAATACCCCGATCAACGCTGTAGAGGGTTGTTTCAAGAGATGGCAAAGGCATGGAGTCTCCAAATTGTGGGAGTTGCCCGCGCCGAAGGTGGCGGCCGTGACGCGGGCATGATGATTATCGAGATCTGCAAGCCGGGGTTCAGCTACCCAGCGTCGCCGCCAGCCGCTGACGGATCAATCCTTCCGCCTCGGCCATGATGCGGTCGATCAGCTCCTTGACCGTGGGCACGTCACGAATGAGACCGGCCACCATGCCGCAAGACCAGGCGCCTGCATCCATGTCGCCGTCTTTCATGATGCGCGGGTAGACGCCGGCCACTTCGGCCGCGATATCCGCGAACTTCAGGGAAGATCCCAGGCTGCGCTCCTTCTCCAGCAGGCGCTCCACCGCAGTGTTGGCGAGTACGCGCTCGGTGTTGCGCAGCGGCCGCATGACCAGGCGTGTGTCCAGTTCGCTCGCGGCCACGATCGCCTGCTTCACGTTTTCATGCACCGGCGCTTCCCTGGTGGCGATGAAGCGCGTGCCCATGTTCATGCCCTCGGCACCCAGCGCCAGCGCTGCCACCAGCGAACGGCCGTCGGCCATGCCGCCAGACGCAACGAAGGGAATGCTGAGTTCTTCGGCGGCGCGCGGCAGCAGGATGAAATTGGGCACGTCGTCCTCGCCCGGATGGCCGCCGCATTCGAACCCGTCGACGCTGACAGCGTCGCATCCGATCGCCTCTGCCTTCAGCGCGTGGCGCACTGCGGTACATTTATGGATCACCTTGATGCCGGCGTCCTTGAGCGCGGGCAGCCACTTCTGCGGATTGTTCCCGGCCGTCTCGACCACTTTCACGCCGCCTTCGATGATGGCCTGGATGTAGCCGGGGTAGTCGGGCTGCGTCACTGCGGGAAGGAAAGTCAGGTTCACGCCGAACGGCTTGTCCGTCAGTTCCCTGCAGCGGCGGATCTCGGTCGCAAGGGCAGCGGGGCTGCCCTGCGTCAACGCCGTGATGATGCCCAGTCCGCCGGCGTTGGAAACCGCCGCGGCAAGCTGCGCGTAGCCGACGAAATGCATGCCGCCCTGGATAATGGGATGCTGGATGCCAAAGAGTTCAGTAATGCGTGTCTTCATAAGTCCTCTAAAGAAAAATGCTTTCGGCTTTCCGCAGCCGGATTGTCAGTAAAATTTACCGCCGGTGCTTTCACGATCGCCACCATGCGGTAACGCGTATCGGCGGCCTGGAGGATCGCACCGTTTGATGCGGCGGCGTTGCACAGATATACCATACCGGCACCAATTTTTCAGAGGCAAGCTGCCCCGGCATTTCCAGTGGCATCGGATATCAGGTGCGCAGGCGCCGCCGGGCAGCCGCGCGCCGGTGACGCATCCATATAAAAATTCACGCCTCAGATCCGCATGACGATCATTTGAGAATCGGCCTGCATCGAAAGGGCGCCGAGCTGGTACTTTCCGCTACGATCAATAATAATGAGCCTGCATTTTAAATCCAATGCGTGATCACGCGATGAAACCAGGACTTTCCATGCCACTGCCGCTTGAGCCGTTGACGCGCATCCTGAAAATGCTGGCAATCGTCATTGTCTTTGTGCATGGAGCGAGCCTTTCAGCGATAGCGTTGCTTGCAATTGCGTATGCTGCCCTGTCGCTGGTGCTGGGCCCGATTGCGGTGTTCCCGCTCGCTGTGATCGCGGTACCCGTACTGATGGTGTACAGCATTTCCAATGTTTTTCCAGCCCGGATATCGCTGCAGGCGGTAGATGGTATCCAGACAGCGCTCAATCAGGTGTGGGGCGCCAACGAATTGCATGTGGCCATGGTGGCATTGATTGCGTCGCTATGCGGGATGGCGCTTTTTTATCTATACAAGTACTGCTGGCATTTTCTGCGGCGGTATTCGACGGATGAACCGGCAGCAGACATTGGCGTGCCTTTCTGGCAGTGGCAGATCATGGCGGTCGCGGCGTGCATTTCATTTGTCGTGCCAATTGCGATCTGGCAAGGCGCCGCACGATCGGCCATTGTCTCCAGGGAGACCTGGTATCTGCTGACGTTTCTAACGCCCACTCCCGAAATCGGCATCGCCATTGCTTTGCTCTGGCTGACCAAAGGCCCAAAAGCCGGAATACACGTTCTGTCACCAAGGCTGGCGGTTGGTGCGGTGCTACTGCTGGCGGGGCTGTATGCAGTTCTGTGCGGCTTTCGATTCCAGCTGGTGGTCAAAGAGCCGATTCGACATGCGCATGAATTCTATGACGCGATGCATAAGCGCACCGCTCGGATTGAATGGGAAAAGGATGCACCCTTGCGCGCGCAAGCCGCCCATGAACAAGCCATGAAGGAGTATGGCCAGCGGCTGTGCCAGGCCGACTATGTGGGCGTAGGCAAAATTCAGCATATCCGGCAGGTGGATGAAGCCGATCGCCGCATAGACTGCAGAAAGTGCGGCAACTTCAAAGAGTACCGCGTCATGGTAAAGATTAAAGAATGGCTTTACGCCAGAACCGACAAGGAAACGACCTATCCGTTGGAAATGCGCTACCTGACCTATAAATTGGACAAGATCGAAGATGCGTTTGGCGAAGAGCGCTTGATTACCGCAACCACACTGAGTGGAAAACCAGGATCGGTTCTGAGCCTGCGTCGGGCCGAACAATCCGGGCTGCCACTAGACGCAAGTGCAGCGAACACAGGCAATGATCCATGGCAGTACGAAAGAAAGCTGATGCTTTCCTGCCAAAGAGATAAAGAGCGCCAGTAGCTCAGAGAGCAATCGGTACAGATGCGAGGCCAAGGCGCCAGGTCCAACTGCAATTGCAGGCATTCGCTCACAATCCGTCGCTTGCAAATGCCACGGCGCGCCCATCAAAAATAAAAACCGGCAAAAGCGTTTATATTTGACGTTTGCCACAATGGGAAAACCGCTTCGGACCCGTCACACCATCAACGCTTTCGCCCCAAGGAGTAACGATGACCGATCTTTCCGCTTTCCCGATCACGAAAAAATGGCCGGCCAGCCATCCCGACCGGTTGCAGCTCTATTCGCTGCCGACGCCCAATGGCGTCAAGGTGTCGATCATGCTCGAAGAAACCGGACTGCCCTACGAGCCCCATCTGGTCAGCTTCGAGACCAATGACCAGACCTCGCCGGAATTCCTGTCGCTCAATCCGAACAACAAGATTCCGGCCATCATCGATCCCGACGGCCCCGGCGGCAAACCGCTTGCGCTGTTCGAATCGGGCGCGATCCTGCTCTATCTGGCGGACAAGTCCGGGCAGTTCATGCCGCAGGATGCGGCCGGCCGTTACGAGACGATCCAGTGGCTGATGTTCCAGATGGGCGGCGTCGGCCCGATGTTCGGCCAGCTTGGCTTCTTTCATAAATTCGCCGGCAAGGATTACGAAGACAAGCGCCCGCGCGATCGCTATGTTGCCGAATCAAAGCGGCTGCTTGGCGTGTTGAACCGGCGTCTTGCCGACCGTGACTGGATCATGGGCGATGCTTGCACGATCGCCGATATCGCCACCTTTCCGTGGGTGCGCAATCTGATCGGATTTTATGAAGCGGGCGATCTCGTCGGGATTGCCGATTTCCCGCATGTGACCCGGGCACTGGATGCATTCGTTGCGCGGCCGGCGGTTGCGAAGGGGCTTGCAATTCCGAAGCGGGCTTGATCGCGCCGATGCCTGGCGCAGTTTTTCATTTTCTGTCATGTGATTTTTATGTCGCAAACGGTTTCTTTCCCGATTCGCAACGAGTGCCCGCCCGGCGCTTGCGACTGCGAGCGGGAGCGGCTGTTGAGCGACCCCGCCGCCGATGTCCGCATACTCAGGTTGACCAGAGAGGAAGAGAAAAAGCTGGTCGCGCGAATTGAAAACATTAGCAGCTATGCCGATCTGTTGCATGTCGCGAACCGCATGCAGGCGCAGCTCGGGATTTTGCTTCGGATTGCGCCGGGTATTCATGAAGTAAGGACGGTGCGCGGTTTGCATATCGACCTCGCAGAACGGCCGGGCCTGTGCAGGAAGACCCGGCAATCCATTCCATCGGCGATTCGCAGATGCCTTGAAAAAAATCCGGAAATTGTCTATGCGATCTTGAATGAACATGACTTGCTTGGTGGCGCTGGCCAACCGGACTGAGTAATCAAGTCCGACTGCTTGCGCCGGCGGAGCGATTGTGCCCTATGGCGTATTCCATATCGCCAGTGTTGCCGCTTATGAGCTGGCGACTGTTGCGACGCCCACCGCCGGCCGTGGCCGCGTGTTGACCGGCAAGCACAGCACGGCGGTAATCAGGCCTCCCGCCATCAGCAGCAGATACAGCGTCTGGAAATCGGCGAGCGCAACGTCTTTTCCGCCGACCAGCACCACCGTGATTGCCACCCCGAATACCGAACCGATCTGCCGTATCGCCGTGTTGACCGCGACGCCGACGCCGAATCGATTCGGCGGGAGCCCATGCGCCGCGGCGCCGGACAGCGACGGCAGCACCATGCCGACGCCGAGCCCGGACAGCAGCATGCCGGGAAGCCAGGCGGCGAGATATTGAGGTTCCATGCCGGTCGCACGGTGCAGCCACGCAGCGCTGCCCGCGAACACGATGCCGCCGGCAACCAGGGCAGCGCGATGGCCGATGCGCGCAGCGAATTTGCCGGTGATGATCGCGACCGGGATCACCATCAACGGCCCCGGCGTCACGGCCAGTCCCGACAGCGACAACGAATAGCCCCAGATCTTGGTCAGGAACATGAAGAAGCCGAAGAACATCACCGTGAAGGTCATGCCGAAGCAGAACGTGGCCAGATTGACGTACGCGAAGGTGACGTTCTTGAACAGGCTGAGGTCCAGTGCCGGGGAGGGTGAGCGGCGGGACCAGCCGATGAATACCAGCAGCAGTAACACGCCTGCCGCGGCAGCCGATAGCGTCGGCGCGGCAAGAATGCCCCATTCTTCGGACTGCACCACGCTCAGCGACAAAAGGCCGATGCCGAACACAAGCAGCAGAATGCCCGCGATGTCGGGGCGGGCTGACGCGTCCGTCGCGCGTTGCTCCTGCAGCAGGCGGTAACCGCGCACCACGGTGATCAAGCCGATCGGCACATTGATGTAGAACGCATACTGCCATCCCCACTGATCGACAATGTAAGAGCCGGCACTCGGGCCGACCGCAGCGGCAAGCGCACCGACTGCGCCCCATAGCGCGACCGCGACCGGCCGCTGTGCCGCCGGAAATACGCCAAGTACCAATGCCAGCGAAGCGGGAGTCAACAGTGCGGCGCCGACCGCCTGCAGCACGCGTGCGGCAATGAGTGATTCCGGGTTTGGCGATGCGCCGCATAGCGCAGACGCGACCGTGAACATGCCCACGCCCAGCAGGAATATGCGGCGATGTCCATGCATGTCTGCCATCCGGCCTGCAGCAACCAGCAGCGCGGCGAAGACGATCGTGTAAGCGTTGAGCACCCATGACAGGTGCGCGCTGCTGGTTGCGGGGAAGGTTTGTTGAATCGCCGGAAATGCGGCGAACAGGATGGTGGCATCTGCGGAAACCAGAAACACGGCGGCGCTGGTCAGCCAGAACACTTTCCACGGATTCGTGGAGATGCCGGAGCTTTTCACATTCATTTTGTCACCTTCAAAAGTTACCCTCATGTATAAGGCTGCCGAGTCAGGCCGCGTCGAGGCGCGCCGCGATTCCTGGCGCTGCACCAATGCGCGCGACTTGAAAGCACGAGCGGGCCCAGCCTGCGATTGCTGCAGGAATCGTCATTTCGCTGTTTCTTGAAAAATGCCTGGACGACGGTGATGGTTACTTCATTTTTCCGCTCACGCCGGCCAGAACCGTGTTGCGGCCGGATTCGAGAAACGCATCCGACATTGCCGGATCGCCGACGGCGCGGGCCAGGATCATGGTGCCGACCAGTGCGCCCGCCACGCCGCGCGCATCTCCCGCCAGCCCATCTGCTTCGATCAATTCGCCGATCAGGCCGGTCCATGCCTCCACCTGGGCTGCGAACGCGGCGCGCGTCTCCGGCGTGTGGCGCGCCAGTTCCGCGCCGTTTGCGGCCGCAAAGCAACCGGTCCCCGGCGCATCGCGATGCCGCTTCGACAGATAGGCATTGACCAACGCCTCCAGCCGTTTGCCTTTCGGCCTGCTTTCGACGAATTCACGGAACAACGCGGTTGTGGTCGACAGACTATCGTTGCAGGCTTCGGCAATCAGATCTTCCTTCGATCCGAAATGAGCATAAAATCCGCCGACTGTAAGGCCGGCGCTTTGCATCAGGCTGGCGACGCCGACCGCTTCAATTCCGTCCGCGCGAAACCGTTCGCTGGCGCGTCGAACGATGCGCTTGTGCGTCTCGTCCTTGTGTTCCTTCGAATAACGCATACCGTTGCTCCCTGATTCAATTTGTCAAAAACGATACCGAAGCGGAAACGACATCCGGATCGGCGAGAATGCGCCGGTGACCGAGCCCTTCACGTGCAATGAATCGGGCGCCGGGCCACGCGCGAGCAATTTCCTGCCCGTTGACAAAGGGCACCACCTGGTCATCCGTCGAGTGAATCACCAGCGCACTGGATTTGAGCGACGGCGCGATGGCCGGATAATCGATGCTGTCCATATCGATATCGCGCCGGCGCAGTGCCGTCAGCAGCGCTTCCGGGTCGACTCCTGCCTGGCGTGCAAAAGCGCGCGCAAAATCCGCGTATCGCGAAGGCGGCGCAATAAGGACGGTACGGGCAAGCTCCATTCCGTTCTGCAATGCGACGCCGGTCGCGGCGCATCCGACCGAGTGCGCGACGACGCCGGTGACCGGGCCGATCGCGCGCACTACATGAAAAATTCCGTCCGCGAGATCGGGGATGGATGCAGCTTCGCCATCGGAGCACCCGTGCGCCGGCAAGTCCATGCCGACCACCCGCCGTCCCGCAGCGACCAGCGGTTCCACGAAAGCATCGAGGTCGGTATGCGAGCCGGACCATCCATGTACCAGCAACACCGTCGGCCCGGCACCGCGCTGCCATAGCGCAATTTTTCCAGTCGGTGTGGAAATGGTCTGGGCGGCGATTCCGGACAGGCCGGACGGGTTTTGCCTGGTCTGGCGTATCGGGGTCAGGAACGCCAGCGCGGCGTTTTCCGGCGATAGTGGTTTGGGCATGAGCAAGACTTTTTAAATTACGATAATAATATTATATGCGTAATATAAAAAAGCGCAAGCGGATGTAAACCAGTGCCGATTAGTCAAGGCCGATCCACGCGTTTGCGGCATCTGCCGCGGTGCAAGGGTATTTCGGTGGCTGGCGCGGCAAGAATTCCTTTTTGTGCCGCGCTGCGTAACGCTAAACTTATCCGGTGATGGCGAGCGCAACCAGCACGAGCAGGGCAAGCCACACGGTTTCGGCAACCAGCATCAGCACCGGCCGCCATCCCAGTTCAGCCAGCGACTGGAACGAGGTCTTGATGCCGAGCGCCGCGATCGCAACGACAAGGCATGCGCGCGACACGTGATTGATCCAGCTTCCGGCATCGGGCGGAATGAAGCCGAAGCTGTTTACCAGCATGATCCAGACGAACCCGATCAGGAAGAACGGGACCAGCGGCGGCGCCTCCAGATCGGTTTGCGCATTCCGGCTCTTGAACCGGATCAGCAGAAACAGCACCACCGGCACCAGGCATGCCACTCGCGCGAGCTTGACCACCGTGGCCACATCGCCGGTGTCGCTGGAAATCATGTACCCGGCTCCGACTACCTGCGCCACATCATGTATCGTCCCTCCGATGAAAATTCCTGCTGCGGTCGAATCGAGATGCAGCAGGCTCACGAGCAGCGGATAAATGATCATCGCAAGTGTCGACAACGCTGTCACGCCGACCACTGTCAACAAGGTGAATCGCTCGTTGTCCTTGTTTTGCGGCAGGGCTGCGGCGATCGCGAGTGCCGCCGATGCGCCGCAAATTGCGACCGCGCCGCCCGACAATATGCCTTCGGTCACCGGGCGCCTGAGCCGCCCCGCCAGCCAGCAACCCAGCAGGATTGTCGACAGCAGGCCGCCGACCACGATCAGCAAAGGCGTTATGCCAAGCGATGCCACCTGCGCGATGGTAATTTTCGCGCCCAGCAGCGCAACTCCGGTGCGCAGCAGGGTTTTGCTGCAAAACTCAATGCCCGGTTGGCAAACCGGATCGTGGGACAGGAAATGAAACGCAATGCCGAAAAACAGTGCGTACAGCAAGGTCGGACCGCCGTAACTTGTCGATATGTAGGCGGATGCGAGTGCAATTACGATCGCAATCGCGGCGCCTGGCCAGCTACGGCGCAACTCGGAGGGGCGCCAGGCGGCAATCAGTTTCATTGCGAGCCTGCGGCACAGTATTCATAGCGCTCGGTATTTACATACGAAATCCGCCATTCGACCGGCTGGTCGTTGTAGGAATAAGCCACGCGGCGCACGGTCAAAAGCGGCGCGCCCGGCTCCACCCCGAGCAACTCCGCATGCTTGCTGCTGGCCAGCGTGGAGCGCAGACGCTCCTCGATCCGGATCACATTCAATCCGAATTCGGCTTGATAGAAGTTGTACAGCGTGCTTGGACGCTGCTCGATGCGCGCGCGGGTCAGGCCGGCAAACAATGCTTCGGGCAGCGTGATTTCATCCACCAGTGCCGGCTCGCCGTTCAGGTTCATCAGATTGGTGAAATGAAATGCCTTCGATGCGCCGGCGATGCCGAGTTTCTCGCATGCCTGCCTGTCGGCCTTGCCCTTGGAAAAATCCACCAGAACCGGGCTCGGATAGGTTTTCGGCTCGTCGTGCCGAGCGATCTTGAAGTAACGGAACCAATGCTGATCCCGATTATGCGTCGCGACAAAAGTGCCCCGGCCCTGATGCCGGATCAGTATGCCTTCGGCAACCAGTTCATCGATCGCCTTGCGCAGCGTGCCGATCGATACCGAGAAGCGTTCGCATAATCTTTTTTCTGCCGGAATCGCTTCGCCCGGCAGCCATTCGGCCGCCGACAGCGCCAGCAGCATCTTGCGCTGCACTTCCTTGTACAAGGTCATGCCGACGGTCGTTTGCGTGGAAGAATGTTCGCTCATAAAGAAATGGAAGGGCCGAATTCAGGATGCCGTTAAAAAACGATCGCGGCGCAGACGCCGCCCCGATGGAGAGGTATTCAGTTTTCCGCCAGTACGATCAGTTGCTGATGCAATGCGTCCGGAATGGCGATCCCTTCTTGCGCAGCCTTCAGCGCGATAGCGCGGCGCCGGTCGCCGGGCAGCCGCACTTCCCGGTCCTGCAACATCAGTTCGATCAGTTTTTCGGTGCGCGAATAATACACGTCGGAACCGGCCAGCGCACCCGGATCGACGACAAAAAACATCTGTCCAAGCCGCGGCCGGTTGCCTTCATCGACAAAAAACGAATCCGCCTCAAAGCCGAATGCCGCACCGGTCAGCGCGCATGCCAGCAATTCGACCATCAACGCGAGCATCGCACCCTTGACGCCGCCGGCCGGCAGCATGCTGCCGGCAAGCGCAGCCTTGGCATCGGTGGTCGGACGTCCATCGCTGTCGACCGCCCAGCCGAGCGGGATCGGCTTGCCGTCTTTTGCTGCCAGCATGATCTTTCCGCGTGCCGCTTCGCTCAACGCCAGATCGATCAACAGCGCTTCGGCGTCGCGTCGCGGAAACACCGCAGCAATCGGGTTGGTGCCGAACAGCGGCGTCTTGCCGTTCCAGGCCGGCATCGCCGCCGGGGAATTGCTGAACGCAAGGCCCACCAGGCCGGCTTTTCCGACCGGCTCCAGGTGCACGGCTGCGGCACCGAAGTGATTGCTGTTGGTGACGCCGGCGCAGGCAATGCCGAATTCGCCGGCCCGTTCGATGGCGGTCCGTATCGCCAGCGCACACGCTTCATAAGCCATGCCGCTCTGCGCATCGATGAGGCAGGAGCCGCCCCTGGAGTGCACGATCTTCGGCTCGGCTTTCGGGTCGGTGCGCCCATTGCGCAGAAAGGTTGTGTATTGCGGAATGCGCGACACGCCATGCGAGCTGAGACCTTGGGCATCGGCCGCAACCAGCGCACGGGCAGCGGCCAGCGCCGCGCGCGGCGTGGCGCCCGCCGCTTCGAGCGCGCGACTGGCATGTGCGGTCAATTCGTCTATCGAGAGCACTGGCATGATTCGGATTCCTGTAATGATTTGTCCGGCGAAGCCGCACGGCTGGCCGTTGCGGCCACTTATTTATCTCAT
The DNA here is from genome assembly GCA_036675035.1 of Oxalobacteraceae bacterium. GTDB lineage: Bacteria > Pseudomonadota > Gammaproteobacteria > Burkholderiales > Burkholderiaceae_D > MESE01. The sequence goes on from JAKFFO010000168.1 coordinate 12,508, forward strand.
TGAATATTTCATTGCAGCGCGCTTGCAACGCGTTCGGCGATCAACGCGCTGACCCGGACATTGGATTCCAGCGTCACGCCGGCAATGTGCGGCGTCAGGATCACGTTCGGCGCGTCCGCCAGCGGATTCCCGGCCGCGAGCGGTTCCCGGTCGAAGACATCAATTGCGGCGCCGGCAAGGTGGCCCGAGCGCAGCGCATCGGCCAGCGCGGCTTCATCGACAATGCTGCCGCGCGCGCTGTTGATCAGCACGGCGCCCGGCTTCATCATGGCCAGCGCTTCAGTGCCGATCAGATTGCGGGTCCGGTCAGTCAGCGGCACATGCAGCGAAACGATGTCCGCCTGTGCCAGCAATGCATCCAGGCTTTTTGGAATTACCCCGGTTTCCCGCCATACCGGTGCGTCGTTGGCGATCATCGGGTCATGCGCAATCACGCTCACACCCAATGCCTGCGCCAGCCGCGCGGTAAGTTGCCCTATGCCGCCAAAGCCGACCAATCCCAGCGTTTTGCCGGAAATCTCTTTTCCATTGGACAGCGCGGCGCGGGGCCAGCCGCCATTTGCTGTTTCTGCGCTGCGCGTATAGGCGCCCCGCAGCAGCGCCATCGCTGTGCCGATGACGTATTCGGCGACCGCGCCGGCATTGGCGCCGGTAGCCGGGATCACCGTGATGCCACGCTCCTTGCATTGCGCGACGTCGATATTGTCAAGACCGACGCCGAGCCGGCCGACCACCCGCAGTGTCGCCGCGGCGCCGAGCAGCGCGGCGTCGACCTGGGTGCGGTTGCGTACGATCAGCGCATCTGCACCCGCGAGTTCGGCCAGCAGGTCTGGACGCCGGTTCACCAGTTCAGGATCGTAGATGACATCGAAGCGTGCAGCCAGTGCCTTGACCGCATCGTCATCCATGAACTCGGAAATTACTATTCTCATCGCCTGTCCTCTTGCAAATCCCGCGCGGGAAGATTCATTGCATCGAAAAACGGGCCGGCGTGCTTTCGTGTCCGGCACGTCGACCCGTGTTCATGAAGCAACCTGGAACGGCAGGGCCGTGATCAGGCGCTCTCGTACAGGCGCGTGAGAACAAATTCGCGGTGACCGAGCGCTTCGGCAGCAGTCAGGCGGCCGTTCACGGTGCGCAACATCATCTCGAGCAATTTGTCGCCGGTCTGGTCGAGCGTCAGCTCGCGCTGCAGCAGGCCGGAACAATCGACGTCGATATGCTCGCTCATCAGGCGCACCGTGCGCGGATTGGCGCACAGCTTGATGACCGGCAAAATCGGATTGCCGATCACATTGCCCTGGCCGGTGGGGAAGAAGTGCACCACATAACCGGACGCGGCGCACAGCGTCACCATCTCGGCCGCAGCCGACGACGAGTCCATGAACCACAAGCCTGGATGGGTCGGCATTTCAGCCTTGTCGAGCACGCCGTCGACTTTGCATTTCTTGCCGATCTTCTGGATATTGCCCATCGCTTTTTCTTCGATCGTCGTCAGGCCGCCGGCGATATTGCCCTTGGTCGGCTGCGAATCGGACAGGTCGGAAGTCTTGTGACGATTGATCATGTCCTGATAGCGGTTGAACATGAACATGAATTTTTCGCGCACTTCGGCATTGGCGCAACGTTCGGCAACCACGCTCTCGCCGCCGGTGATTTCGGAGGTCTCGCCGAACACCAGCGTGGAGCCCAGCGCGTACAGCTTGTCGAAGGCATTGCCGACGGTCGGATTGGAGCCGCAACCGGACGTGGTGTCGCTTTCGCCGCACTTGGTGGACACCCACAACTCGTTGATGGGGCACACTTCGCGCTGCTTCTCGGATGCCCACTGCACAAATTCGCGCGCACTGCGGGAAGCCTTCATGATCGTCTCGTGATCGCCATGGCCCTCGATGCCGTAGCCGATGACCGGCTTGCCGGTGGCCGCAATGCCTTCGACCACCTTGCGCGTCCAGCTGTCTTCGATACCGATCACCACCACTGCCGCCACGTTCGGGTTGGAGCCGGTGCCGATCAGGGTGCGGAAATGCAGCTCCAGGTCGGCGCCGAACTGCAGGCGGCCGTATGGATGCGGAATTGCCATGGTGCCCTTGACGTTGTGCGCTACTGCTTCGCAGGCGGCATTCGACAAGTCGTCGAGCGGCAGAATAATGACATGGTTGCGTACGCCGACGCGGCCGTTTTCACGGCGATAACCGAGGAAAGTGCTGTCTTTAGTAATCATGGTAGGCCTATGGCTCTGATGAGCGTCAATGTTGGATAGGGTGGAGCGGAAGCGCGGTGCGGGGTTTGCTGACAGGCAGCGGCCCTCGGTTACCAGCGCTTGGTCTTGATGTTGTGGACATGCGCATGTTCGCCGGCGCGCGCGGGCGCAACCACTTTGCCGATGTCCACGCCATACTTGATCACCGTATCGCCGACGGCCATATCCTTCATGGCAATCTTGTGGCCGATGGGAATGTCCTGAAGCGCCTTCAGGGTCACGGTACGGTCATCGTCCATGATCCAGGCCGTCAGGTCGGTACCGGACTTGATGCCCTCCACGACTGCGACGGCGACGGTGTCCTTGGCGTCATGCAACACAACATGAATCATTTTCTTCTCCTTGATTTGCAGGTGGGGCGGGCAGCCGGTTCGGCTTTATATTGGATGCGATCTTATGATGGATTCAAAGCAAAGTCAACTATATGACATACATCATGTATAGCATTTGACTGTTTAAAATTTTGAGCATAAGATAAGTTCGACAGGCATTCCCGGACGGCGCAAAACCCGGTCGGCGGGTAATGACCTGGCTGCGACCCGCAGCGTACGTGACCTACATAAACAACCGACGAGGTGGAGATGAGACAATCATGGAAAGCAGTTCTGGGCGCACTGACAGCAACATCGGCTTTTGGCGTCGCAGCGGCGGATTACCCGAGCAAAACGGTGAATTACATCATTCCGTTTGGTCCCGGCGGCGAGTCGGATATCTCGGCGCGCTTTCAAGAGCCGGTATTCAAGAAAATCACCGGGCAGACGCTGGCAATCCAGTACAAACCGGGTGCCGGCGGTGCGGCCAGCTGGTCGCAGCTGAACGGCATGACGCCGGATGGTTACACGGTAATGGGCAGCAACCTGCCGCATATCGTGCTGCAGCCTTTGCAGAAGGATGTCGGATACAAAACCGATGACATCAACACCGTCTACTGGTTTCACTTCACACCGGATGCGCTGCTGGTTCCTGCCGACAGTCCGATCAAGAACCTGAAGGGCTATATCGATGCCGCGAAGAAGGCGCCGGGCTCGCTCACGTTGTCCGGCTCCGGAACCAACTCGGCGAATCACCTCGCGCAACAGCAGTTCGACAAGATGGCGGGCATCAAGACCACCTACATTCCGTTCGGCGGCACCGGCCCATCCAATACCGCGCTGCTCGGCAAGCAGGTGAGCGGCAGCTGGGGCTATACCACGGTGCAGATGCAGCTCGGCGACCAGGTGCGTTGCATCGCAGTCGCGATGGAGCAACGCCATCCGAAACTGCCGGATTGTCCGACCTTCAAGGAATCGGGCTTCGATCTGGTCGGCGGCGCTTACCGCGGCGTTGCGGTGCCAAAGTCGACGCCACCCGACATCCAGGCCAAGCTCGCCGATATCCTGGCGAAAATCAATCACGATCCCGAGTTCGTCAAGAAGATGGAAGACAACGGCTTCGCGATGCTCAATGTCGGCCCTGCCGAAATGCCGAAGTTCATGGCGGACGTCAAAGCCCGTTACGAGGCACTTGCGAAAGAGATGGGTATCACGAAGAAGTGATGCCGCTGCAGTGATCGCATGGGTGGCAGCTGCGCGACGCGCAGCTGCCATGATTTTTGACGCCCCGCTATCTGAAGGATGCCAATATGTTCGGTATCGATTTCCTGCTCGACGCGTTAACCCCCGTTAACCTGTTGCTCGCTATCGCCGGTGTGGTCGCCGGCACGGTGATCGGCGCACTGCCCGGTCTGAGTGCCACCATGGGCGTAGCGGTATTGACACCGTTCACCTTCGCGATGCCGCCGGCCACGGCACTGATTGCGCTCGGCGCCATCTATACCGGCGCCATCTACGGTGGTGCCTACGCCGCAATTCTTCTCAATACACCCGGCACGCCATCAGCCATCGCCACCACCTTCGACGGCTACCCGATGGCCAAACAGGGGCGAGGCGACCTGGCAATGACGCTGGCGTGTCTCGCTTCAGTGTGCGGCGGCCTGGTCGGTGCAATATGCCTGCTGACGCTGGCGCCGCCGCTGGCAACCGTGGCGCTCAGGTTCGGTCCGGTCGAATATTTCTGGCTCGCGATGCTGGGACTGACGCTGATCGCATCGCTGAGCGAAGGCAGCACC
>JAKFFO010000158.1:0-2863 GCA_036675035.1 Oxalobacteraceae bacterium
CGGTGCGCGCATAGAGCCGCCCGGTGTCGACGAGCTCCGCAGCCATGATCCAGCGCGGCGCCTTCTTCGTGAGCCATGAACCCGGGTGGATCGCGAATTTCGTCTGGTGCGTGCCGGCATAAAGCGGCTCGTCGAGCGGCTTGAAACCGAGATTGCCGAGCAGCCCGGTCAGCAGTGCGCGATGGATCGCCTCCGGGCTGGCCGGCTGCTCGTTGACCCGCCAGTGCAGCTCGCGTACCGACTCGGCCAGCTGCGAAAACACGTCGGCCCATTCGCGCAGCTTGCGCGGCGACAGGAATTCGCGTTCGAGCCGGGCCGCAAAGCGGCGATTCGACTCCTTGGCCGCCTGCTCGGCCTGCCAGTAATTCCACAGCTTCAGCAACGACAGGAAGTCCGAGGTCTCGTCGGCGAAGCGCCGGTGCGACTGGTCGGCCGCCTGCTGCGAATCTGGCGGGCGCTCGCGCGGATCCTGCGACGACAGCGCCGCCGCGATGACGAGCAGCTCTGCCAGGCTGCCGAGTTCATGGGCGGCCAGCAGCATCCGACCGATCCGCGGATCGAGCGGCAGGCGCGCCAGCGTGCGACCGACGTCGGTCAGCTCGCGCGCCTCGTTCACTGCGCCCAGTTCGTGCAGCAGCGCGAACCCGTCGACGATCGCCTTGCGCGGCGGCGGATCGAGGAACGGAAATCGCTCGATGTCGGCCAGCCGCAGTGCCTTCATCCGCAGGATCACCGAGGCGAGCGACGAACGCAGCACCTCGGGATCGGTGAAGCGCGGCCGCTTGCCGAAGTCGGTCTCGTCGTACAGCCGGATGCAGACGCCGTCGGACACACGTCCGCAGCGGCCAGCCCGCTGGTTGGCCGCGGCCTGCGAGATCGGCTCGATCTGCAGCTGCTCGACCTTGCCGCGATAGCGGTAGCGCTTGACGCGCGCGAGGCCGGAATCGACGACATAGCGGATTCCGGGCACGGTGAGCGAGGTTTCGGCCACGTTCGTGGCCAGCACGATGCGCCGTCCGCGCGACGGCGAGAACACACGCTGCTGGTCGGCCGCGGACAGCCGCGAGTACAGCGGCAGGATCTCGATCGAGCCGCGCGACCAGACCGATCCGCCGACGCCACCGCGCGCATTCTCGCGCGCGTGCAGCCGGCGCAGGTGCTCGGCCACGTCGCGGATTTCGCGCTCGCCGGGCAGGAACACCAGCACATCGCCGGGCGCCTCGCGCCACAGGCTCTCGATCGCTTCGTCGATCCGCGACGGCAGGTCACTCTCGTCGTCGTCGTCCTGGTGGGCTTCGTCGAAGCCCTGCCAGCGGATCTCCACCGGATACAGGCGCCCCGATACCTCGATGACGGGCGCCGGCTCGACGATCGCACGGCCCTCGTCGTCGCGCCGCCCGGTGTCGCGGCCGAAGTGACGCGCGAAACGCTCGGCATCGATCGTGGCCGACGTGATCACGACTTTCAGGTCCTGGCGTCGCGGCCCTTCGAGCAACTGCTTCAGGTAGCCGAGCAGGAAGTCGATGTTCAGGCTGCGTTCATGCGCCTCGTCAATAATAATGGTGTCATAGGCATTAAGAAATTTGTCGCCCTGTGTTTCTGCAAGCAAGATACCGTCTGTCATGAGCTTGATATAACTGGACTCGGACAGCTTATCGTTGAAACGGACTTTGTAACCTACCACTTCACCAAGAGGGCTGTTCAACTCTTGTGCAATACGGGAGGCTACTGAGCGTGCCGCAATACGCCTAGGCTGCGTATGGCCGATCAAGCCGGAAACACCTCGGCCTAATTCAAGGCAGATTTTAGGAAGTTGTGTGGTTTTACCAGAACCAGTTTCGCCGCACACAATGACAACTTGATTATGTGCTATTGCTTTTGCGATATCGTCTTTTTTACCGCTTACGGGTAGTTCTAAGGGATATTCCGGCTTTGGTAAATTGGCAAGTCTCGCAGCATATTTGGTCTGGGAACTGCGTATTTTTTTCGCAATCTCATTTATTGATTTTTCAACTGGCTTGCTTTGTTCAGCTATTGCTCTTGCCTGGTTCAAGCGATTTCTTAGAGGGAAGCGGTCTGCCAGCATGCAAGTAGGCAGCTGCTTTAATAGCAGCGGTATTTGCTGCGCTGGTTCTTTTTCTAGATTTCTCTCTGGATTTTTTTCCAAACTCTTGGCCGGATTTTTTTCAGGATTTTGCGTGGAATTCATATGGTGGGAATTTTATCACGCCACGCCGCTAGGCATTCGCTTACTAATGTGGTGCGTGCACCTAAAGACTCATCACTTTCTTGTGCAGTCTTCAACACCGGTATTGCCGCCTTTGAACTCCGGTTCAAAATAAAATTTATGGAAAGTCCATTGGCCTTTGGCATTTTTGGTCATTTTGGCAATACCCGTGCCATAGTCTTTAGTGGATTGATCGGTTAACGCAAAATGCATGGCCACATGATTACCATTTGCTGCAGCATGGCCTAAATATGTGCCATAGCCTGGTACTTCGAGTTTGAAATCGTAGCTGGCATAACTATCATGACTATGTTCAGGTTTCAAAGTCATGGTGACTGTACCGGTGTATTTGCCTTCATGGGCATCGTCACCTGTACAGGTATATACGCCACTGTAATCTTTATAGGCTACAGGCGAGGTCTTAGCAGCAGAGGCTGTATTGATAGTAAATGCTGTAATGGCCAGAAAAGCGAATATTGCGTACTTCATTGACTTCCTTTCAAGATTATTCATTTTGTAAAATGTAGATCAAACAGCAAAACGGGAGCGCATGTCTTCCAAGTTAAATTCATGCAAAATATGGGCGATACGTTCCGCAGCATTTTTGCGTTTCTGACCGGTACGTTTTGCGATAAT
>JAKFFO010000152.1:0-2858 GCA_036675035.1 Oxalobacteraceae bacterium
GCGCTGGGCTATGTCACGCGGTACGGCGCCTTGGTCGCGGCCCTCTCCGCCGCAACTGCCGGAAGCGGTATCGCATCGCTGAGGCCCGCACAAATCATCTCGCATGAAGAGCAAGTCGACGCAGTCAGCGTGCAACTTGCGGACGGCAACACCATCACAGCGCAAATCAGGGTGCAGGCAGAAGGCGGCGTGTTCGGTGATCAGGCAACCCGGGCGCTGCATCGCGATTACGCGCAAATTGCGGTCATTGCGCAGGTAACTGCCAGCGCACCGATTCCTCACCGCGCATTCGAACGCTTCACCAACGAAGGGCCGCTGGCCCTGTTGCCGCAGGATGGCGGCTATGCGCTGGTATGGTGCGCCCGTCCGGCTACTGCGGCGCGTCTGGCCGGGTTGCCGGATGCATCCTTCCTGGCAGAACTTCAGCAGGCGTTCGGAATGCGCGTGGGCCGCTTTACCGGCGCCAGCCCGCGCATCGCCTATCCTCTTGGTTTGAATGCGTCCCCGGTAACGTCAGCCAGGACGGTCGCAATCGGCAATGCGGCGCAAACCTTGCATCCGGTTGCGGGGCAGGGTCTGAATCTGGGCCTGCGTGATGCAGCGGTGCTGGCGCCCTTGTTGGCGCAGCAAGCCGCGCCGGCAATGCTGGCGCGCTACGCACAAATCCGGCAAGCCGACCGCAATGTCACGATACGCTTGACCGATACCATGGCGCGCATCTTCAGCAGTGCGCCGGCCGGCACGCTGTCCCAGTCCATGCTCGGCCTTTCGCTCGGATTGTTCGATGTTTTCAAACCGGCCAAGCGGCTGCTTGCCGAGCAAATGATGTTCGGCATGCGATAAAAAAGCCGCGCAAGCGCGGCTTTTTCTTTTTCGCAGGAACGTCGAAAAATCAGTCCGACTTCAACGCCACCAGCACTTCGTCCAGCATCTTCTTTGCGTCGCCGAACAGCATGCGATTGTTGTCCTTGTAGAACAGCGGATTGTCAACGCCTGCGTAACCGGATGCCATGCTGCGCTTCATCACGATCGACGTCTTGGCTTTCCACACTTCCAGCACCGGCATGCCGGCAATCGGACTGCCGGGATCTTCCTGTGCGGCAGGGTTCACGATATCGTTGGCGCCGATCACCATCGCAACGTCGGTATCGGCGAAATCTTCATTGAGCTCGTCCATTTCCATCACGATGTCGTAGGGCACCTTGGCTTCGGCCAGCAGCACATTCATGTGGCCCGGCATGCGACCCGCGACCGGATGAATGCCGAAGCGTACATTCTTGCCATTTTCACGCAAGTGCCTGGTAATTTCGTAGACCGTATGCTGAGCCTGTGCGACCGCCATGCCATAGCCCGGCACGATGATGATGCTTCTGGCTTCGCGCAGCATCTCGGCCGTCTCGAGCGCGCTTATCGCCACGACGTCGCCGGCCGGTTGCGCCGCACCGCCGGCTGCTGCCGGCTTGGCGCTATCGGAGCCGAAACCGCCTGCGATCACGCTGATGAAATTGCGGTTCATCGCGCGGCACATGATGTAGGACAGAATGGCGCCGGAAGAACCCACCAGCGCACCCGTGACGATCAGAAGATCATTCGACAGCATGAATCCGGTCGCGGCAGCGGCCCAGCCGGAATAGCTGTTGAGCATCGATACCACCACCGGCATGTCTGCACCGCCGATCGCCATCACCATGTGAATCCCGAACAGCAGCGCGATCACGGTCATGATGATCAGTGGCACCATGCCGGCTTCGATCGAATCGGCACGGACGAACTGCAATCCGCAGTAGATCACCACCAGCAGTCCGGCCAGGTTCATCCAGTGCCGCCCCGGCAACAGCATCGGCTTGCCGCCGATGCGGCCCGACAGCTTGCCGAATGCAATCACCGAACCGGAGAAGGTCACCGCACCGATCAGGATACCGATATAGATTTCGATTTCATGGATGACTTTTTCGGCACCGCTGAAATTGGCCGACGCAGCCGGATCAATGTAGCTGGCAAAGCCGACCAGCGTGGCGGCCAGACCGACCAGGCTATGCATCAGCGCGACCAGTTCCGGCATCTGCGTCATTTGCACGGTGCGCGCCGCATACAGGCCGATGGCAGCGCCAACCACCATCGCACCGACGATCCACGGCAGCGCAGCTGCCGAGACTGCCGGCCCGAATACCGTCGCCAGCACCGCGATGGTCATGCCGATTACGCCATACAGATTGCCGCGCCGCGAAGTTTCCGGATTGGACAGGCCGCCGAGACTCAGGATGAAAAGAATTGCCGCGCCAAGGTATGCAACAGTTGTGATATTTCCAGACATTTAGCGCCCCTTATTTGCGGAACATCGCCAGCATGCGACGTGTGACGTCGAAACCGCCGAACATGTTGATGGACGTAAGCGCAACACCGATCACTGCCAGCCAGCGTATCCAGCTGTCAGGCCGATCCAGGCCTTCCGAGATCGGCGGTGCGATCTGCACCAGTGCGCCGATGGCGATGATGCTGGAAATCGCATTGGTCACGCTCATCAGTGGCGTATGCAAGGCCGGGGTCACATTCCAGACCACCATGTAGCCGACGAAGCAGGCCAGCACGAACACCGTGAAATGGCCGAGGAACGATGCCGGCGCATATGCGCCAATGACCCAGAACAGCGCTGCGGCAACGCCGAACATGATCGCCATGCTCGGGCCGGAAGCAGGTGCACCGCCCTTGCCGTGGCCATGTCCTTTCGCCTGCGGCACAACTGCCGGCTTGGCAGCGGATGCTGCCGGCGCAGCCGGCAACTTGGGCGGTGGTGCCGGCCAGGTGATGCTGCCATCCTTGATCACGGTCAGGCCTTGATCGCGTTATCGGCTTTCGAG
>JAKFFO010000066.1:0-2820 GCA_036675035.1 Oxalobacteraceae bacterium
GCTGACTGACTTGCGGCCGAGATGGTTCGAAATGAACTGCCCGGCTGCGACCACGGCATTCAGATCGACCCCGGTTTCGATGCCAAGCCCCTGCATCAGGAAAAGCACATCTTCGGTTGCCACATTGCCGGTGGCGCCCTTGGCGTACGGGCAACCACCCAGTCCCGATACCGACGAATGAAAGATCGAAATGCCTACTTCCAGTGATGCGTAGATGTTGGCGATGCCCTGGCCATACGTGTCGTGGAAGTGACCGGACAGGCGCTCGATCGGGAATTCCCGGATCACGCGCTGCATCACCACATGGATTTTACCCGGTGTAGCCACGCCGATGGTATCGGCGATATCAATTTCATCACAGCCCAGGTCGCGCATGCGCTGCACCACGTCGGCCACCGCCTCCGGGTCGACTTCTCCCTGGTACGGGCAGCCGAATGCGCAACTGATCGAGCCGCGCAGGCGCACGCCGTGCTGCTTGGCGGCCTGCGCCACATCCCGAAAGCGCTCGATCGACTCGGCAATCGAGCAATTGATATTCTTTTGCGAAAATGCTTCCGAGGCCGAGCCGAAAATCACCACTTCATCGGCCCTGGCGGCAATCGCCGCCTCTAAGCCTTTCATGTTCGGCGTCAGCGCCGAATAGACGACGCCCGGCTTGCGGGTGATGCCGGCCATGACCTCGGCTGAAGTCGCCATCTGCGGTACCCACTTCGGCGACACAAAGGATGCAGCTTCGATATTGACAAAGCCGGCCGCCGTCAGCCGGTCGACCAGCGCGATCTTGATATCGGCGGCAATGGTCTCTTTTTCATTTTGCAAACCATCGCGTGGTCCGACTTCGACGATCTTGACCTTTTTTGGCAGGGAGTTCAGGTTCATAGTCAGATTCCATCAGTTGGTTGCAGCTAGCGCTGCAGATAGAAAAATGTTGCCAGGCCGTTTACTTCGCTAACTCGCTCTTGAATGCCAGCAGTTGCGTTCCCTCTTCGACCTGGTCGCCCACCGCATACAACAACTCGTCGACCACGCCGTCGCGCGGCGCAGCGATCGTGTGCTCCATTTTCATCGCTTCCATGATCAATAGCGGCGTGCCCTTTGTCACCGTGTCGTCCTGTTTCACCAGAATCGCGACGATCTTGCCCGGCATCGGCGCGGTCAGCCGGCCCGCTTCGGCTTCGGCTTGTCCGGCATGCGCCAGCGGATCGTTGTACGGCAACACGGTATGTCTTCCAAGCGAAAACACATGCACGCTATCGCCATCCGGTACCACGGTGCCGCGCACCAGCTTGCTGTCAACCCGAATTGTATAATCATTGCCATCTTGCTGCACCAGGCTGACCTGGACCATCTTGTCGCCGTGACCCAGCTGCCAGCCATTTTTCTGGTACGCCACCGTGACCGGCGCGCTCTGTCCAAGGTCGGAAAATTCGAGTGTGCGCTGCAGCTCGAGATTCATGCGCCAGCCATTCAACTGCGCCCACGGATCCTTACTGCCTGATTGCACAGCGCGAGTCTCGACTGCCAGCAGGCCGACCGAGGCCAGCGCCAGTTCGTCGATTGAAATGGGCTTGGCCGGTGGGAACAACGCATCCTGGTGCCGTTCGATCAAACCGGTATCGAGATCAGCCGTGGAAAACGGCACGCTTTCGACCAGCCGTTTCAAAAACGCGATATTGGCAGTCAACCCCACTACCTGGTAGTGTGCCAGCGCGTCGCTCATGCGTGCCAGCGCTTCTTCGCGGTCGCGTCCCCAGACGATCAACTTGGCAATCATCGGATCATAGAACGGTGAAATCGCATCGCCTTCGCGCACACCGCTATCGATGCGCACTGGCGCCGGCTGCTCCGCGGTTCCGCCCAGCTCGAATGACACCGCAGCCGGGGTACGCAAATGACGCAGGGTGCCAATCGATGGCAGGAAATTATTGTCCGGGTTTTCCGCGTAAATACGCGCTTCCAGTGCATGGCCGTGGATTGCCAGCTGCTCCTGCTTCAATGGCAGCGCCTCGCCATAGGCAACCCGCAATTGCCACTCGACCAGGTCTTGCCCGGTGATCATTTCAGTGACTGGATGCTCGACCTGCAGCCGGGTATTCATTTCCATGAAATAGAATGAACCATCCTGGTTGGCAATGAATTCCACCGTGCCGGCACCGACGTAACCGACTGCCTTGGCCGCCGCCGTTGCTGCTTCGCCCATGGCCCGCCGGCGTTCCGACGTCATGCCCGGCGCCGGCGCTTCTTCCAGCACTTTCTGGTGCCGGCGCTGCACCGAGCAATCGCGCTCGAACAGGTACACACAGTTGCCCTTGGTATCGGCGAATACCTGGATTTCGATGTGGCGCGGCCGTGTCAGGTATTTTTCGACCAGCACCTTGTCGTCGCCAAAGCTGCTGATTGCTTCGCGTTTGCAAGACGCCAGCGCTTCCTTGAATTGCTCGCTTTTCTCAACAATGCGCATGCCCTTGCCGCCGCCGCCGGCGCTGGCTTTCAGCAAAACCGGATAACCGATCATATCGGCCTGCTGTTGCAGGAAGTCCGGGTCCTGCGTATCGCCGTGGTAGCCCGGCACCAGCGGCACCTTGGCTTTTTCCATCAGTGCCTTGGCCGCCGACTTGGAACCCATCGCATTGATGGCCGATGCCGGCGGACCGATGAAGGCAATGCCGGCGTCAAAACAGGCTTGGGCGAATTGCGCGTTTTCCGATAAGAATCCGTAACCCGGATGAATTGCCTGGGCACCGGTAGCCAGCGCCGCTGCGATGATCTTATCGGCGCACAGGTAACTTTCCTTGGCTGGCGCCGGGCCGATTGCCACCG
>JAKFFO010000187.1:0-2815 GCA_036675035.1 Oxalobacteraceae bacterium
TGGTCACCGACGAGTCCGGCGCAACGTTCATTGCACGCAACGCATTTGCCGCCACTGTCGAAAACACCGGCGCGGCCACGTCGCCGGCATAATGCTGGCCATTGGATGGCTCGTCCACCATCACTGCGATGATGATGCGCGGATCCGATACCGGGGCGAAGCCGACGAACGACGCTACGTACTTGCGCACGTACTGGCCTTTTTCAATCTTGTAGGAAGTGCCGGTCTTGCCTGCGACGCGATATCCGGCCACCTGCGCTTTCGGCGCGGTTCCTTCCGGTCCGACCGCCATTTCCAGCATGCGGCGCACTGCGCGCGCGGTTTTTTCGCTGATGACGCGCTGCCCGATCGGCTGATCCGTCGTCTTGTGGAAGGTCCATGGAATGATATCGCCGTCACGCGCGAAAATCATGTAGGAACGAGCCATTTGAATCAACGAAGCCGATATGCCGTGGCCGTAACTCATGGTCGCCTGCTCGATCGGGCGCCAGGATTTGTAAGGGCGTACACGCCCCGCTACTGCACCCGGAAATCCGAAGCGCGGCTGCTGGCCGAATCCGACCGATGTAAACATCTCCCACATTTCCACGGGCTGCATCTGCAATGCCAGCTTGCTGGTGCCGACGTTGGACGATTTTTCGATGACCTGCGCCACGGTCAGCGCATCATGCGGATGCGCGTCGCCGATCGTGGCCGTGCCGATGGTTATCCGGCCCGGCGCTGTCTGAATCACCGTCGTCGGTGTAACGCGCTTCGTCTCAAGCGCCAGCGCCACAGTAAACGGTTTCATCGTCGAGCCTGGCTCGAAGGTATCGGTCAATACCCGATTGCGCAAACGCGCACCGGTCAGCATCGAGCGATCGTTCGGGTTATATGCCGGTAGATTGGCCAGCGCCAGAACCTCACCGGTTCTGGCGTCGAGCACCACGATCGCGCCGGCCTTTGCCTTGTGTTTTTCAACGGCTTCCTTCAGATGCGAAAACGCGATGTACTGAATCTTGCTGTCGATCGACAGAACCAGATCCTTGCCGTCGTGCGGCTCCCGAACCGATTCGATATCTTCGACGATGCGACCCAGACGATCCTTGATTACACGGCGGCTGCCGGTTCTGCCGGCAAGCGTTTTTTGCGATGCCAGCTCCATGCCGTCCTGGCCGGCATCTTCCACATTGGTGAATCCGATCACGTGCGCAACGACTTCGCCCAACGGGTAGTAGCGCTTGTACTCCTTGCGGGTCTGGATGCCGGCAATGTCCAGCTTGAGAATCTTGTCGACCGTGTCCTGCTCCACCTGCCGCTTCAGGTAAACGAAGCTTCGATCGGAATCGAGTTTTTTTCCCAACTCGCGTTCACTCATGTCGAGCAGTTTCGCCAGATCCCGCAGCTTGTCCTTTGGCGCTTCCAGAACGTCTTCCGGAATTGCCCAGATCGCTTTCACCGGTATTGACGAAGCCAGCACCTGACCATTGCGATCGGTGATTTTTCCGCGTGTCGCAGGAAGCTCCAGCGTGCGGGCATAGCGCGAAGCGCCCTGCTTTTGCAGGAATTCAGTGGAGATTCCCTGCAACCATAGTGCGCGTCCGATCAACGCCAGAAATGCCGCGAACAAAGTAAACAGCACGACGCGCGAGCGCCAGGCCGGCAATTTGACTGCCAGTACCGGGCTGGTCGAAAACGGCACGCCTTTTGCCGCGGCAGTGCGTGATGTGGCGCGTGTCATCTGGCACCTGCCGTCAGGTATTGCGTGCGTGCGGGCGTAAGCGTCACCATTTTCAAGTCGCGGCGGGCATTTGCTTCGATGCGGGCATGCTTGCCGAGCGTGGATTGATCCAGTTGCAACTGCGCCCACTCGATATCGAGTTGCCGTGTCATCGATTGCGCGCGTTCGAGCTCGATGAACAGGCGGCGCGCCTGGTATTGAGAATTCACGAGCGACAATGCGCTCAACACGAGCAGCACGGTAAACAGCACATCGAGCCGGAGGTTCATTGGGCCGCCCCGGTTACGGCAAGCCGCTCGGCCACGCGCATGACGGCAGAACGGGCACGTGGATTTTCGGATACTTCGGACGCAGAGGGTTTGGTTCTTGCCAGCAGTTTCAATTCAGGTTGCGGCAGATCGACTGCGCGGATCGGCAGGCGGCGATGGGGCTGCGGCACATTGGCCTTGGAGGCCATGAACTGCTTGACGATGCGATCTTCCAACGAGTGAAAACTGATCACAACCAATCTCCCTTGCGGTGCCAGGCGTCTGAACGCGCCATTCAACCCTATTTCGAGTTCTTCAAGCTCTTTATTGATGAAAATCCGGACAGCCTGAAAGGTACGAGTGGCCGGGTCTTTGCCTTTCTCGCGGGTTTTGACGGCGTGTGCCACGATCGCGGCAAGCTGTCGTGTGCTTGAAATTGGCTCGACTGCCCGGCCAGCAACAATCGCCTTTGCAATCTGAAAAGCAAACCGTTCTTCCCCATAATCTCGTATCACTTTCTCGATATGTTGTTCGGTTTCCACTGCCAGCCACTCTGCCGCCGACATGCCGCGCGTGGTATCCATGCGCATGTCGAGCGGGCCGTCCGCGCGAAAACTGAATCCCCGTGCCGCATCATCGACCTGCGGGGACGAAATTCCCAGGTCCAGCAATATCCCGTCCGCCCGCGCCACGCCGCGCGCCACCAATACTGCCTCGATGGTTGCAAAGCTGTCATGCACGATCTCGAAGCGCGCATCGGTAATGGTTTGCGCCGTCGCGATCGCCTGCGGGTCCTTGTCGAACGCAATCAATCGGCCTCGCGTCCCCAACCGCTCCAGAATCCTCC
>JAKFFO010000014.1:0-16616 GCA_036675035.1 Oxalobacteraceae bacterium
AATACGGCGGCGTCGTCCCTGAACTTGCATCGCGCGACCATATCCGCCGGGTGATCCCTTTGCTGGAACAGGTGCTGGCCGAAAGCGGCGTTAGCCGATCCGATATCGATGCAGTCGCCTATACCCAGGGGCCCGGATTGGCCGGCGCGTTGCTGGTCGGCGCATCGGTGGCCTGCGGTCTTGCGCTTGCACTCGACAAACCGGTGCTCGGCATACACCACCTCGAAGGACACCTTCTGTCACCGCTTTTATCGAGCAATCCACCTGCGTTCCCATTCGTTGCATTGCTGGTGTCGGGCGGCCATACGCAATTGATGCGAGTCGATGGTGTCGGTCAATACTCGTTACTTGGCGAAACCCTGGATGATGCCGCCGGTGAAGCGTTCGACAAATCGGCGCAGCTGTTAGGCCTGGGTTATCCGGGCGGCCCTGCCATTTCGCGCCTGGCTGAGTTCGGCGATCCGGATGTCTATACTTTGCCGCGCCCGATGTTGCATTCCAAAACTCTGGATTTCAGTTTTTCGGGTCTGAAAACGGCTGTACTGACTGTCGTGAAAAATCAGATCACGAATATTTGCGAGCAAGACAAGGCAAATGTGGCGCGCGCCTTTGTCGATGCGATTGTCGATGTACTGACGGCAAAGTGTATCAACGCTTTAAAGCAGACCGGATTGACACGCCTGGTCATTGCGGGAGGGGTTGGCGCCAACCAGCAGTTGCGCGCGGCACTTGATGCGGCGGCACAGAAAAAACGCTTTCAGGTGTTCTATCCGGAGATGGAGTTCTGTACCGATAACGGCGCGATGATCGCATTCGCCGGTGCAATGCGTTTGCAAATTGCACCGGATGCGGCGACAAAAAACTATGGATTCAATGTGCGGCCGCGCTGGCCATTGGATGAACTCCGCACTGTATAATTTGTCCGCTGCATTCGGTGTGCGCGGCTGATGATGCAAGTATTGCTCTAATCACACAAGGCGCCAGTGAGCTATGCGAATCAGGTGCTCGATAACGAATGCTGTACCAGAATTAAGCTGTACTTGGCCAACGCCGTTATTTTCTCAAATTCATATAACCAAAAAATAGAAACAATCAAAGTCGCACATCCGCGTTTCTCGTATTTCCAGCTACAGGCCTAGCTATAATCAGCACCAAACATGAAGAACCCGGCTCCATCCATCGAATGGAAATACCGGTTGCTGAATATTGATTCATGCAACATTGAAGCAAACAGTTCTTCCGAATCGTGCCAAAAGTAAAATGGTTGGCAGCCTAACAAACGGGCTTGATAGTCCGAAGTGCATGCAGGTTCGAAAAGTATCCTGGCATCGAACCGGGATTACCCAAGGATTTCGGCGTTACATTCTTAACTGATGCGGACGAGAAGCGTCGGCTATATGACTGGAGATTAAATGCCCCCACTAGATTTTTTACCTGCATTTCCTGATGCACTCAATGTATTGACAGCAGCGGGATTGATCCTGATTGCCGGAATTCTCGGAGCCCGGGTGGCTGCACGCTTCTTCCCCGTGCCGGCCATTACCGGTTATGTCCTGACCGGACTGCTGATCGGTCCGGCCGCACTCAACCTGGTCGATATCACTGTTTTGAACAAACTCGGCTTGCTGGTCGATCTCGCACTCGGCTTGATATTGTTCGAACTGGGGCGGCGCGTCGATTATCAGTGGCTGCTGCGGGAAAAAAAATTACTGGTGACCGGCATCGTCATCAGCGTCTGCACGTTTGGCGCGCTGTACTGGATGTTGAAGATGTTTGGTTTCAGCACCCTGATCGCCAGCATGGCTGCAGCGATCGGCATGGCGACTTCTCCTGCTGTCACCTTGAATGTGGTACGCGAAGTCAAAGCCGAAGGCCAGCTTAGCGAACGCATGCTGAATATCGTGGTGATCGGCAATGCAATGGCTTTTATCGGTTTCTCAATGGGCCTGTCGGTACTGCATCTTGAGTACCAGGCCGGCTGGCGCAGCTACGTCGTGCATCCGCTCTATCTGTTTTTCGGATCCGTGCTGCTCGGCTGGGTGGCAAGCAGAATCCTGATCTGGCTCGGCCGCTGGCTTGGCCGCGACGGACAGGCGCATCTGATTCTGATGCTGGCGTTGATTGCAGCGACCGTCGGCATGGCGGTTATGTTCAAGCTGTCGGCGCTGATCGCGCTGCTGGCCTTCGGCATTGCGAGCCGCAGCCATGGTCCCCGTCGCACCGTGATCGAACCGGATTTCAGCCAGTTCACCACCGTGCTCTACGTACTGCTATTCGTGTATGCAGGCGCGAAGCTTGACTTGTCCCATTTGCAGGAACTGGCGCCGGTTGTACTGGCATACATCGCGCTGCGACTCGGCGTCACGATGCTATTGACCACCGGTCTGGCACCGGCCAACGGCATCTCGATTCGCAAGGGTGTGCTGCTCGGCGTCGGATTGACCCCGTTGTCCGGGTTCAAAATCGTGCTGGTGCATCATGCAGCCGGTTTCTATCCGCAGTTCGGCGTCGAATTGACGACGCTGATGGTATCGATACTGGTTATTCTGGAAATCATCGGGCCGATCTGTACCCGCTACGCGCTGATTGCTTCAGGCGAAGCAAAGACTTAACAACGAGAAACCATCATGCTCGAATTTACATCATCGACTCCCCTGACTATGGGTGTGGAGCTGGAGCTTCAAATCGTCAATCGGCGCGACTATAACCTGACGCGCGGATCTAGCGATTTGCTGGTCTTGCTGGACAAGCAAAAGCACGGTTACGACATCAAGCCGGAAATCACGGAAAGCATGATCGAGATCGCAACCTCGGTCCATACCAAACACGAGGAGATGCTGACCGAGCTGATTGCCATGCGCAAACTTCTGGTAGCGGCAGCAGACAAACTCAATCTCGGCCTTGCCGGCGGCGGCGCCCATCCGTTCCAGCATTGGGAAGATCAGCGCATTTTCCCGACCGAACGCTACCGCCTGGTTTCCGAGCTCTACGGCTATCTGGCAAAGCAGTTTACCGTCTACGGGCAACATATCCATATCGGCTGCGCCAACGGCGACGAAGCAGTGCGGCTGTCGCATTTGCTGGCTCGCTACATACCGCATTTCATTGCGATGTCGGCATCTTCGCCGTTTTACCAAGGAGTCGATACGACATTTCAGTCGTCGCGACTGACTTCGATCAATGCCTTCCCCTTGTCCGGCTATATGCCGTTCGTCGCAGACTGGGATGGATTCAACACCTATTTTGAAAAGATGGCACGGCTTGGAATCGTCGCCAGCATGAAGGATTTTTACTGGGATATCCGACCCAAGCCGGAATACGGCACGGTTGAGATTCGGGTTTGCGATACGCCGTTGACGATCGACCACGCGGTCGCGCTCGGCGCCTATGCACAAACACTCAGCAAATATTTCTTTGACAATCGTACGTTGACACCGTCGCAGGATACCTACCTGACCTATTCGTACAACCGGTTCCAGGCATGCCGCTTCGGCCTGGCCGGCATACTGATCAACCCGATCAACGGCCAGCAGCCAACTATCCGGGAAGATATTCTGCAGACATTCGACCTGCTTGCAGACACGGCCCAGGACCTCGGCACGACCGCGGCAATTACGCTGCTGCGCAAGCGGGTTCTTGCGAACCAGGCCGACGCGGGCTGGCTGCGCGCCCGATATCAGGAGAGCGGCTCGTTAAGCGATGTGGTGCGCCAGCAAAGTGAAATGTGGATGGTGCGTCAGTAAGGGCACAGGCAGAAATAAGCTGGTATTTTGGCGGCCGTAGCGGAAACCGATGCAAGGCTCCCGATGCGCCGCAGTGCACCCGCTACCGGATGCAAAAGTGCGAAGTTATTATTGCGCGAACCCTAAAGCTACTTTGCTTTTTTCCCGGCGCCGATCCGGCTTTCCTTCCCTGCCAGGAGCTTCCCGATATTGACGCGATGGCGATAGAGCAGGAGACAGCTCATTACAGTTACCGCCAGCAGCGTCACGTCGATACCGAACAGCAGCACATAATAAAAGGGCGCAAACAGGCTCGCGATCAGGGCCGCCAGCGAAGAATAGCGAAATGCATATGCGACGATCAGCCAGGTCGCCAGAGTCGCTATTCCGAGCCAGATATTCAAACCCAGCAAAACGCCTAACGCCGTCGCAACCCCCTTGCCGCCGGCGAATTTGAAGAATACCGGCCACAGATGGCCCAGAAACACCGCGATTGCGACCAGCGCGAGGCCGGTATCTCCAACGCCGAACTGGGGCCCATACTTCTGAGTCAGCCATACTGCGAGCCAGCCCTTGACGCAATCGCCGGCCAAGGTGGCGATCGCGGCCTTTTTATTACCGCTGCGCAGCACGTTGGTCGCGCCCGGGTTTTTCGAACCATAGGTGCGCGGGTCGGCGAGACCGGAAAATCTGCTCACCACGACGGCGAATGAAATCGAACCGATCAAATATGCAGCGACCACAAACAAGAATGTATTCATGCTTTCCCTTTAATTTCCGCCACGGTCATTGCCATCACAATCGCCTCTGCAATGCGTTCCCTGCGGTTGCCACCTCAATGCCATTGCAATAATTTATTTTTTGTCTTCGATCGCGCAGTCGACTGGCTTGGCTGAAAGCGCGTCGATCAGGACTCCGGGAGCGACTCCGATCAGATATCCTCGCCGGCCGCCATTAATATAAATCCTGTCGAGCGCAAGGATACTCCGCTCGATATAAACCGGCATCGCTTTTTTTGTGCCGAACGGTGAAGTGCCGCCAACCAGATATCCGGAATGCCGGTTCGCGACTTCCGGCTTGCACGGTTCCACCGACTTGCATCCGATTTGCCGCGCAAGATTTTTAGTCGATACCTTGCGGTCGCCATGCATCAGGACAATCATCGGCTTGGCCGCATCGTCCTGCATGACCAGGGTTTTGACGACCGCATGTTCGTCGACCCCCAGTTCGCGCGCCGACACCGCCGTGCCTCCATGCTCTTCATAGTCGTAGGGATGTTCCGAAAAAACGATCCCTTGTCGACGTAAAAACTGAGTAGCTGGCGTTTCCGAAAAATGCTCTTTTTTTGCCATGCGTGATACGCTAACTTCAAAAAATATGGGCCATATTATGCAGCAGGAATTCCGATTCGCAACTTTCAATGTATGCAATCTTGCATTGCCCGGCACGCGCTTCTATGACGGTATCGAACCGTACACGCCTGCGGAATACGAAGCAAAGATATCGTGGATTGCGCAACAGATCGATATTCTCGACGCGGACGCGATCGGGTTCCAGGAAATATTTTCGCAGGCGGCGCTGAAAGACGTGTTGGCGAGAACACGGAATTACAGACAAGCGCATCATGCCGGCTTTGATCCCGACCCGCAGGCCGATCGCTATACACCGAGCGTAGCGTTGGTATCGCGCTTGCCGATCGTGGGGAAGATTGAATGCTATACCGACTTGCCGCATCAACTGGCGGCTACGTTACCGGGCATGGCCGGTCCGGTGAATCGATTCACGCGTCCGGTGCTTCATGCGCGAGTGCAGTTATCAGATGGGCTCGCCGCGAATATTTTCGTGGTTCACCTGAAGTCGAAGCGCCCGGACTACGGAAACGAACAAAGCGCGGCCGACCCATTGCAAGCAGATATGGCAGTGCTGCGCTCATTGATACGGCGCGGTGCCGAAGCGCTCGGCTTGCGTTATCTGTTGGCCGATCAATTGCGGGAGGACCGCCTGCCGCTGATCGTGATGGGTGATTTTAATGATGTGGCTGAGTCGGTTACAACGCAAATCGTGATGGGTACGCAAGGCCCCGCCGAAAACGAATTTGACGACCGGTTATTCGACAGTTATCGCCTCCAGCCGCACGCCGATCCATTACAGCGTGCCGACTATACTCATGTACATGAAGGCAGTGACGAGACGATCGACCACATCCTGGTCTCCGAAGCGTTCAATCCGGCTTCGCAATCTGCGGTCGGTGAAGTTCTGAATGTCGGATATATGAATCAGCATCTGGCCTCGGAACAGACCGAAGCGTCGGACCACGGCATCGTGCTGGCCCGGATAAGGATATTCGAAGCCGCAAGCAAACAAGCGGCCGCTCCGATGAATATCGGTTAAGGTGCAGGCTCTATCGGATTCGGCGGGGCATTCGTCTCTGCATCTTCTGCTTCGGAAACCGGCTGATCGGCGCCCTCTTCGCGCTCGCTGCCCCGTTCCTGCTTGCGCTTCAGCTTTTCTTCTTTCTTCTTTTTCTTTTCAAGCTCTTTCTGACGCTTTTCGTATTGAAAATTAGGTTTTGCCAAGTTGTGAATCCTTCACATAAACATTCTGGTTCTTAAACTGATCCGAATTGCCTTCGCCCATTAATGTCTGGACTTGCCGGCATTTAGATGCAGGATACAGGAAAATCATGCAAAACCGAGCGAAATAATTTCAGTTTCATTCATACCAAGCCAGCTTCTTCCATCAAGCTCGGAGCATAGAACAGACGAGTTTTCCGGATCGCAAATTCATTTAAAACACCGCCGAGCCGAGCGCGACAGGTCTAAAAATTCGCATGGGCACCCGCTCTTGATCCGTTTTGCATTCGACCCCGCGCTCATTGCATCAATTTAATTCAACCACTCGTCGACCGGGAAATTAGCGTGCGGCTGCATTAATCGGGCACTAACAGTGCCAACTCCTCATTGTCCAGGTAGCACCACTCTCCTTCATCCAGCTCCAGTGCATCAAGCTTCAATCCGCCGATTGCCGTGCGGCGCAATGCAGTGCAATGATTTCCTGCTGCCGCAAGCATGCGCTTCACCTGGTGATACTTGCCTTGCTCCAGTACGATCTCAAGATGATGCGAATCAATGATGCTGCAGCGTTGGGCCGCCAATGGTGTCGGCTCGTCATGCAATTTCACACCGCTCAGCAGTTGACCGACTAGTGCCGGCGTCAAGGGATCATGCGTGGTTGCCACATACACTTTCGGTATATGCCGCTTGGGCGAGGATTGGGCATGGATGAATGCGCCGTCGTCCGACATCAATAACAAGCCTGTAGTGTCGTGATCGAGTCGCCCTACCGGCTGCACGTCCCGCCAGGTGAACTGCTCCGGCAGGATCGTCAGTACACCGGGATGATGGCTGGGCTTGCGCGAGCATTCGAAATTGGCCGGCTTGTTCAGTGCAATGTACACATGCTCACGGTAGACCCATTCTTCGTCGAACAATGTGAATACAAGTCCGTTTGTGTCCAGCGTTGCACGATAGTCGGTGACGGTCGCACCCTCTATCGTGACTTCGCCGTCGGCGATCAGTTCGCGGCACCACTTCCGGGTACCGAAACCTTGTGATTGCAGGATACGATCCAGTGTCAATTTGCTCATGGCGGCACTGTATCAGAACCGGCCGGCGAGCCGCCAGCAAATAACCCGGGTCGCTGCATCATCCGCACCGACGCGGAATCGAAATTTGCATAAGGTCAAGCCGCGCGCATGCAGGGTGACCTATTCGCCACAAAGACTGCTGATTATGGAATTTATTAAGCATCAGAAATTTCCTGAGCCACTCAGTCATGGCATCATCATTTCATTGCATCAGGAAATGAAAATGATCCGAATCCTAGCCGTCCTTGAGCGCCGCGCACGTTATTCAATGGTTGTTATTGCCATCTTGTCCATCATTGCGGCCGTGCTCTACAAAAGCGGCCTGGTGACGACCGAGCCGACCTATGACGAACAGGCATGGTATTCCTTCAGTAAGCACGCCGGATTTGTCATTTCGACCAGACATGGCGACGAAGCGGCGTGCCGCGCGGAAGAACAACTGCCGTCGACCGTCTGCCGCTCCGGAAAATCGCTGACGACGGACAGGCGCATAGATCCATTCAGTTGAATCCGCCGGTTTTTTCGATGGGATGGCGTGCCAGGAACGCTTTCACAGCAGGCAATAATGCCGCTGAAGCCAATAGCGACGTTGCATGACCGGCCCCCGGCAACACCACCAGTTGCTCGACACTAAGCTCTGTTGCGGCACGCTGAGCCAGCGCATACCGATTATCCCGGTCACCGACAAATAGCAATACCGGTTTATCGATCGACTTCAGATATGGTTGAAAACCGCGCCTGTAGCCGGCAGCCGCCGCCAGTGCCGCAAGATCGTTTTGGAGTACGATCGGCCGCGCATCATCAGTGATTTTCTCGCCGATGAAACCTTCGAGCGCGGCGATGAATGCATCTTGATCCGAGCCGTCCACACCGCTGAAGGTCTCCAGCGCATCTTGATACGGATGGCCGCCGCCGACGATCAGCGATTGCACCAGTTCCGGAAAATGTACGGTGATTCCAAATGCGATCCATCCTCCCATCGAATAACCGAACCAATGAGCGCGGTCGATTTGCAGGTCGGTCAGCACCGCCTTCACATCCGCCATGCGATCTTGCAGGCGATAGGCGTCCGGATCATGCGGCTTGTCGCTTTTTCCATGGCCGCGAAGGTCGATCAGTACCAGGGTATGCGATTTTTTCAACGCATCGACATAGCCGCAAAATTTCCACTGCTGGATTTTTGATGTAAAGCCATGCAAGAAAACCAGCGGGGCGCCTTCGCCATGCACTTCATAATAGATTTTGATGTCATTATTTTGCGCATAAGGCATGAATATTTCCTTTTCTGCCGGAACAGGAAAACAAAGATCTTGTCGAAGTGATTCGATCACACAGGAAAGCGCTTTCCATGTCAACAACCATTCAGCATAGAAGAATCAATATCGTGACGCTGCAACCTGACGAGTCGATTGCTGACCAGTGCGCTCCCGGCGATATTGCTCTGGTACCGGATGGCGATGGATGGTGGACCAATTTCGTAGGCGAAAATGGCGAAGTTGACAGTTACGACATGCCGTTCGACAGCTATAACAAAGCGCTGTGGGCAGCAAAGGCAGCCGCTGAATTTTCAGCCGAAGGCTAGAGCTCTAACACCATTCCGGTGTCGGTTCCTCATCGGCCGCGTCCATTCTTTTGACGCGCAGCGTCACGATTTCCGGTTCGTGACAGGCGACATTACCCCTTGCTCCTGCACTTTCTCGCAATATTGTTTGAGTGTGAACACTGTCATCCGCGAGGATGGTGAAGCGCATGCAGCTTTTTCAAGCGCTCGCGCGCGACGTGTGTGTAAATCTGCGTGGTCGAGATATCCGCATGCCCGAGCAGCAGTTGCACTACCCGCAAATCGGCACCGTGATTCAACAGATGGGTAGCAAATGCGTGGCGCAAGGTATGCGGCGACAGCGGCGCGTGAATGTCGGCCTTGACCGTATATTTTTTGATCAGCGTCCAGAACATTTGCCGCGTCATCGCACCGCCCCGCGCAGTCACGAATAAGGCATCGTCGATCTGCCCGTTAAGGATAACCGGGCGGCCCTCCTTCAGGTAGCGCTCGATCCATGCCCGCGCCTCTTCGCCAAACGGGACCAGCCGCGTCTTGCTTCCCTTGCCGGTAATGCGCAGCACGCCTTCATTCATACCGACTTCTACCGATTTCAACAGCACCAGTTCGGATACGCGCAGGCCGCTCGCATACATCAGCTCCAGCATCGTGCGATCGCGCAGGCCGAGCGGTGCGTTCACATCGGGCGCGGCGAGCAATGCCTCAACCTGAGCTTCGGACAAGGTCTTCGGAAAGCGCGGCGCTTGCCTGGCTGATTTCAGGCGAAGACACGGGTCGGCGGATATCTTGTTCTGGCGCAGCGCCAGCTGGTAAAAGCGCTTCAGTACCGCCAGGCGCCGATTCGCCGAGGTCGCCTTGGTTTCGGCATGGCGTGCCGCGAAATAAGCGTTCAAATCGTCAGCTTGCGCCGCATACAAAGTCTTGTGCCGGTCGGCCTGCAGCCATGCAGCAAATAGTGTCAGATCGCGTCGATAGGCATCCAGCGAATTTTTTGCCAGTCCGTCTTCGAGCCATAACGTGTCACAGAATTCATCGATCGCCATCTGGACCGGTTGCTCGACATGTTGCATCAGTATCCTGTAACGCCCTCGTGCGCAAGCAGCCAGCGCTTGACGTTCAGATGGAAACCGGTCTCGTCATCATGATTGGCGAAGCCGCCCAGCCCGCCGGTCGCGGTCACGCGGTGGCATGGCACCACCAGCGGAAACCAGTTTGCGCCGCAAGCCTGTCCGACCGCGCGCGGTGCCGACTGGATGATTCGCGCCACTTCGCCATAGGTAAGCACATCGCCGCGAGGAATTTCCGAAATAACCTTCCATACCTTTTGCTGAAAAGGCGTGCCCGCCGATGCCAGCGGCAGGTTAAACCGATAATCCGGTTGCACGAGATATTTCTCGACCTGTTTCGCCGCAAGTTCGGCCAGCTTGTCGGTCGGAGATTTTTCGTTGAAATGAGAAGGAAGATAAACCAGTTCACGCACCTGTCCGGGCTCGGTACGGATCCCGATCGCACCGAACGGAGCGGCCACCACTGCAGAAAAAAATGAATCTCGTCGGTTTTCCATGACCATAGGATAAAACAAAAAAGCGCATCTTGCGATACGCTTTCGGAGTATTCAACTCGAGACTCAGCGGTTGAAAAATGGCTATCTGATGCCGAGCGACGCTGCTTCCTGGTTGACTGATTCGATCAGGTCTTTGCCGATACGTTCTTCCATCTCTTTATGCACCGGCAACAGGGCCTTGCGCCATTCTGCCTTTTCCTTGTCACTCAACTCATGGATCGTCGTTTTTCCGGACGCCTTGACAGCTGCCATTGCCTTGTCGTTTTCTTCCTTGGCAATCGCGTTGGCATATTTGGTTGCCTCTTTCATCGCTTTTTCCAGTCCCGAACGGATGTCGGACGGCAATCCCTCCCAGAATTTCTTGTTGACGATGACTGCATAGCCAAGATAACCGTGATTCGAATTGGTCACGTGCTTTTGCACTTCATGCATTCTTTGGGTGTAGAGATTGGACGGCGGATTTTCAGTGCCGTCGACGACACCCGACTGCAACGCGTCATACACCTCGGAGAACGCCATGACCTGCGGGTTGGCTCCCAGCGCGCGCATCTGGGTATCCAGCACCTTGGATGCCTGGATCCGCATCTTCAGACCCTTGAAGTCTTCCGGCTTGCGCAACGGCCGGTTGGCCGACATGACCTTGAAGCCGTTATCCCAGTACGCCAGACCGGTGATCCCCTTCGACGACAGCTTGTCGAACAATTCCTCGCCGATCGGACCCTCGGTCACGCGATACAGCACTTCCTTGGTCGGGAAAATGAAAGGCAGATCGAATACCTCGAATTCCTTCACGCCCAATGGGCCGAACTTGGCCAGCGATGGTGCCAGCATCTGCACCGCGCCAAGTTGCAGCGCTTCCATTTCTTCCTTGTCCTTGTACAGCGTGCTGTTTGGATACACCTCTACCTTGACACGGCCTTTGGTTGCCTTCTCGGCCAGTTCCTGGAAACGCAACGCTCCCTTTCCTTTCGGCGTATCGTTCGCGACCACATGGCTGAACTTGATGACGATCGGCGCTTGGGCATAGGCGTTCACGCTCACCGCAACGGTTGCCGAAAGCATCAGCAGCAATGACTTCAGCTTCATGAATGACTCCTGAAAAGTGGAAGGATGCGATTTTCGCCTTATCCCGTATTCTCATCAACTCAGGAAGCAGCCGCAAGTGTGGATAACCGCAAAGCGGCGGTCACCGTTATTGCGCCCAAATCCGCTACACTGGCGTCCATGAAAGCGCCTTGGCCCACCCTTGTTCTAAGCCGGTTTCCAGGCCGTAAACCGGCATGGCGATGGCTGCTGCCGGTATTGCTTATCTTGTTGTTTTTATCAACACTCATCTGGCTGCCCTGGCAAGTCCAGCGAATAGAAGCGAATGAACGGCAGGAACAACTGATCGCCGACACCCTGTGGGTGGAACAGACGATTCGTTTCCAGCTGAGTCGCACCGAAGAAAATCTGCGCTTCGTCGCCGCCGAAATTACCTCGGGCTATCTTTCCGGCGAGCGCCTGCGTAATCGACTGGCTACCCATATCCGCAATAATCGGGAAGTCCAGCGCATTGTCTGGCTCGATGCCAATGGCAAGTCGCTGGTGTCGACCGGCGCGGATTCGATCTCGCTGGATGATTTTTCGCCCGCTTCCCGCGAAGCCTCGGCCGAGGCCCGCCTCAGAAAAATCCCGCAGTACAGCCACCCTTCCAGATCACCGTCTTCCAGCGGACCGATGACGATGGACTATCATGTTCCGCTCTTTTCGAATGGCTCGTACGTCGGCAGCCTGATTGCCAGCTATCAGACATCGAGCATTCTGGACCAGATGGTGCCTTGGTGGTTTGCCCAGGACAATGAGATCATCCTGGCCGACAGCGATGACGGCATCATCGAAAAACGGGCAGCGGGAGGACCGGGGCGCGGCGTCTATACCCATCGAAGGGCGCTCGATTTGCAGGGCGTAAATCTCACGCTCCACACCGACAGCGTCAAGAGTGCGCCGACTCTTTTTCCGAATCTGCTGGTCGGTTCGGTCATTGCGCTGTCCGTCGGCCTGCTGTGGAGCCTCGGCGCTTTATGGCGTGACATTAATCGGCGCATGGCGGCCGAGGGCGCGTTGCGCGAGCAAGTGCTGTTTCGTACCGCGATGGAAAATTCGCTGTTGACCGGCCTTCGGGCACGCGACTTGGAGGGACGGGTAACCTACGTGAATCCTGCGTTCTGCCGCATGGTAGGACGCTCGGCGGATGAACTGGTCGGCAAGGCTCCGCCGATGCCTTACTGGGCACCGGAAGCGATGGATGAATACCAGGGAAGGCTGTCGCAGGTACTGGCGGGCAAGGTTACGCCCCAGTTTGAAACGGTTTTCCAGCGCGCCAGCGGTGAACGATTTCCGGCATTGATTTTCGAATCGCCGCTGCTGGACGCAACAGGGAAGCAAACCGGATGGATGGGATCGATTCTGGACATTTCAGATCGGAAGGAAGCCGAGGATCTGAGCCGTCGCCAGCAGGAAAAACTGCAAGCCAGTGCCCGTCTGGCCAGCATGGGCGAAATTGCAAGTACGCTTGCCCATGAACTGAACCAGCCGCTCGCGGCAATTTCAAGTTACACCACCGGTGCGCTGAACCTGATCGAGAACAGTGTCGCCCAATCCCGCTCCATCGATCCGGCACTTCTGAAACCCGCATTGGAAAAAGCCAGCGTGCAGGCGCAGCGCGCCGGCCATGTTATTCGCAGCGTACATGCCTTCGTGAAAAAGCGTGAAGCGTCGCGCGAAGTCGTCACCATTCAAGCGCTGCTGAACAATGTCATGCCGCTGGTGGAACTGCAGGCACGCCAGTTTTTCGTATCGATTCAGACCAGCGTGGTCCGGGGGCTGCCGCCGGTTCTGGGCGACGGTGTGCTGATAGAGCAAGTGCTGCTGAACCTGACGCGCAATGGGATCGAGGCCATGCAAAGCATCGCGCCCGAGCGCCGTGCACTACGCATCGTTGCAGAGCTCGATACGTCTACGGATACTCCGAATGTCGTAGTGTCGGTGATCGATCGCGGCCACGGCATTCCGGATGAAGTCGCAGAACGCCTGTTTTCGCCTTTCTTTTCCACCAAGGCGGAGGGAATGGGGATGGGGCTCAATATTTGCCGTACCGCGGTAGAGTTCCATGGCGGAACGCTTACTCATGCGCATAACCCGCATGGGGGAACGATTTTCCGGTTTACACTCCCCGCATTGACAAAAGATGCCAAGAATTCGAAGATCGTCAATGCAGTTTAAGCATTTCCGGCGTTCATCATTTGTTTTTCGCTACACTGCTCATCTTTCGTCCGACTCACAGACAGTGATCGGCGCTATGAATCTGGACAATCTTGCGGGAGAATGAATGCTGCACATTGTTGATGACGAGGAAACGATACGCGATTCGCTTACCTGGCTGGCCAAGTCGCGCGAGATTGCCGCAACCTCCTACGAAACCGGTGAAAAATTCCTGAAAAGCATCCAGGGCACCATCGATTTCACTACCGATGGCGACTGCGTGCTGCTCGATATCCGCATGCCCAATATCAGTGGCGTTGCATTATTCGACGCGCTAGACAAGCAAAACCTGATCCATCGGTTGCCAGTTATTTTCCTGACCGGTCACGGTGACGTGCCGATGGCGGTCGATACATTGAAGCGCGGCGCCTTCGATTTTTTTGAAAAGCCGTTCAATGACAACAAGCTGATGGACCGCGTGGTCGAAGCGCTCGCGTCATCACGCGAAGCAGGCGCAGCTGCGGCCATTCATGCGCGACTCGGCGCGCTGTCGGCCAGGGAGCGCGAAGTGCTTGATCTGATTCTCGACGGAAAAATGAACAAGGTCATTGCTGACCAACTCGGCATCAGCATGCGCACCGTCGAAGTGCACCGGGCCCATATTTTCGACAAAATGAACGTCAAGACCGCAGTAGAGCTGGCGAGAATACTGAAATAAGCTTTGCCTGCGCAGTGCGCAGGCGCTTGCTATTCGGACCACGACAATCTTCACTCCTGCTCTGCCGCAGACCTCTCGATTCTGCCTTAACCAGTCCACGGACTGCAGATCCGCCCCGATAAAATTCAATGTCCATTACTACCATTCTGCTGCCTGATTTTTCACTGATCATGATCGGCTTTCTGCTGATGCGTTTTACCGACTGGGGCGTACCGTTCTGGACCGGGATGGAAAAGCTGGTCTATTACATCTTGTTTCCGGCGCTGCTGTTTTATGCTACATCGCGCGCGCCGCTCGACTTCGCCAGTACCGGAAAATTGCTGAAGGTTGCGCTGGCGTCGATCATTTGCGGCATCGCACTCGGCTGGATGGCCAAGCCATTATTCCGGCCTGGCCCGATGATTTTCGAATCCGGCGTGCAAACCGCGTTTCGCTTCAACTCCTATATCGCTCTGGCGGTCGCCTCGCGGCTGGGCGGCGAACAGGGAACCGCGCTGATGGCACTGATCATCGGCTTTGCGGTACCGATCTGCAACATGGCAGCGGTTCATGCATTGGTACATAAAAGCGGCGGCCTGCTGAAGGAGCTGGCCAAAAACCCGCTGTTGATCGCAACCTTGTGCGGAATATTGTTCAACCTGGCGGGTCTGCATGTTCCGGAAGTCGTCGGCATGACCTTGTCGCGCATGGGCAATGCCTCGATTGCGTTGGGTTTGATTCTGGTGGGTGCAGGCTTGCGCTTGTCGGGCCAGCATGAGGCAAAAGGTATTACCGTTTATTTCCTTGCCGTCAAGTTGCTGGCGCTTCCCGCGATCGCGTATGGTCTCGGACTCTGGGTCGGCTTAACGACCTTGCAATTGCAGATCGCGGTGATGTTCTGCGCATTGCCGACGGCGTCCAGCGCCTATGTACTCGCGGCCCGCATGGGCGGAAACGGACCGCTGGTCGCGTTTCTGATTTCATCGGGCACGCTCTTGTCGATCCTGACGCTGCCGATATGGTTGATGCTGGTGAGTTGAAGCCGGATCAGGCAGAGATTCCATGCCGTGCAAGCGCCCAGGCGACGTGCTCGCGCACCAGCGCCGATGGATGATCTGCGCGCGCCTGAAGCGCAGCAATGATTTCCGGCGCCGCATCGCTGCGCGCCGCATTGCCGAGTCCCACCGCGATATTGCGCAACCAGCGCTCATGCCCGATTCGGCGGATCGCACTGCCTTCCAGCATTCGGTTGAACTGGTCGGCATCCCACGAAAACAAGTCGACCAGCGTAACGCTGTCCAAACCATTGCGCACATCGAAATCGGACAGCGTCGCGCGCTGCGCGAATTTATTCCAGGGGCAAACCAGCTGGCAGTCGTCACACCCGAGCACACGGTTTCCGATCAAGGGGCGCAGTTCAACCGGAATACTGCCCTTGAGCTCGATGGTCAGATACGAAATGCAGCGCCGTGCATCCAGCTTGTATGGCCCGACGATCGCCTGTGTCGGGCATACGTCGATGCAGGCGCTGCACTGGCCGCAATGATCGCTGACCGATGTATCGACGGGCAAGGGCAGATCGGTAAACATTTCGCCCAGAAAAAACATCGAGCCTGCATCGCGATTGAGCAACAAGGTGTGCTTGCCACGCCAGCCCAGGCCGGACTTCTGCGCGAATGAAACTTCCATCACCGGCGCCGAATCGGTAAACACCCGGTATCCGAACGGCCCCGCTTCCGCGGCAATCCGGCTTGCCAGTTGTTGCAGGCGCGCGCGCAATATCTTGTGATAGTCGCGTCCGCGCGCATATACCGATATCGTCGCTGCGGCAGGATCGCCGATACGTTGCTCTTCGCGCATGCGCCAGTCGGCACCGGTATCTCTCGGCAGGTAATTCATGCGCGCGGTGATCACGCGTAAGGTGCCAGGCACCAGTTCTGCTGCACGGGTACGCTTGGTTCCATGCGTTGCCATATAATCCATGTCACCGTGATAGCCTGCATCGAGCCAGCTTTGCAAACCGGCCTCTGCGTGCGACAGATCGATATCGGCAATCCGCAGATCGGCAAAGCCGAGTTCGCGCGCCCAAGCCTTGATGCTGAGAGCGAGAACCGATAAATCGATGCCGGAATTATTTCCCGCGGTGGTTTGCATAGAGTGTCTTGTCATGTGAGAAACTGAAA
>JAKFFO010000043.1:0-68201 GCA_036675035.1 Oxalobacteraceae bacterium
GGACTTCTGGTGGACGACGCGATCATTGCGGTGGAAATGATGGTGCGAAAAATGGAAGAGGGGTACTCGCGTTTCGATGCCGCCACGTTTGCATACAATTCGACCGCAATGCCGATGCTGACCGGAACACTGATCACGGCGGCCGGTTTCTTGCCGATCGGTCTGGCCAAGTCGGCTGCGGGCGAATACACATTCTCGATGTTTTCGGTGAATGCGCTGGCGCTGCTGATTTCCTGGTTTGCTGCGGTACTGTTCACTCCCTACATCGGGTATGTGCTGTTGAAGGTAAAGCCCGCCAGCGGCGCGGACGGTCATCATGAGCTGTTCGACAGCCCTTTTTACAATCGCTTTCGCAAACTGGTGACCTGGTGCGTCGAATGGCGCAAGACGACCATTATCCTGACCTTGTTTGCATTCGGATTGGGAGTATTCGGCTTCCGCTTCATCGAGCAGCAGTTTTTCCCGGATTCGAGCCGGACCGAACTGATGGTCGAGCTTTGGCTGCCGGAAGGCAGCTCGATTGCCGCCACCGAAGCGCAGGCGAAGAAATTCGAACGCTTCATCCAGAATCAGGATGGCGTGGAAAGCGTTACTGCCTACGTTGGTACCGGCAGTCCGCGGTTTTATCTGCCGCTCGATCAGATTTTTCCGCAAACAAACGTGTCGCAAATCGTGGTGTTTCCCAAGGATCTTGAGGCGCGCGAAGCGTTGCGCCTCAAGATTGTCGATGCCTTCAAAACCGATTTTCCGGAAGTGCGCGGCCGCGTAAAACTGTTGCCGAATGGGCCGCCGGTGCCGTATCCAGTGCAGTTCCGCGTGACCGGCGATGATGTGGCTAAAGTGCGCGTCATTGCCGACGAGGTCAAGGAAGTCATGCGCGCAAATCCGAATGCCATCGGCGTCAATGACAACTGGAATGAATCGATCAAGGTATTGCGCCTTGACCTCGATCAGGACAAATTGCGTGCGCTGGGCATCAGCTCACAGACGGTAATGCGAACCGCCAACACGATTCTGACCGGCACAACGATCGGGCAATATCGCGACGATAACAAGCTGATCGATATCGCTATCCGCCAGCCGGTGGAAGAACGCTCGACGATTACTGCATTGAATCAGGCGAATATCCAGACCGCGGGCGGCCGATCGGTTCCGCTGTCACAGCTGGCACACGCGCAGTTCGTGTGGGAGCCCGGTGTGGTCTGGCGCGAAGGGCGTGAATGGGCGATCACGGTGCAATCCGATGTGATCGACGGGATTCAGGGTCCGACCGTATCAAGCCAGATCGATCCACTGCTTGATCAACTGCGTGACCGGCTTCCTGCCGGCTACCGGATCGAGCTGGCCGGTGCCGCTGCCGATAGCGGCAAGGCGCAGCAATCGATTGCAGCCAACGTGCCGCTGGTCATCTTTATCATCTTTACCTTGTTGATGCTGCAGCTGCACAGTTTTTCGCGCTCCCTGCTGGTATTCCTGACCGGACCATTGGGTGTCGCCGGGGCCGCGATGGCGCTATTGATCTTGCAGCGGCCGTTCGGTTTCGTCGCACAACTGGGCGTGATTGCATTGTTCGGAATGATCATTCGAAATTCGGTGATCCTGATCGATCAGATCGAACAGGATATCGAGGCCGGCGCCGCTCCATGGAACGCCATCGTCGAAGCGGCAGTGCGCCGGTTCCGGCCGATCATCCTGACGGCTGCCGCGGCGGTGCTGGCGATGATTCCGCTATCGCGTTCAGTCTTCTGGGGACCGATGGCCGTGGCGATCATGGGCGGCCTGATCGTCGCAACCGCGCTGACCTTGCTGTTTTTGCCGGCACTGTATGCCGCATGGTTCCGGGTGAAGAAGCCTGCTTGACGCATGGAAAGCATTTTGGAGTTTACCGAGTATTGAATGTAAACCGTCCGATACCAGGGGAAAAATCGAACCGACCGGCCGGAAAATCCAGTAAAATGCCCGGTTGAAGTTGAAGAGCCACTGACAAAAGGCATAGTAGGGCGACCGTATTTTCACTTCAGGGTCGCCCTTTGTTTTTGCAGAAGGCGCCGATCAGCGAGGATGGCGAAATTGGTAGACGCACCAGGTTTAGGTCCTGACGCCAGTAATGGTGTGGGGGTTCGAGTCCCCCTCCTCGCACCACAGCATTTTTAATTTTTGGACGATTCACATGGCTACAGCAGTCGAAACTTTGGACAAACTTGAGCGCCGCATCACCATCACCGTACCGATGGCTGATGTCCAGGCGGAAGTCGAAAAGCGCCTGAAGATCCGCGCACGTACAGCGAAAGCTCCCGGTTTCCGGCCTGGCAAGGTACCGATGAAAATGGTCGCTGCGCAATATGGATATCAGGTCGAGACCGAGGTATTGAACGACAAGGTCGGTCGTGCCTTCAGCGAAGCGGCAAACGAAAATAACCTGCGCGTCGCCGGTTATCCGAAGATCGAGCCGAAGACCGGCGCGGACAGTTCCAACGGGACTATCGCATTCGATGCCACTTTCGAGGTTTACCCTGAAGTGAAGATCGGCGATCTCACACAGGCGGAAGTGGAAAAAACCAAGGCTGACGTATCGGACGCCGAGATCGACAAGACGATTGAAATCCTGCGCAAGCAACGCGTGCATTACCATGTCAAAGGCGAGCAGGGCGCGCATGGCGATGGTGGCGCTGTCCAGTCCGCACAGAGTGGCGATCGTGTCACGATCGACTTCGTCGGCAAAATCGATGGCGTGGAATTTCAAGGCGGTAAGGCTGAAGATTATGCATTCGTGCTCGGCGAAGGCCGCATGCTTCCGGAGTTTGAAGCCGCGACGATCGGGCTCAAAGTCGGCGAATCGAAGAATTTTCCGTTGGTGTTTCCAGAGGATTATCACGGCAAGGATGTCGCCGGAAAAACGGCTGACTTCACCGTCACGCTGAAAAAACTCGAATGGGCCCACATGCCTGAAGTCGATGCGGAAT
Organism: Oxalobacteraceae bacterium; assembly: GCA_036675035.1. Lineage (GTDB taxonomy): Bacteria > Pseudomonadota > Gammaproteobacteria > Burkholderiales > Burkholderiaceae_D > MESE01. Next base: position 2,964 of record JAKFFO010000043.1, read on the forward strand.
TTGCCAAATCGCTCGGTATTGCGGATGGCGATATTCAAAAAATGCGTGACGACATCAGGAATAATCTGGAACGTGAAGTCGGCAATCGGGTCAAAGCGAAAACCAAAGACAGCGTGATGGACGCGTTGATCAATGCAACGCAACTCGATGTGCCGAAAGTGCTGGTCGATCAGGATACGCAACGGTTGATGGAAATGACCCGGCAAGACATGGCGCAGCGCGGAATGAACGTCAAGGACATGCCTTTCCCGCCAGAATTGTTTACTGCACAGGCTGAGCGGCGCGTTCGCCTAGGCCTGATCCTGGCCGAGGTTGTCAAGTCGAACAATCTGCAGGCAAAACCGGAGCAGGTCAAGGCGCAGGTCGAGGAATTCGCGCAAAGTTATGAAGATCCGCAACAGGTCATCAAATACTATTTCAGCGATCGTAATCGCCTGGCTGAAGTGGAGGCTCTTGTTTTGGAAGAAAACGTCGTCAATTACGTACTGGACAAAGCCAAGGTTACCGAGAAGCCGGTACCCTTCGATGAATTGATGGGCAATAACGCGACTGCCTAAATAGCTGCCGCGCTCTCCTCAAGGAAAGCACATGACAAGCATGACAGGAAATTCTGCACTTGACACACAGATGCTCGGCATGGTGCCGATGGTCATCGAACAAAGCGGCCGTGGCGAACGGGCGTATGACATTTATTCGCGCTTGCTGAAAGAGCGTGTCATTTTTCTTGTAGGCCCGGTCAACGACCATACGGCAAACCTGATCGTGGCGCAGATGCTGTTTCTCGAAAGTGAGAACCCGGACAAGGATATTTCGCTGTACATCAATTCGCCGGGAGGTTCGGTGTCCGCTGGCATGGCAATTTACGACACGATGCAGTTTGTCAAACCTGATGTGTCGACCTTGTGCACCGGGCTGGCTGCGTCGATGGGCGCGTTTTTGCTTGCCGCCGGCGCAAAGGGAAAGCGCTTCTCGTTGCCGAACTCGCGCATCATGATTCATCAACCGCTGGGCGGTGCACAAGGCCAGGCGGCGGATATCGAAATCCAGGCGCGTGAAATTCTCTATTTGCGCGAACGCCTCAATCAAATACTGGCTGAAAAAACCGGTCGGAGCGTGGAACAAATCAGCAAGGACACCGATCGAGATAATTTCATGTCTGCAGATCAGGCGGCCGATTACGGAATGATCGACCGGGTATTGACCAATCGCGCGTAACCGGTACGCTGTCCCCGCACCAAACGCCCGGACGCATTCACGTTCGGGCGTTTTGTCTTATAGTGGCGGAAATCTGGCAGTTTGCCGATTTTATTGCGTTGTATCGTGACGTATGCGGAATTCGCAGGTAAGATCAAATTAACGCTTTTATAGACCTTTCTCCATGTCAGACAAAAAATCTTCTAGCGGCGAAAAATTGCTTTATTGCTCATTTTGCGGCAAGAGTCAGCACGAGGTAAAAAAGCTCATTGCAGGCCCGTCGGTATTCATCTGCGATGAATGCATTGATCTGTGCAACGATATCATTCGCGACGAGGCTTCAAGTGTCGAATCGGTTTCAGGTCCCAAATCCGACTTGCCGACGCCGCAGGAAATTTGCGATTTGCTCGGCCAGTACGTTATCGGCCAGGAAGCCGCCAAGCGCATCCTGTCGGTTGCGGTTTATAACCATTACAAGCGACTCAAACATCTCGGTAAAAAGGATGAAGTCGAATTAGCTAAAAGCAATATTTTGCTGGTTGGTCCGACCGGTTCGGGAAAAACACTGCTGGCGCAAACCCTTGCGCGCATGCTGAACGTGCCGTTCGTGATCGCTGATGCAACAACGCTGACCGAAGCGGGTTATGTCGGTGAAGACGTTGAAAATATCATTCAGAAGCTTTTGCAGAATTGTAATTACGAAGTCGAAAAGGCGCAAAAGGGCATCGTGTATATCGACGAAATCGACAAGATTTCGCGCAAGTCCGACAATCCTTCGATCACGCGTGATGTGTCCGGTGAAGGAGTGCAGCAGGCATTGCTGAAGCTGATTGAAGGAACCATGGCATCGGTGCCTCCACAAGGCGGGCGCAAGCATCCGAATCAGGATTTCGTGCAGATCGATACCACTAATATCATGTTTATCTGTGGCGGCGCGTTTGACGGATTGGCGAAGATTATTTCAGACCGGTCAGAAAAGAGCGGCATAGGATTTGCGGCGAGCGTGAAAAGCCAGAAAGAGCGAACCGCCAGCGAAGTTCTGCTCGAAACGGAGCCGGAAGACTTGATCAAGTTTGGCTTGATCCCGGAGCTGGTAGGTCGTTTGCCTGTCGTTGCAACATTGAACGAATTGACCGAAGAGGCGTTGATTGAAATTCTGATCGAGCCGAAAAATGCGTTGATCAAGCAGTATTCGAAACTGTTGCAAATGGAAGGCGCAGAGCTTGAAGTCCGCCCGGCCGCGTTGCACGCAATTGCCCGCAAGGCATTGGCGCGCAAGACCGGTGCCCGCGGATTGCGTTCGATTCTTGAACATGCGTTGCTCGAAGTGATGTTCGAACTGCCGAACCAGCAAAACGTCGCAAAAGTCGTGATCGACGAAAGCACAATTGTCAGCGGTGCAAAACCCTTGCTGATCTATCATGAGCAACAGAAGGTCTCTGGTGCCAAATAGTAAAAAGCTTGAATAAACAACAGGAGAGAAAAGCGCGAAAACAGCAAAAAAGCAGAGTTTTCACGCCGTTTTTTGAACAAAAGCAGTACAATTTGATCCATCAACATTCACACAGGCTTCCATCGTAGAGCCACCCGAGGGTAACTTCGTGTGTGGCTTTTTTTATTGAAACTCAGTGGAGCCTTCGTGATTTTTGTTGATGCGCGGGCTTGTCTTTCGCTCACTCGTGCCAACATCATTAACAGGTTTTTTGATAAGGCTCGCCATGACGTCTATTCCTACTCTTACTGAACAAACCCAACTTCCCTTATTGCCGTTGCGCGATGTTGTGGTCTTTCCGCATATGGTGATACCGCTGTTTGTCGGCAGGCCGAAATCCATCAAAGCGCTTGAAGCGGCGATGGAGCAAGGCAAGAGCATCATGCTCGCAGCGCAAAAAGCTGCCGCAAAGGACGAACCGTCTGCTGACGACATTTATGAAATCGGATGTGTTGCCAATATTCTGCAAATGCTCAAGCTGCCCGACGGCACCGTCAAGGTATTGGTCGAAGGTGCTCAGCGTGCCCGGATTCATAAGATCAGTGAGACTGAAACTCATTTCGTTGCGGACCTGACGCCGATCGAATCCGAGGCAGGCGACGAATCTGAAGTCGAAGCAATGCGGCGCGCGATTGTTCAGCAGTTCGATCAATATGTAAAACTGAACAAGAAAATCCCGCCCGAAATTCTGACTTCATTGGCTGGCATCGACGATGCCGGCCGCCTGGCTGACACGATCGCCGCACACTTGCCGCTGAAGCTGGAACAAAAGCAGGTCATTCTTGAAATCTTCAATGTCGCCAAGCGCCATGAGCATCTGCTCGGGCAACTCGAAGGCGAGCTCGACATTCTTCAAGTTGAGAAGCGCATCCGGGGTCGCGTCAAGCGCCAGATGGAAAAATCGCAGCGTGAGTACTATCTGAACGAGCAGGTCAAGGCGATTCAGAAGGAATTGGGCGAAGGCGAAGAAGGCGCCGACCTCGAAGAACTAGAGAAAAAAATCCTGAGCGCTAAAATGCCAAAGGAAGCTCGGGAGAAAGCGCAAAGCGAGTTGAAAAAACTCAAGTTGATGTCGCCGATGTCTGCCGAGGCCACCGTGGTCCGCAACTACATCGATACGCTGGTCGGACTGCCCTGGAAGAAAAAATCCAAGGTCAACAACGATCTGGCCAATGCCGAGAAAGTGCTTGAGGACGATCACTACGGTCTCGAAAAGGTAAAGGAACGGATCCTGGAATATCTCGCCGTGCAACAGCGCGTCGACAAGCTAAAGGCACCTATTCTGTGTTTTGTCGGCCCTCCTGGCGTCGGCAAGACTTCGCTCGGCCAGTCGATTGCACGTGCGACAAATCGCAAGTTCGTTCGCATGGCACTGGGTGGTGTGCGCGATGAAGCGGAGATCCGCGGCCATCGCCGTACCTACATCGGATCGATGCCGGGCAAGATACTTCAAAGCCTGGCAAAAACGGGTGTACGCAATCCGCTGTTCCTGCTCGACGAGATCGACAAGCTGGGTATGGATTTTCGCGGCGATCCTTCATCGGCATTGCTGGAAGTACTCGACCCGGAACAGAATCACACGTTTTCCGATCACTATATCGAAGTCGATTTCGATCTTTCGGACGTGATGTTCGTCGCGACATCGAACTCGTACAACATTCCGCCGGCATTGCTGGATCGGATGGAAGTGATTCGCTTGTCCGGCTATACCGAGGACGAGAAAACCAATATCGCACAACGCTACCTGCTGCCGAAGCAGATCAAGAACAATGGGCTGAAGGAAGAGGAAATCAGCGTGGCGGAATCCGCGATTCGCGACATCATCCGGTATTACACGCGTGAAGCCGGGGTACGCTCGCTCGAACGTGAAGTTTCGAAGATATGCCGCAAAGTCGTGAAGATGCTTCTGTTGAAGAAGCAGGACAAGAAGATTAACGTCACCTCCAAGAACATCGACAAGTTTCTTGGCGTGCGCCGATTCGATTTCGGGATGGCCGAGAAGGATAACCAGATCGGACAGGTCGTCGGTCTTGCCTGGACCGAGGTCGGCGGGGATCTGCTTACCATTGAAGCCATCACGATGCCCGGCAAGGGTGGCATTATTCGCACCGGAACCTTGGGCGATGTGATGAAAGAGTCGATCGAAGCGGCACGCACCGTGGTTCGCAGCCGGGCAAAAAAACTGGGAATCAAGAGCGACACTTTCGAGAAAAGCGACATTCACATTCACGTGCCTGAAGGCGCTACACCGAAGGATGGACCGTCGGCGGGCATCGCGATGACGACTGCGCTGGTATCGGTATTTACCGGGATTCCGGTCAGGGCTGATGTCGCAATGACAGGCGAGATTACCTTGCGCGGCGAAGTATTGCCGATCGGCGGATTGAAAGAAAAACTGCTGGCCGCGCATCGAGGTGGAATCAAGACTGCCTTGATTCCGGAGCAGAATGTGAAGGACCTGGCGGATATTCCGGACAATGTCAAAAACAAGCTCGAAATCATTCCGGTAAGGTGGATTGATAAAGTGCTTGAAGTGGCGCTGGAGCGGCATCCCGTTCCGTTGGTGGAGGACGAAGCTGCAGCCGGTGCCGGAGCTGCCAAGCAAAGTGAAGAATCAGGAACTACCGTCGTCAAACATTGAACGTTTGAAGGCATGTTCTTTAAAGCGCTCCTCGGAGCGCTTTTTTTTTGCAGCTGCAAACGCAGTGCACAAATTCGATTACATCATCGAATCTGCGGCGCAGGCTCGCGGCGGGTACTCGAATTCCGGTGATGGTTCCACGGGCTTTAGCTCGCGCCCAAACCGCTTGACACATGGCTTTGCCGCTTGTTTAATACGGACTGCAGTTTTTTCTGCATGACGCAACGAGTGTGAAACTAATAATTATGGATGTCATCGTTGCGGAATTTAACCATTGTGAGGGGGCGTCAGTGAATAAATCCGAATTGATCGAGCACATTGCCAAGTCCGCAGATATTTCAAAAGCAGCTGCCACGCGAACGCTTGATGCAGTGATTGGCGCGGTCAAAACCACGCTGAAAAAAAATGGGACCGTAACGCTCGTGGGTTTCGGCACGTTTTCAGTAGGAAAGCGTGCAGCACGCACCGGACGTAATCCGCGTACCGGCGATGCGATCAAGATCAAGGCAGCAAAAGTGCCGAAATTTAAGCCTGGCAAAGCTTTGAAAGATGCTGTAAACTAGCGTTCTTTCGGCGTGGTGACAAGCGCCAGAATGTTTGGCTGACTAGGCAGGAATCGGGTGCTTAGCTCAGTTGGTAGAGCGGCGCCCTTACAAGGCGTAGGTCGGGAGTTCGAGCCTCTCAGCACCCACCATCAGTCGGACACAGCAATACAAGTAAGCAAGTCGGGAGTGGTAGTTCAGTCGGTTAGAATACCGGCCTGTCACGCCGGGGGTCGCGGGTTCGAGTCCCGTCCACTCCGCCAGAAATCAAAAAAAGGCGAACTTATTGTTCGCCTTTTTTCTTATCCGGTAACGGTTTTCGTGTCATGTTTGTGATTGGTTGATTATGCTTGAGTATATTCGTACGCATCAGAAGCTGATGATGCTTCTATTGATTGTCCTGATTGTTCCATCGTTTCTGTTCTTCGGGCTTGAGGGTTATACCAGCATGGGCGGTGGCGTCAATGCCGTGGCCAAGGTTGCCGGGCAAACGATTACGCAACAGGAACTGGATGCGGCGCATCGCGACCAGATGCAGCGCCTTCGGCAGATGTTCGGTCCGCAATTCGATCCCAGGATGTTCGACACACCCGAGGCCAAGCAAGAGATTCTCGAAGGCCTGATCACGCAGAAAGTACTGCTTGCTGAAGTGCAGCGCAATAATCTTACCGTCACGGATCAGGCGCTGCAGAACGCCATCCTGGCCATGCCGGAATTGAAGACGCCGGACGGAAAATTCGATCATGAACGGTACAAGTCGCTGCTTGCCTTGCAGGGCATGACGCCGGCAATGTTCGAGGCGCGCTTGCGCACCGACCTCGCGCTGCAACAGTTGAGTGCCGCGATTCAGAATACGGCGATCGCGCCGAAATCAGTAGCCGGCAGGATATCGAACATTACCGAGCAGGAGCGCGAAGTACAGGAAATGCTGTTCAAGGCATCGGACTATGCATCTAAAGTGAACGTCACGGATCAGATGCTCAAGGACTATTACGAAAAAAATGCCAGCCAGTTCGAGATTCCGGAACAGGTGAAGGCGGAATATATAGTGCTGGATGCGGAAGCGGCGAAAGCACAGATATCGGTTAGCGATGCCGACGTTAAATCGTATTACGAACAAAACGCAAAGCGCTATTCGACTGACGAACAACGGCGTGCGAGCCATATTCTGATTTCCGTAAGCGATGGCGCTTCGGCTGCCGAGAAGGAAGCGGCAAAAGCGAAAGCGGAAAGTCTGCTGGCGCAGCTGCGCAAGAATCCTGATGATTTCGCCAAGCTGGCGAAGGAGCATTCGCAGGACCCGGGTTCGGCGGAGCGCGGCGGTGATCTCGGTTTCTTCGGCAAAGGAATGATGGTCAAGCCGTTCGAAGAGGCTGCTTACAAATTGAAGCAAGGCGAAATCAGCGATGTGGTGCAATCCGACTTCGGATATCACATCATTCAGCTGACAGATATCAAGCCAGGTTCGGTCAAGAGCCTGGAAGATGTAAGAGCTGACATTGCCGGAGAAATCAAAAATCAGCTGGCCACGAAGAAGTTTGCTGAAATGGCTGAAACACTGAGCAATACCGTGTATGAACAGGCCGACAGTTTGAAACCGGCAGCCGAAAAGCTGAACTTGAAAATTGAAACGATTTCGAATTTGTCCCGGACACCGAATCCGGCTGCGGACGCAAAATCGCCAACCAATAATCCGAAATTTCTGGCAGCGATATTTTCCGATGAGGCGATCAAGCGCAAGCACAACACCGAAGTAGTCGAGGTTGCACCCGGTACTCTGATCGCTGGCCGTGTGGTCGAATACAAGCCAGCTACCCGGCGTCCTTTCGAAGAAGTGAAGGACGTCGTACGGGAGCGCGTTGTCCAGACCGAGGCGCTCAAGCTTGCAAAACAGGCCGGCGAAGCGAAGCTGGCCGAGCTGAAGCAAAAGGGCGATTCGACAGGTTTTTCCGCGCCGAAGATGGTGTCAAGGAAGAATCCACAGGATCTGCGCGGAGAAGCATTTACCGCGGTAATGAAAGCCGATACATCCAATTTGCCTGCGCATATCGGCGTCGAGCTTCCTGGACTGGGATACGGGGTGTATCGCATCAATAAGGTTGCGCAGCCGGCGGCCAGCGATGACGCGCAACGTCAAGCCCAGCAGCAGCAAATCGCGAATGCGATTGCACAGATGGAAATGAATGCCTATATCGATGTTTTGAAAAAGAAAGCGGAAGTCGAAATTACAAACCCGATAACGACGGACTCCAAAGCAGCGGAAGAGGCAGATGTGGGCAATTGATTAAGAGAAGGCCGGTTCGCGATTGCGGCCCGGTTCAACTCCCGGCTTCAGAAAAAAATCCGCTCATCGAGCGGATTTTTGTATTAATGCGGTGAATCCGTTCACACTGAACCGGATACGGGTTCCCGGGAATTAGAGTCTATCCCGGTCGGCACAGTCAGTTGGAGTAGAGGCGGTTTGCGTTTGGAGCAAGGGTGAAGCAGGGAGGTGTTGCCGGGCATGCCCCGCATCTGCGCAACGGCACCGGCTTGCAAGCCGTTGTGCGCCCTGCAAGGGTGGCGCCGCGCCATTCCCCAAGGGGACGGTTCAGTGCGTAGCGAGCTATGGCAGGAAGCCCGACGCAGGGCCGGAAGCAAAGCGATCCACCGCAGCGATCGAGCCTACTGGGATGGGTTCTTATTGAGCAGATACTGCGCCGCCTGGCCGAAAGCTTCGTCGGAAATCCCGGTTAATTCCAGTCTCTCCGCCTGTGAAACCATGGAAAAATTCCGATTGATCGAGCGCAGATATGCCGGATCGTAATGATCGGCGAGAAGTTCTTCGACCAGCGCTTCCATACGCCCACCCCGCGCCATAGCCTGCCATTGCGCAATCTTCTCGCGTCCATGCAACGTGACCAGGCAATCGAGCTGGGCGTTCAATACCGTAGGGTCGCCGGTAAAATGCGCGTAGTCTTCCATCAGCAGCTGCACGCGATCAGCTCTCGGCAGCAGAAGTGAAGTGCACGGCGATGCACGCATTTTTTCCATCAATGCATCCGGCACGCGCAAGTTTCCGATTTTTTTACTTTCGGATTCCACGAACACGACGCGTCGAGAGTCGAACTGCCGTAGCGTTTGCCAGACGCTGCTATCAAAGCTCTTTTGCGAAGGTTGCGCCTCACTGGGCAGATTTCCGAGCACCGATCCGCGGTGCGATGCCAATTGCTCGAGATCGAGAACCTGCGCCCCCTCGGCAGCGAGTGTTTGCAGCAGCCGGCTCTTGCCGCTGCCGGTGGTGCCGCAGACGACATTGAACGTGAAATGGGAAGGCAGTTCGGTCAACGCATGATTGACATGCCGTCGATACTCCTTGTACCCGCCATCCAGCTGAACCGCGGGCCAGCCGATTTTCGCGAGTATCAGGGTCAGCGACCCGCTACGGTTCCCGCCTCGCCAGCAATAGATCAGCGGTTTCCAGTCGCGCGGCTTGTCGGCGAACATGGTATCGATGTGCCGCGCAATATTGCGCGATACCAGTGCCGCCCCAACTTTCTTGGCTTCGAATGAACCGGTTTGTTTGTACAGCGTGCCGACGCGCGCGCGCTCATCGTCGCTCAGCACCGGGCAATTGATTGCTCCGGGTATATGGTCCTCCGCGAACTCGGATTCGCTGCGGACATCGATGACTGCATCGAACCGGTCGAGTTGAGGAAGAATTTCCGTAAAAGGAAGCAAGGCGGGGTATTTCATGAACCGGTCATCGCCTTACTTTAATAGCGGCTTCAAATGAGGCCATACGTTGTCGAGCAATCGAGGCTGCGCTTCAGCGGTGGGATGAATGCGATCGGACTGAAACAGCTGAGGTTGATCAGCCATGCCATCGAGCAGAAACGGTACCAGAGATACTTTCAATTCCTTGGCAAGCTTGGGAAAGATACCGGCAAATCGCTGAGTGTAATCGCGGCCGTAGTTAGGAGGGATCTGCATGCCGACCAAAAGCACCTTGGCTTGCGCCTTTTTCGATTCGTTGATCATCGCACGCAAATTTGCCTCCGTTGCTGCCAGCGATAAGCCGCGAAGCGCATCGTTTGCGCCCAGTTCAATCACAACGATATCGGGGCGATGTTTTTGCAAAAGGGGTTGAAGTCGCGCTCTGCCTCCACTGGTGGTTTCTCCGCTGATGCTGGCATTGACAATTGAGGCATCGATTTTTTCCGTTGCGAGTTTTTTTTCCAGTAACGGCACCCAGCCGGCGCCGCGGGTCAGACCGTATTCCGCCGACAGGCTGTCCCCAAGCACGAGTATGGTTTTTGATGCAGAATAAGCCGTCGAGGCGGCCAGCGCGAACACGATCAAGGCCAGCGCTCGCAGACTTCGCATCATTCCTCTTACAACGACAAGATCATTTTGCATGCAACAACCTTCCGGACATAATCCCGCAATTGACGTCACCCATCTTACGAAACGCGTAGTGGATGCCACCGGTGAACTGACCATTCTTCAGGACATCAATTTTACCGTGCAAGCAGGGGGAACGCTTGCAATTGTCGGGGCGTCCGGGTCTGGAAAATCGACGCTGCTTGGATTGCTCGCAGGCCTCGATACGCCGACGCAAGGTTCGGTCAAGTTGAATGGCACCGACATATTCGCGCTGGATGAAGATGGCCGCGCAGGATTGCGTAAAACGCAACTCGGATTCGTATTCCAGTCGTTTCAGTTGCTCGGGCATTTGAACGCACTGGAAAATGTGATGCTGCCACTTGAACTGCGCAATGATGCGACGGCCAAAGAGAAGGCGAAATCGATGCTTTCGCGTGTCGGCCTATCGACCCGCTTGAAGCATTATCCAAAATACTTGTCGGGAGGGGAGCAGCAAAGGGTTGCATTGGCGCGCGCGTTCGTCTGCGAGCCGCCGCTATTGTTTGCGGACGAGCCGACCGGAAGCCTGGATGCGGCGACCGGCGAGTCGGTAATCAGGCTGATGTTCGAGTTGAATCGGGAATATCGATCGACGCTGGTGCTGGTAACGCATGATCCGGCGATCGCGGCGCTGTGCGAAACGACGATCACGATTGCCGCGGGACGACTTGTTTAATGCGCTGTACCATATCTGCAGATGGCTTTGCCGATTGTCACATGAGGAAGCAAGCGTGCGGTCGTTGAGCCGGCAAATTCGATTCATGCGAAGGAGCAAGGTCCGGAATATCCGATGGAAAAGCAATCCAAAAATCGAGCCGGTGGTTCACGCCGCTATGTGGTGATGGGAATCAGCGGGTCCGGTAAAAGCGAGATCGGACGGAGGCTGGCGAGTCGGCTGGGAATTGCGTACGAGGAAGGCGACGATTTTCACTCGCCGGAAAGTATCGCCAAAATGGCTGCCGGCATTCCGCTGAATGACAGTGACCGGCAGGAATGGCTGCTGGCATTGCAATCGATCATCCGCCGCGCATTCGAACGGAACGAGGAACTGGTACTTACCTGTTCGGCATTGAAGCGGCGATACCGGGATTTGTTGAGAGCCGGCGATCCGGCGCTGATTTTCATACATTTGCATGGGGATCGGGACCTGATCGCCGGCCGCATGAAACAGCGCAGCGGGCACTTCATGCCGGCGGTTCTTCTCGAAAGCCAGTTGCGCGATCTCGAACCGCTGGCTCAGGACGAACGCGCGATTCGCGTCGATGTGGCTGCGACGCCCGACGAGATCGTCCAGCAGATCGTGGCGCAAATATCGGCAGTTTGAGCCGGCGCCAGCAAGTAAGCGGAAATTGACCGGCTGCACCAGCTGCAATTTGCAAGTGTTATGAATCCGGTCCGGAAATCGATCCGATTCTCATATTTCTGAAATTCAAATCATGACTTCAACCACGTTGCGCTACAGAATTGGCCTGGCTGCAAATCGTGCGCATCTTGATCGCCCGGATTCTGCACTGGTGCGGCTGTTCACCGAAGCGCACGACGCCATCGTGGCGCATTTGCAGCCGGACCTGGTGGTGGTCGGAAGAACGCTGGATGCGATCGTGGCGCACGGATTGCTGAAGAATTACCCGAACATCGAGCGCTTTCCTTATGGCCGCGACGGCGGATTGATGAAACTGGTTGCCCGGGTGGTCGACACCGACCGGTCGCGGACTCTGGATGCGGTGATTTATCTGATTGATCCGGTCGACCCATCTTCTACATTTCCTGAGGCGGTCGCGCTGAAGCGGCAGTGCATCATTCACGGTAAACCGTTTCTATCAACGCTGGCTGGCGCACGTGAATGGATTGAACTGGAAGCGGTTGCATCCGGTGCGTCGCCGGATGCGGGGCTGGATCCGGTATTCGATCTGGCGAATGAAAACATTGCATTGATTGCGCACGATGCGATGAAGGAGCGAATGCTTTCCCTGGCAGAACGCAATTTCGATATTCTGGATCGATTTGCAATACGGTATGCAACCGGTACTACCGGCCGCCTGCTGAACGAGCTTGCACAAAAGATCAAGGGCAAGGATGCCGGCCGCAACTGGGTGCGGCCATTCCTGAGCGGACCGATGGGCGGCGACGCGCAAATTGCGGAACTGATTCTGGATCGTCATTGCCGCAGATCCCTGTTTCTGGAGGATCCTCACGTCGCGCGGCAACATGAAGCCGATATTCAGCTGCTTGAACGCGCTGCCAGGACCGTGACCGACTTCGCATGCTGCATCAGCGAGCAGCAGGGCATTGAGCGATGGTTCAACCGGTTGCGGAAGCGGCTGGCGATCGCCTGATAGCCTATTCCGGCACGTTGTCGGTGTGCAGGCGATGGAAGCGCCGATGCTCAACATAAGCGATTCCGATGCCGCTTGTACAGATGATAGCGATGCCGATGACGGTCAGAGTATCCGGCAGTTGGCCGAATACGATCCATCCCATCAGCGTCGCCGATACGACCTGCATGTAGACGAACGGCGTCAACAGGGAAGCCTCTGCATGTTTGTAGGCGCTGTTGAGCAAATAATGACCGAGCGTACTGGAGATGCCGGTGGACGCGAGAATCAATGCTTCGCGCAGGTCGGGAATCTGGCCGGACCAGAAAAAGGGTACCAGCATGCTGCTTCCAATTGTGCCGATCAACCCGCCGTAGAAAAGCGTCACCAGCGGGTCGTCCTGCTGATTGAGTTTGCGGTTCATGATGGCCAGTGCTGCGAAAGTAGTTGCCGACAGCATGCCCAATACAACACCGAATGGCACAATACCTCCGCCCGGACGGATCACGATCAGCATGCCGGTAAATCCGACCGCCACCGCGATCCAGCGCGACGGACGGCTCTTTTCGCCGAGCAGCCATGGCGATGCTGCCAGCACGATCAAGGGCGCGCAGAAATTCATCGCGGTTCCCTCGGCGAGCGGCACGATCTTCAGCACCGAGAAAAACAGCAGGGTCGAGGTCAGCATGATTACCGCGCGGATGACTTGCAGCCGAGGCTGCTTCGACTGCAGTATGCTTCTGCCGGTGCGGCGCCGATACAGCGGTGCAATGGTGGCCGCCATCAGAATCGTATTCAGCGTGTAGCGCGCCCACGCAATGATGACGACATGATAGCCGGCCAGTGCCAGCAGCTTGCCGGCCGTGTCAAGCAGGGTCAGCGTCCACAGCGCCGACACCAGAAAGACAATACCGAGCAACGTTCTAGCGCGTGCCGCGGAATGGGGCATGGTCGTTGATCAGTTGATTCAGAATGGTGCGGGCAAAGGGAATCAACTCGTCGGCAGTTATTCCAACCGGACCGCTGCCTTGTTCCACCATCAGATCGGCTGCCTTGCCGTGCAGCCAGACCGCACACAGCGCGGCTTCCCATGCCGGAATATGCTGCGCCAGCAACGCGCCGCATATTCCGGCCAGCACGTCGCCGGTACCGGCGGTAGCCAATGCGGGGTTGCCGGTGCGATTCACGACGATGCTGCCGTCCGGCTGCGCAATGATGGAGCCGGACCCTTTCAACACAACCAACGCATTGAGGCGCCGCGATAATTCGCGGGCCGCAGCAATGCGGTCCGCTTGAATATCCGCGCTTGAAACCGTGAGCAGCCGCGCTGCTTCAAGCGGATGCGGGGTCAGCACGGTATCGCCTCTGCGCTGGGCCAGCTTGTGCTGCAAGCCGGGTTCGGAAGCAATCAGGTTCAACGCATCCGCATCGATCACCAGCGAGCACGGTGCATTGATCGCCCGCGCCACCAAATCATGCGCAGTGCGGGAGACGCCCAGACCCGGTCCAATCACTACCGCTGCATTGGAAAAATCGAGCGTGCCCGCAACGCGGCACATCAGCTCCGGTTGCCCGGCGTCATATGCGGGAGCTTGCGCGACGAATCCGGCGTACACGCGGCCGGCGCCGCATTTGGCGGCGGCACGGGCGGCGAGAATGGCGGCGCCGGCCATGCCGATGTCGCCGCCGATAACCGCGACATCGCCGTGGCTGCCCTTGTGCGAGTTGTGCAAGCGTGGGACAAGCGCATGCGCAAACAGTTCTATGTGGTTAAGCCGCGCACGCGGTGCCGGGAAAAGCGTTTCCTGTATCTCCAGGTCCACGATCTGCACCGTACCGGCGCAGTCCCTGCCGTTTGCGGTATGCAGTCCGGGTTTGTCGGCGACGAAGGTGATGGTGTGAGTTGCATGTATCGCCGTGCCATGCTGCCCGATGATGTTTCCGGTGTCGGCATCCAGACCGCTGGGCACATCGAGCGCAAGTACCGGACAGGCAAGCCGGTTGACGAGATCGATCAATGCACGATGCGTGCCGGTTATCGGCCGTCCGAGTCCGATTCCGAACAGGCCGTCGATGACTAGTGCCCAAGGCGTCGATTCGACATCCGGAACGAGCTGTGGATCCAAGAACCGCACATTGCTGCTTTTCGCACGCGCGAATGCCTGTCGAGCGTCGGCGGCCTGCTTGCCTGGATCGGCATAGCACAGCACGGATACCGCCACGCCGGTTTCCGCAAGATGGGTTGCCGCCTCCAGCGCATCGCCGCCGTTGTTGCCGGGTCCGGCAATGATCAGCACCGACGCGCCATTTTTCGGAGCCGGTATCAGGTCCAGTGCGGCCTGCGCGGCGGCCTGTCCGGCGCGTTGCATCAGCGTGCCGGGCGGAAGGCCGGCCATCGCCGCTCGCTCGATGGCGCGGATTTCAGCTACCGGGTAGAGCGCGGTGGTCGTAGTCATTCAGAAAGGTAAGCTAAATCGAATGGAAAACTTGATCGGCGATAGCCAATGCTGCGGTCAGCCCGGGAGATTCTATTCCATACAGGCCCAGATAGTGTGGATTACCGTGCGAAGCAATCAGGAAATCCGCCGCCGGCGCGCCGGGTGGACTGATCTTCGGACGTACACCGGAATAGGCCGGTTGCAGCGACGCGTCGGGCAAGTCCGGCCAATAGGCGCGGATTTCGCGATAAAAGCGGTCTGCCCGATGCGGATCGACGGTGTAATCAATCCGGCCGTCGGCATCGTCGATCCATTCGACATCCGGTCCGAAGCGGGCCTGGCCGGCAAGGTCAAGCGTAAGATGCACACCCAGTCCGCCCGGTTCCGGTATCGGATATACGAGATGCGAAAACGGCGCTTTACAGCTTAACGAGTAGTAGTTGCCCTTGGCGAAGTACGCAGAAGGAATTGTTGAATGGTCGAGTCCGTCGATTTGCGCCGCGACACTAACTGCATGCAAGCCTGCGCAATTTATGACGACACCGGCCTCAAGTTCAAGTCCTTCACCGGACTCGGTCCGGATCTGCAATACGACCCCTTTTGCATCGGCCCATCCGCCGGTCACGCGGCTGCTGAATCCGAACAGAGCACCGGCATTTTCAGCATCTCCCTGCAGCGCCAGCATGAATGCATGGCTGTCGATGATTCCGGTCATCGGGGACCAAAGGGCGGCAATGCAGGATAGCTGCGGCTCCAGTTGTTGCGCCTGATGCGCGGTCAGGACCGTGACTTCATCGCACCCGTTTGCGACAGCTTGTGCATGGATTGCCGCCAGTCTGTCGCGTTGCGCATCGGAGGTCGCAACGATCAGCTTGCCGCATCGCCGATGCGCGATGCCGCGTGCGTCGCAATACGCATACAGCGCGGAGCGGCCGGTTACGCACAGCCGGGCTTTCAGACTGCCGGTCGGATAATAGAGTCCGGCATGTATCACCTCGCTGTTGCGCGAACTGGTTTCCATGCCGATTGCCGGGTTCGTTTCGACCACCAGCACTTCTCGTCCGACCAGCGCCAGCCTGCGCGCCACTGCAAGTCCGACCACCCCCGCGCCGATTACGACGCAATCGACTTTATCCATAGCGTGCGAGCGTCAAACCATCCATATCGATATCGGGCGTGTGCCCTGAAACCAGGTCCGACAGGATTTTTCCCGAACCGGCCGCCATCGCCCAGCCGGTCGAACCGTGGCCGATGTTGACAAACACATTCCTGACCGGGCTTGCACCGAGTAGCGGCGCGCCGTCCGGCAGCATCGGCTGCAGGCCGTACCAGTAGGTCGCGCTGTGGTAGTTGGCTGCATTCGGAAACCAATCATCGCCGACCTTGACCAGGGTGCGCAATGCTGCTTCACGCAAGTCCGATCCCCGGAACCCGAGCTCCGCCACACCCGCGATCCGGACGCGGCTGCCCATGCGGGTGAGTGCGACCTGATACGATTCGTCGATCAATGCCGACACTGGCGCGTGTTCGAAATCCTTGATAAATGCAGTGGCAGAATATCCCTTCACCGGATAAAGCGGAATTCGTATGCCGAGCGGCTCCAGCAGCCGGACGCTATCGGTTCCGGCCGCGATCACCACGGCATCGGCGCGAAAGGTTCTTTCGCCGATATGAATCGTGACGCGTCCGGCTTCTTCTGCGATCGCATCTACCGTGCTGTTGAAGTGAAATGCGACACCCATCGATTCGGCGACATGCCGCAGCTGCCGGGTGAAAAGCGGGCAATTTCCCGATTCGTCCTGCGGTAAATGCAAGGCCGAAAAAAGCGGCGCGTGTGGCGATAATCCGGGTTCGATTTCGCGTGCCTGATCCGGCGTCAACATGCGGTGCTCAATCCCGGTCTCGTTCAGGAAATCGATTGCCGGCTGTGCCGATTCGATGTCTCGCTGGCTGCGGAAAAGTTGCAGTACACCGGCGGTCTGTTCGTAGTCGAACTCGTAATGCTCTCGCAGCGCTTGCAGGATTTCCCGGCTATAGGACGCGACACGCCGCATTCTTGAGCGATTGATTCGGTAACGATCGAGCTCGCATTCCTTTCGCCATAATCTGGCCCAGCGCCATAATTCGCGATCCATCGATGGCTTGAACAGTACCGGGGACTCGGATTTGAACAGATGGGACAGGACTTTCTTTGGCATGCCCGGCGCGGCGAGCGGCGCCACATGGCCCGGCGCAATCACGCCGGCAGTGCCGAAGCTGGTCTCCTGCGCAACATTGCCGTAACGCTCCACGACGACCACCTCGTGCCCTGCCGCAGCAAGAAAATACGCGGTGCAGACGCCGATCACGCCGCCGCCGATGACAGCTACTTGCATTCAGTGGAATCCTTTTTAGAATCAGGTCGCAATGTTACCAACTCTACGCAGTATGCGCCGCCCGAATTTTGGAATTTTCAAACAGGCGATAAGGACCTGGTTTGCAATTTAAACGATCATTCTTCTGTTATTTTTTGCTGCCGCCACAGAGCAAGATCAATGGAAGCAGCGATTTGCCTGCAATAAGCGTCGATCCAACGCCCACTTGGACACAGTCAATCGAGCGTTTTCGCGATGCCAGTCCTGCTGACGATCTGCATTTTAAAAAATTTGCGTCGCGCATTCATGCTTGGGCGAATGAAGAGTCTCAACCAATGGACAGCGATTGTCGTATTGCATTCGGGTATCAGGTTTGCTCCCCGAATTGATTTCTGGAATGTTTTTCCGCCGACGGTCGAAAATATGAACTGTTTCCGCTAGTTAGCTTCAAAACATCAATGAGCAATTCTGAAGTTTTCCTGCCCGCTAAAAAAGTGTATGCATTGCTCCAGGCTGAACAGCAAGCCTTGGGAGAGCTGGCGCGCGGTGCGCCGTTGGAGGAAATTCTCGTACAGCTTATCGATTCCATCGAACGTCAGTTCGCCGGCAATATGCATGCTGCGCTTGTTTTTCTGAATGCGACTGGCGATCGGCTGGAATCCGTAGCAGCACCCCACCTTCCGCAAAGCTACCGCAATGCGTTAAATGATCTGGATTGGAATGCGGGCCAAGGCTCGGTCGGGATTGCCGGCGCCAAAGATAATGCGATTTACGTCACGGATATTTCCCGGACTGCATCGTGGGAAAAATTCCATGCCTGGGCCATGCCGCATGGATTGCGCGCTTGGTGGGCGAATCCAATTGTCGGCGCAGGCGGCAAGCATCTGGGCTACTTCGCGCAATACTATTACGAACCGAAAGCGCCGGAACCGGAAGATATTGAAACGGTTCGCATCGTAACCAAGATAATGGCGGTCGTCATGGAGCGGCTTGATTCGGATCTGGCGTTACGAAACGCCGACGCGCAGCACCGTCAGATCATCAATAGCGCGACCGATTTCGGGATCATCAGTGCCGACCTGCAAGGAAAGCTGACAAGCTGGAATGAAGGTGCGCGGCGCATCTTCGGCTGGTCCGAGGAAGAGATGATTGGCCAGCCGGTGCATCGCTTCTTTACGCCTGAAGACGTGGCTTCGAATCGTCCGGAAGCTGAAATGCAGTGTGCGCTGCGGGATGGGTACGCCACCGACGAACGCTGGCATATCCGCAAAGGCGGCCAGCGCTTCTGGGCCTCCGGCCAAATGACGCCGCTCAAGAACGATGCGGGTGATGCGATTGGATTTGTCAAGATACTTCGTGATGGCACCGAGTGGAAGAGGGCTGAACGAGATCTGCAGTTTCTGGCACAGGCAAGCGCCGAGCTCGGCGGTCTGGTCGATCCAAAAAGTACGCTGGACAAGCTCGCGCACCTTGCAGTGCAGTTTTTTGCCGACTGGTGCGTCGTCGATTTGCTGCAGGACGACGGCACGCTGCTGCGATTATCGGCCGCGCATATTGATCCGGAAAAGAGAAAGCTGGCCAAGCATCTGACCAGCCGGTTCCCGCCTGATCCGAACGCGCCGCATGGCGCGTGGAACATTCTTCGCATCGGGCGCGGTGAGCTGGTAAGTGAAATTTCCGAACCAGAGCTTCGTGCATCGTTCCGGGATCCGGAATACTTGGCCGCTGTTCAAGAACTGGGATTCAAATCGTATATCGGGGCACCTCTTTCGGCGCATGGAAAAGTGTTTGGCGTGGTGACTTTCATCAGCGCCGATTCGGGCCGTATTTACGGTCCGGCTGACCTGGCGCTGGCGGAAGATCTTGCGCGGCGCGCAGCGGTAGCAGTCGAGAATGCAAACTTGTATCTTGCGCTGCAGCAGTCGGACTATGGGAAGGATATCTTCCTCGCGACCTTGTCCCACGAGTTGCGCAACCCGCTGGCGGCGATCAGCAACGGACTGAGCATCATTAAGCTGGCGGGCGACGACAAGATACGGGTAGAACAATCAACCAGAATCATCGAACGGCAAGTCGGCCAGCTGACGCGCCTGGTGGATGACCTGATGGACGTATCCCGGATCGCGACCGGAAAGATCGAGCTTCGGATGGAGCGTGCGAATCTTGCGAGCATCCTGAGTACGGCCATAGAGACCAGTCGCCCGCATATTGAGCGGGGCAAGCACAAGCTATCGGTAACGTTGCCCGGATCGCCAACGGATCTAATAGCCGATCCGGTGCGCCTGGCCCAGGTATTTTCAAACCTGCTGAACAACGCTGCCAAATATACCAACCCGGGTGGCCGGATCGAGGTCATGCTTGAATGCCGGCCCACAGAATTTGTCGTGCGAGTCAAGGACGACGGAATCGGCATTTCATCCGAAATGCTGACCAGGATTTTTTCGATCTTCGCCCAGGTTGCGCACCCGCTTGAACGTAGCCAGGGCGGATTGGGAATCGGCTTGTCGCTCGTCGACGGCCTGGTGAAGATGCACGGCGGACGAGTCGAAGCATTCAGTGGCGGCCCCAACCAGGGCAGCGAATTTGTCGTACATCTGCCTAAACCATTGGAAGAGAATATGCAGCCGAAAAATTCAGCAAGCGATGCGTCGGGCAAGGATGCAGGAAAATCCGGGTCTCATCGAATTCTGGTGGTCGACGACAATGTCGACGCTGCCACCACGGTCGCAGACATCCTCGGTATTCTCGGCAATCAGGTATCGGTGGTGCATGATGGGTTTGCTGCAGTCGCCTCTGTCGCGCAACTGAAGCCTGAGGTCGTCCTGCTCGATATCGGCTTGCCGGGCATCGACGGGTATGAAGCGGCACGAAGAATCCGTGCGCAGGAAAGCGGCCGGCAGGTCATGCTGATTGCCGTAACGGGATGGGGGCAGGACACGGATAAGCGACGAGCCCATGACGCCGGCTTTGATCATCACTGGGTTAAGCCGATTGATCTCGAACAGCTTAAAAAAATTCCGGCGCTGCTGGCGTGAGTGAAAAGAGCTTGCGTGAAATAAGTTGGTCGACGTTCGATCATAAAAAAAGCACTTCCGGCGCGAGCAGGAAGTGCTTTCGAAAGTCAGTCGACTTGGTTGCCAATCACACCGCCAATGGCAGCGCCGCCAACCGTGCCAAGCGCACCGCCGTCGGTAAGAATCGATCCGGCAACACCGCCGACGCCGGCGCCGATCGCGGTATTCTTTTGTTGCTCGGACATGCCGGAACAGCCGGTCAGCCCGATCAGAAACGCTGCCGAAATCGTACCAGCCATCAATTTTCGTATCGTTTTCATTTCAGAGCCTCCATCTTTGAGATCAGGTTAGAAGGGCAATCAAAATGCGTGAAAGTGTCCATCGCGTAAATGTTAGAAGGACATCAGGGCAAATAATTCAATGGGGTTGTCAAATTAAATCGGTGTGCGGATTTAGCGGCCATGGATGTATTGCCTGCTGTTACGACCCGCCTGTGGCGATGGAATTGGAAATCCGGACCTGTCCGACAACCGATGTGGAAGGCAAACGCGGTGATTACCGCAAGCGTGCATTCGCATCACTCTCGCACTATGGCGCGACCAGTCCTGAAAATTCAGATTGAGTCGGCTTCGAGGCAGGCGGACACGTTGCGTGCAATAGCCAGAATCCTGCTGTCGGACATTGCCGGACCGGCAATCATCAATCCGACCGGCAAGGTTCCGTTCGGATGGCAGGGCAACGAAATCGCACATCCATCGAGGTAATTAATGGCCGACGGATTCCTTAAAAGCAAGGCGTTTATTTTGAAAAACACCTCGTCGCTGGCTTCCAGCTCTGCAATCGGCGGTGCAACCAGAGGCACGGTCGGCATGATCAATGCATCGAACGGGGCGATCAGATTTTCCGTGCGTGCAATCCAGTCCCGCCGCGCTGCATGCAAATGAATGTAATCGGCGGCGCTCAATAATGCGCCCGGCTTGATGCGCCTGGCAACGCGTGCATCGTAATCGGCTTCGTGCCGAGCCAGGAGCTCGCGATGCCATGCGTAGGATTCCGCACCCGAAAACCGGTTCAGTTGCGGCAGTTCATCAAGCATGGGCAAATGCAGTTCTATAATCCTCGCGCCGGCGGCCGACAAGCGCGTCACTGCTGCAGAAAAAGATTGCGCCACATGTGCATCCATGTCATTCAGCATCAGCGTGACCGGCACAGCCAACCGTAAACCGGCGAGCGGCAAGTCACGAACGATCAGCGGTGCATCGGCAATAATGCTGTCGACCAGAATGCAGTCGTCGACCGAGCGTGCCATTGCGCATATGGTATCAAGCGTGGTGGATAACGGGATCGCACCGGCGGTCGGAACACGGCGCGCTGTCGGTTTGAAACCTGTCAATCCGCACAGCGCCGCGGGAATGCGGATCGAGCCGCCGGTATCCGATCCGATTCCTGCGACGCAGATGCCCGCTGCCACCGACACAGCAGCGCCGGATGACGAGCCGCCGGGTATGCGGGCGATTTGCCGATCCGCCGGATTGGCCGGTGTGCCGTAATGCGGATTGATGCCAACACCGGAAAATGCAAATTCCGTCATGTTGGTCTTGCCGAGAATCGCAGCCCCCGCGGCACGAAGCCGCTGTACTACCGGTGCGTCCGATTCAGCCTTCGCAGAATTCTTCAGCACGATCGAACCCGCCAGCGTGGTTTCACCTGCCACATCGAGCAAGTCCTTGATCGATACCGGCAATCCTGCCAGCGGCGAGAGCGTCACGTTTGCCGCAAGCATGGCGTCGGCGTGGATGGCGGCAGCCCGTCCCGCTTCCGGGTACAAGCTGGTGAAAATCGATTCGGATCTTTGTGCTGCGTCGATGCATTGTTCCATCAGCATGCGGCGTGACGTATCGAGCAAAGCGGAAATCCGTGCGGAAATTGGCTGGTTCATGTGAAGGTAATCTTTCCTGATCAACGGCATCTAAGGGAGTGCGTGTGCTGAATAAGGATTTCAGGTCGACGGGTAGCAATATTGTGCAAAACAAACTCAAAAGACTCATTTTGCACGAACGCATGGATCAATGATTCGCGAATTCCATCATGGAACTCTGCGCCAAGATTGGCAATGCCTCGCAGTCGATATTCGTGCTTGCCCGGATCGAAGTCCGGAAATCGAGCAATTGTTTCGTCATACATGGCGCGACAGATTATCCGACGGCGGAAGTAAGGCGAGGCGCTGCTTATTTTACGCTCAGGATGGTTTACGGAAAGGGAGACTCCCGGTCTGCGAAGGATGTGTCGCGGTATAATCCTGCTTTCTGATTTAACCTGCGATGGAACTGCTTTTTCGGCAGCCATATCGCATCAACTTTCTTCTCGCCATGCTGATTCTGCCGGGCTCCAATGCCTTGTCTGCCTTCCGTACCCAACGCCTGTTGTCACAACTGCAAGCCATCGATCCCGGAATTATCGATGTGACCGGCCGGTATCTGCATTTCATTGATGCTGCGGCTGTGCCGACACAGGATGATGAGCGTCGGCTGGATGCTTTATTGACATACGGCGAACCGTTTTCCGGGAGCATGGACGGCGATGAATTCGTCGTGATTCCACGCTTTGGCACAATTTCGCCATGGGCCAGCAAGGCGACCGACATTGCGCACAATTGCGGCATGGCGCAGATCAAGCGGATCGAGCGCGGGGTGTCGTATCGAGTTCGAATGAAATCGGGTTTGCTGGGCGGACGCAAGGCGCTTCAAGGCGGCGGCGTTGAAGCCGTGGCCGCGCTACTGCACGACCGGATGACCGAGATGGTGCTGCGCAGCCCAGATGATGCGGCCGGCTTGTTTCGCGAACTGGAAGCAAAGCCACTGGAATTCATCGATATCATGGACGGCGGCAAAGGCGCACTGGTGCAGGCGAATTCCGCTCTTGGCCTGGCGCTGTCGGACGACGAAATCGAATACCTTGTCAATGCATTCACGCAAGCGAAGCGCAATCCGACGGATGTTGAGCTGATGATGTTTGCGCAAGCCAACAGTGAGCATTGCCGGCACAAGATTTTCAATGCCGACTGGACCATCGATGGCGAACAGCAGGACAAATCGCTGTTTGCGATGATCAAGAATACCCATCAGTTGCAGCCCAAAGGCACAATCGTCGCGTACAGCGATAATTCGTCGATCATAGAAGGCGCTACCGTCTCGCGCTTTTATCCGCGCGGCGCTGCTCAGGGCAATGTGTATGAAGCGTCTGAAGAATTGACGCATATCCTGATGAAGGTGGAAACGCATAATCACCCGACTGCAATTTCACCGTTTCCCGGCGCGTCCACCGGTGCCGGCGGCGAAATCCGCGATGAAGGTGCGACCGGCCGCGGCGCCAAACCCAAGGCGGGATTGACCGGCTTTACCGTTTCGAATCTGTATCTGCCCGATGCGGTGCGCCCCTGGGAAAACGGATCCGATGCCACATCGGGTCCCGCAAAGGAATCGGGCATCTACGGCAAGCCGGACCGCATCGCTTCCCCATTGCAAATCATGATCGAAGGCCCGATCGGCGGTGCGGCATTCAACAATGAATTCGGGCGCCCCAATCTGGGCGGCTACTTCCGAACCTATGAGCAGAACGTCGGCGGGGCGGTGCGCGGATATCACAAGCCGATCATGATTGCCGGCGGCATCGGCAGCATTTCCGACAAACACACCCGCAAAAACGATTTGCCGGTCGGCAGCCTTCTGATCCAGCTGGGTGGCCCCGGGATGCGGATCGGCATGGGCGGTAGCGCCGCATCATCGATGGCGACCGGCACCAATACAGCCGATCTCGATTTCGATTCGGTACAGCGCGGCAATCCGGAAATGGAACGGCGCGCGCAGGAAGTGATCAATGCATGCTGGGCGATGGGCGGCGACAATCCGATCCTGTCGATTCACGACGTCGGTGCCGGCGGTCTGTCGAATGCGTTCCCCGAAATTACCAACGATGCACGGCGCGGTGCGATTTTCGATTTGCGCAAGGTGCCGCTGGAAGAAAGCGGCATGGCGCCGAAGGAGATCTGGAGCAATGAGTCGCAGGAGCGCTATGTGCTCGGGATTGCGCCGGATAATCTGCCGCTGTTCCAATACCTGTGCGAGCGCGAGCGGTGTCCGTTCGCCGTGGTCGGCACCGCAACTGAAGAACGCCAGCTGAAAGTGATCGATCCGGAGCATGCCAACAATCCGGTGGATATGCCGATGGAAGTGTTGCTCGGCAAGCCGCCCAAGATGCTCCGCGATGTGTCACGCACTGCCAATGATTTTCCGCCGGTCGACCTGACCGGCATGGACCTGGTCGAGGTGGCGCAGCGCGTGTTGCGGTTGCCGACGGTCGCCGACAAGTCGTTTCTGATCACGATCGGCGACCGGACCGTGGGTGCGACATCGGTGCGCGACCAGATGGTGGGACCGTGGCAGGTGCCGGTCGCCGATTGCGCCGTTACCGCCATGAGCTTCGAAGGTTATCGCGGCGAAGCGATGGCGATGGGTGAGCGTACGCCGCTGGCAGTGATCAACGCCGCCGCATCCGGCCGCATGGCGGTGGGTGAGGCGATCACCAATATTGCCGCCGCGCCGATAGCCGATATTGCCGATATCAAGCTGTCGGCGAACTGGATGGCGGCCTGTGGTCAACCCGGCCAGGATGCCGCATTGTTCGATACCGTCAAGGCGGTCGGCATGGAGCTATGCCCAGCCCTCGGAATCAGCATCCCGGTAGGCAAGGATTCGCTGTCGATGCGCACTACCTGGAAAGACGGCGAAGAAAATAAATCGGTCATGTCCCCGGTTTCGCTGATCGTGTCCGCGTTTGCGCCGGTATCTGATGTGCGGCAGTCGCTGACGCCGCAACTCAGGAAAGATGCCGGCGATACCGTATTGATTGCGATCGATCTCGGACGCGGCAGAAACCGGATGGGCGCATCGTCGCTGGCACAAGTCATGCAGCAGCTCGGCCATGAAACGCCGGACGTCGACAGCCCCGACGATCTGAAAGCGTTTTTTGCAGCGATACAGCAGCTCAATAGGGAGAACAAGCTGCTCGCTTATCACGATCGCTCCGATGGCGGGTTGTACACGACATTGTGCGAGATGGCGTTTGCCGGCCGCGCCGGCTTGTCGGTCAATCTCGACATCCTGACGATGGAAGGGGAGCATGCCGCCGACTGGGGCGATTCCAAGAACTGGACCGGCCAGGTATCGGAGCGACGCAACGAAATGACCTTGCGGGCACTGTTCAATGAAGAGCTTGGCGCGGTGATCCAGGTACGCGCCGAACAGAAGTCGGAAGTAATGAATGTGCTGCGCGCACATAATCTGGGCGCCTGCAGCCATATCATCGGCAAGCTCAACGACCGGGACATGATCGAATTCGCGCGCGACGCGAAGACCATTTATAACGTTCCGCGCATCGAATTGCAGCGTATGTGGAGCGAAACCAGTTGGCGCATCGCCCGGTTGCGCGACAATCCGGCCTGTGCCGATGCGGAATACGAACGGATTCTCGACCAGGCCGATCCCGGCATGTCGCCAAGGCTGAGCTTCGATCCGCAGCAAGACATTGCGGCGCCGTATATCGCCACCGGCGCGAAGCCGCGTGTCGCGATTCTGCGCGAGCAAGGCGTCAACTCCCAGATCGAGACTGCTTACGTAATGCACAAGTCCGGCTTTACCGCGGTCGACGTGCACATGAGCGATTTGATTTCGGGGCGTGCAAGGCTCGATGATTTCCAGGGCATCATTGCTGTTGGCGGCTTCTCGTATGGCGACGTGCTGGGTGCCGGCGAAGGCTGGGCCAAGACGATCCTGTTCAACCACAAACTTGCCGAACAGTTTACCGGGTTCTTCGGCCGGTCCAATACCTTTGGGCTGGGCATCTGCAACGGCTGCCAGATGATGAGCAATCTGAAATCGATTATTCCCGGAGCACACTCGTGGCCGAAGTTCACGCGCAATAAATCGGAACAATTCGAAGCGCGCTTCGGCATGGTCGAGGTGGCGGATTCACCATCGATCTTCTTCAATGGCATGGCCGGTTCGCAAAGCCCGATTGCGATTGCACATGGCGAAGGTTATGCCGATTTTTCGCAGACCGGCGATATTGGCCAGGCCATCGTCGCAATGCGGTTCGTCGATAACAGGGGGCAGGTGACGGAAACCTATCCGTACAATCCGAATGGCTCGCCGCAGGGCATTACATCGGTGACGACGCCTGACGGCCGCTTCACGGTATTGATGCCGCATGCAGAACGCGTGTTTCGGACCGTTCAGCATTCCTGGCATCCTGAATCATGGGGCGACGATTCGCCATGGATGCGGATGTTCCGCAACGCCCGCAGGTGGGTTGGGTAAGGGATTAGAGTCTGCGCAGGCTGGTAATCCGCAGCGAGTCACGATTCGCTGGAAAAATTGGTTCATGCAGTGGCTGGCGATAGAGTTCAGGCAGCCACTGCGCCGGCGCGTTCGATCGCCTCGGACAGCGAATCAAGGCAATTTTCCGGCCCCAGCCGTTCGATAAATCCGCTTCGTTGCATCAGACTCAATGGCTGGTGATTCGGCATGCAGAGTATCAACTGGCTATCTTGCCTGGCGAGCGTCTTGTGAATATTCTCAAGCGCATCCAAACCGGTAGCGTCCAGGTTGATCAGCTGATGCAATTCCAGGATCATCGCTTTGGGTGGGACGGTTCTGGGCGCAATCAATTCTTCCAGTTTGCCGACTGCGGCAAAGAACAGCGAGCCGTAAATCGAATACGCAACAACGCCCGGCGGCAGCGGTCGTGTCAGCATGCCGGGCGGTATCGCTTCGATTCGCGTCAGGTCGGCAATACGGTAAATAAAGAATACGCATGCCAATACGAGACCGACCTGGACTGCAACGGTCAAGCCGACCACGACAGTCAACAGGAATGTCGCGATCATCACCAGCCGATAACCCATCGTAAAATTTTTCAGCCGGGCGAATTCATGCCACTCGCCCATATTCCACGCAACGAAAAACAGGATGGCGGCCAGCGCCGCCAGCGGAATGTTTTCGGCCAGCGGGGCGGCGACGAGAACGATCACCAGCAGCGTCAATGCGTGCACTATGCCGGCAATCGGCGACGCGGCACCCGCGCGTATATTGGTGATGGTACGGGCGATCGTGCCGGTCGCCGGCATTCCGCCGAAGAACGGTGCGACGAAATTCGCAATGCCTTGTGCCATCAATTCCTGATTCGGATCATGCCGGTCGCCGCTTACGTTATCGGCAATACGCGCGCATAACAGCGACTCGATCGCACCAAGCAGAACGATCGTCAATGTCGGTGGAAACAACTGCTTTACCAGGTCCCATGAGAATACCGGCAAGGTAAATGCAGGAAGTTCGCGCGGGACGCCGCCAAATTTGGTGCCGATGGTATCGACCTGCAAATTGAATACGGTCACCGCAACCGTGCCTAATACCAGTATGACGACAGTGCCTGGAACGGCAGCCAGAATGCGGCGAGCCCGAGGGTGATGCCGATCGACGCTTGCCGGAAACCAGCGCGGCCAAAGAAATACTATCGCCAGCGAGGTCGTCGCCAGACCGAATGAGGTCAGGTTGATGGTGTGCGCATATTCGAAAAGTGTACGAAGCTGTGCAAAGAAATCGCCCGGCATTTTTTCGATATTCAGGCCGAAAAAATCTTTCATCTGCGACAGGGCGATCAACACCGCTATGCCGTTCGTGAAGCCGATCACAATCGGAACCGGAATGTAGCGAATCAGTGAGCCCAGCCGGAACATCCCCATCGCAAACAACAATATGCCTGCAAAAATGGTGCAAATAAGCAGATTGGCCAGCCCGTATTTTTCAACAATTCCGTACACCACCACGATGAAGGCGCCCGCCGGGCCGCCAACCTGGACCCGTGATCCACCCAATGCGGAAATCAGAAAGCCGGCAATGATTGCGGTAAATATCCCCGCGCTGGGCGCAAGACCGGATGCAATCGCGAATGCCATTGCCAGCGGAAGCGCCACGACGCCGACGGTGATGCCGGCGGACAGATCCTGAAAGAATTTACCGCTGTCGTAAGTCTTCAGGTCGTCTACGAGATGCGGCCGAAACGTGAAAAAAAAGCGTGACATCTGCTTGTTCTGATTCAGGGGATCGGTGTTATTGCCGCAGCGAGCGATACATTCGTTTCGTCCGGCAATAAATTTCCTTTAATCATATATCACAATGCAGGGTGCAGGCACCGCTATTTCGATCAGAAGCGTGGTGCGGCTTGCTAGAGCAGCTTTAATCTGGCGATGCCGCCCGCTGCCGGACGCATTGGCCGCAAGCTGGCGTCTCGTTCGGCACAGATTCCGTCCTGGCATCGCCTGGTCAGCCAGACGAAAACTACTCTCCCCGCGGCGCTGACCGCAACCGGCCAATTGAGTATCCAACGCAGCAACGACATGCAAAAAAAATTCCCTCCGGGCCGTTTGGCCGGGAGGGAATTGCATCGACTTGCTGCGGTACCCGATGTATCAGGCTTTATCGAACGATTACTGAATCTTTGCCTTTGCGCGCAGATCCTGCTGATAAGCTTGTACTTTCTTTTGCTGCACCATTTCGGTCAACCTTGGCTTGGCTTCTTCAAACGTCGGGAATTTCTCGGTCGGTGCAGGCGTCTTTTTCGCCGGACGCACATCTTCGAGTCTGATGACATGGAAGCCGAAATCGGTCTTTACCGGGGTTTCGGTGATTTTACCTTTTTGCAGTTTCACCAGCGCGGCAGAGAAAGGTTCTACGTAATTGGACGGAGCGGCCCAATCAAGCGCACCGCCTTTTGCCGCGGAACCGGGGTCTTGCGATTGCTTGGCCAGGTCTTCAAATTTGGCTCCGGCTTTCAGCTTGGTAATGATCGCCTTGGCATCGGCCTCGTTTTCGACCAGGATATGACGCGCCAGATATTCCTTGCCGTCGTCACGCGCCTTGTTCTTATCGTGTTGCGCCTTGAGCCGGTCATATTCGGCCTTGATCTCCGCGTCCTTCACTGGGTTCTTTTCCAGAAATTCTTCGTGCAGTGCGCGCAATACAATGGATTGACGCGCCAGTTCAAGCTGCTGTTTTACCTCGGGAGTATTGCCGAGTCCCAATTTGTCTGCTTCCTGAATCAGGATTTCACGCGCGATCAATTCCTCTTTCACCATTGCGCGTAGCTCGGGCGAGTCTGGTTGCCCTTGCGCCGTCATTTGCTGGATCATCAGGTCGGCGCGCGACGACGGAACGGGTTTGCCGTTTACGACCGCAAGGTTCTGCGCCAACGCAGGCAGTGCTGCGGTTGCAAACAAAATTACCAGCAAGCGAGCAGGTTTCAATATCATGTTCTGTTCCTAAAATGGAAAATTATAAAATTACGAAGCAGTTCGGAGAGCGTTTAGTCGGAGGCTTCTAAGGAGACTTCAGACGGCGCTAACGCGGTGATGGTGAGAGCGTGGATATCGGTACGCATCATGTCACAAAGGCAATCATACACCAGCCGATGTCGAACAATTCGGCTTTGTCCTTCAAAGTGAACTGAAACCAGCCTGACCCGGTAGTGTCCGCCACCGGATGCGGCGCCGGCGTGACCGGCATGAAGCGCGGATTCATCGTGCAATTGACAGTCCATTGGGGAAAAAGTTGCAGTCAGCCGCTCGTGGATTCGTTCCAGCCGATCGGTCATTCCGCGTCCTTCAGGTATTTTGAGAGCATCAGGCTTTGCGCGATGATGAACGCGAACATGATGCCCGTAAAACCGAACAGCTTGAAATTGACCCAGGTCGCAGTTTCAAAACTGAATGCGACATACAGATTAAGCATGCCCAATGACATGAAAAATACCACCCAGGCCATATTGAGCCTGCTCCAGATCTGGTCCGGTAACGCGATCTGCTTGCCCATCATGGCTCGAATCAGATTCTTTTTCAAAACGATTTGACTGACGACGAGGGCGACGGCAAAACACCAGTACAGCACCGTTGGTTTCCATTTGATGAAAAGATCGTTGTTCAGGTAAATGGTGGCACCGCCGAAAACGGCGATGATTGCCAGCGATACCCAAAGCATTGGATCGATTTTTTTGCGGCGTGCCATTAGGTAACCGATCTGGCCGAATGTGGCCAGAATCGCGACAGCGGTCGCCAGGATAATCGGTGCCTGGGAAGCAGTGACCGCTCCGCCGGATATGAAGCCCGATAGATATTGACTCGTGATTGATTGCGCAACTTCAGGGCTGCCTTCGCCCCACTTGAAGATGCCGAAAAACAGGATGACTGGGAAAAGATCGAACAGGAACTTCATTTTGCCGGAGTTTCTTTCATCTGTGGTTGAGGATCGAATCGCAACGATGCCGAGTTGATGCAATAGCGCAGACCGGTTGGCGGCGGACCGTCTGGGAACACGTGTCCGAGATGCGCGTCGCATACCTTGCACACGATCTCGGTGCGGACCATGCCGTGGGTTCGGTCGGATTTTTCAGTCACATGCTCCGGGTTGAGCGGCTTGAAGTAGCTGGGCCAGCCGCATCCGGATTCGAACTTTGCATCCGATTCGAACAATGGCGTGTTGCAGCATACGCAAGTATAAATACCGTGCTCGTGATGGTCCCAGTAACGGCCGGTAAATGCCCGCTCGGTCGCCGCATGCCGCGTCACCTGGTATTCGAGCGGATCCAGCATTGCGCGCCATTCGGCATCAGATTTCGTGATTTTTTCGGTACTCATAATTATCTCAAGAGGAGCAGCTTACTTCCAGGTGACTGGCCCAATCCGGCGGCAGCGCTGCGTACTGCGCATGTTCGGGCTGCTCGTCGAAAGGCTTTTCAAGAACTTTCAGCAAGGTCGCGATTTCGGAGAAATCCTTGTTTTTCGCCTTGTCGATTGCGACTTGCGCAAGATAATTGCGCAATACGTATTTTGGGTTCACCCCGTGCATTGCAAGTCTTCGATCGTGATCCTGACTGTTTTCCGTTTCCAGTCGTGCGCGGTATTGTACAGCCCATGCGTCAAAGGCGCCGCGATCAATGAACAAGTCGCGCACGGGTTCATCCGCCGACGTTCCGTCACGCTTGCAATCGCCTAGGCGGCGGAAAAATAAGGTGAAGTCCACGTGATTTTCCTGCATCAGAACAAACATCGAGTCGAACAATGCAGCATCGTCCGCATGCCGGCTTTGCAGCCCTAATTTTGCGTGCAGCAAATCATCCAGTTTTGCTTGGTATTCTGGTTGATAATTTTTCAGTGCCGCTTCGACAGCATCGACCTCGCCGATCAACGGCAATAAGGCCTGGCCGAGCGCATAACAGTTCCAGAGGCCGATCTGCGGCTGCATGCTGTAGGCGTAGCGACCCTGCTGATCGGTGTGATTGCAGATATGGTGTGCATCGAACGCCTCCATGAATCCGAATGGTCCGTAGTCAAGCGTCTGTCCAAGAATCGACATGTTGTCGGTATTCATCACGCCATGCATGAAGCCGACCGCTTGCCATTGCGCGATAAGGCGGGCAGTGCGGCGTGTAACTTCGGCGAGCAGATCCTGATATGGATTCCGGCTTTCGCGCAATTGCGGGTAGCAGCGGCCGATTACATAATCCGCAAGGATTTTCAGTTCGATCTTTTTGTCTTGATAATACCAATGCTCGAATGAGCCGAAGCGAACGAAGGTAGGGGCCATGCGTGTCGCCACAGCGCTCGTTTCCGGCTCTTCACGCATGACGTGCTGGTCTGAACCGGTGACACAAAGCGCGCGCGAGGTTGGAATGCCCAGCGCAGCCATCGCCTCGGAACACAGGAACTCGCGAATCGATGAACGCAATACTGCACGCCCGTCACCCATGCGCGAATAGGGTGTCTTGCCGGCACCCTTCAACTGTAGCTCAAGCACGCCGGGCGGTCCGGTTTCACGGGACCGCGCTTCGCCGAGCAAAATCGCACGTCCGTCCCCCAATTGTCCGGCCCAGACTCCAAACTGATGCCCCGAATAAACAGCCGCCAGCGGAATTGAAGCGGGAAGCGTACGGTTGCCGGTAAATATCTCGACAAATTCCTTTGTCACGAATTCAGACGGATCGAGATCGATCAGGCTGGCAGCGGCGGGGCTGGTGCAAACCAGATATGGTGCGGGAAGCGGCGTCGGATTCAGGCGCGTATAAAATGCATCCGGTAATTCCGCAAATGAATTTTCTAACGGCAAATCAGCGAGCCGATATTGGGCTCGAATCGGTATGTCCGGCGCATTCATGTCATTGTCCGATCGGGCGGACCCGGAATCGGCCGCCAAGAGTTGCAGGAGCGGTTAAGACATCCCGCTTGGTATTTTGTGCCGCGATCAAGCCGTGCCGATCCGGATAGGCGATCTTTGCCAGCGCATCCGGCTGTTCTATAAAAACCCGGCCGTAATTGGTCTGGATAAAGCCTTTCTGTTCCCATGCGCGCAGTTGCTTGGCGATGCTCTGGCGCGATTTGCCGAGCAGGTGGCCGAGTTCTTCCTGGGTCAATGGAACTTCCCTGCCGCGAGGAATCGTAGCGCCATTCATTGCCGAAGGCTCGATCTGCGCCAACTCCAGCAGGCGTCGGGCCAGGCGCTGCGAAAGCGGCGCTACAGCGGCTTCTTCGACCAGATCGAACGTCGCCCGAAGGCGCAAGCTCAGCATTCGCGCGAAGCGCTCGTAAATGATCGGATGCCGTGCCAGCAAGCGCTTGAAATCGGTTTTTGCATGAAACAACAAAACCGTGGGCCCGATCGCGTGGCCATCGTGGGTGCGAGGCATTCCATCGAAAATGGAAAGTTCGCCGAACCAGTTCGACGCTTCGAATACCGCGATCGTGGTCGTATGGCCATCGGCAGTTGCGCGCGTGAATCGCACGAGGCCCTGTGCAATAGTAAAGAACCCGTCACAGGCGTCCCCGCGCGCATGGATCAGCGCGCCGTCGTCGAAGTGGCGCAACGATGCACAGGCCGCTGCTTCCTCGACGATTTCATCGGGCAGATCGACCAGCCATGATTCGCGAAGCAGCGAAATTTTGTCGACGGTCAATTTAGGGGTATTGGTCATTGCAAATGTTAAGGAGTTGACAGTTCGGTGCCGCGCAACGTCGGATACTCTATCGATTCCTCCCATTTTGACAGAGAAGAGAAGATCTCATATGAATGCCCCTGAAAAGTTACTCATCCCATCGGTACAGGACCGCGTCTCACCGGAAGAATGGCAAACCCGGGTCGATCTGGCAGCATGCTATCGACTGGTGGCGGATTTCGGTTGGAGCGACCTGATCTACACACACATTACCGCGCGCGTGCCAGGAACCGAAGATCAGTTCCTGATCAATCCTTATGGCATGATGTTCGATGAAATCACCGCTTCATCACTGGTAAAGATCGACATCCATGGCAACAAGCTCGACGAATCGCCCTTTCCGGTCAACCCGGCCGGTTTCACGATCCATTCTGCGATCCACGCGGTACGGCACGATGCGCAGTGTGTTTTGCATGTCCATAGCGTCAATGGCGTAGCGGTATCCGCGCAGAAAGAAGGCGTGCTGCCGCTTTCTCAGCAATCGATCTTTGTCCTGTCCAGCCTGGCTTACCATGATTACGAAGGCGTCGCTCTGAACGACGAGGAAAAGCCGCGCCTGGTTGCCGACATGGGCAACAAAACCTACCTGATGCTGCGAAATCATGGACTGCTCACAGTCGGCAAGACCATCGCCGATGCGTTCGTCAACATGTATATTTTTGAAGCGACCTGCATGATTCAGGTGCGCGCACAGGCGGGAGGCGGTGAACTGGTGACGATTCCGCAGTCAATCGTGAACGGCGCGCAAGAGCAGGCCAGGAAAGTGACAAACGCGAAGGGCGGAATGCTTGCATGGCCAGCGCTGTTGCGCCGTCTGGATCGGCGCGATCCGTCTTACCGGACTTGACCGCATACTCATAAGCATAGTTCAAACCGGTTTAATCCGGCAGTCAACCAAGGAGAAGATCATGGAAGTGGAAGCACGGGCGAATTTTCGCGATATGCAGCAAAGCACCGCCGATGACTGGCGGATCATCGGCGCGGAATTCAAGAGTTTTGCAGCTGCGCTGCCAGATCGGGTGCTGGCGCATCTTCGTCTGCTTGACGGGGATTGCGGCGGATTTCCGGTCGATCGATTGACTCACAGTTTGCAAACCGCGACCCGTGCGCATCGCGACGGCCGCGATGAAGAATACGTGGTATGCGCCTTGCTGCACGATATCGGTGACACGCTTGGAAGTTTCAATCATCCGGATATCGCTGCATCGATCCTCAAGCCTTTCGTCAGTCCCGAGAATCTCGCAATGGTCGAAAAGCACGGAATTTTTCAGGGCTATTATTTTTTCCATCATCTGGGAATGGATCGAAACCTGCGTGACCAGTTCGCGGGCCAGGATGTTTACGACAGAACGCTTGAGTTTTGTGAAAAATACGATGCGCCGGCTTTCGATGCCGATTACGATACGCTTCCGTTATCGTTTTTCGAACCGATGTTGCGCCGCGTAATGGCGCGCCCAAAAACGACGATCTATAAGACAATTACTGAATCAAAGATCGCGTAATGAAATGTTGGTGCAACGCAGCATCGAAAGTCGTTGACCGTACCCGCTAGTGCGCTCCAAAATCCGACTTTCGAGTCGCGTAAATATAATCAGGAGACAAAATGGCGGAGTATCCGAAGAGCCCGGTAATGGGCCAGATGATGAGTCAACCGTTGCTCATCTCAAGCATCATCCAGCACGCAGACCGGTATTTCGGCAATAACGAAATCGTATCGCGCCGTGTCGAAGGCGACATCCACCGCTACACCTATCGCGATTGCCACAAGCGGTCGCGCCAGCTGGCCAATGCGTTGAGCGGTCTTGGCGTGAAGATCGGCGATCGCGTCGCCACGCTGGCCTGGAACGGATATCGCCACATGGAAGCGTACTACGCTGTGT
The DNA here is from genome assembly GCA_036675035.1 of Oxalobacteraceae bacterium. GTDB lineage: Bacteria > Pseudomonadota > Gammaproteobacteria > Burkholderiales > Burkholderiaceae_D > MESE01. Next base: position 38,333 of record JAKFFO010000043.1, read on the forward strand.
CGGGATCCGGTGCCGTACTGCACACCATCAATCCGCGCCTGCACCCGGAGCAGATCGCCTACATCGCCAATCACGCGGAAGATCAGTACCTGTTCTTCGACATGACGTTTCTGCCGCTGGTGGAAGCGTTCGCAGCCCACTGCAAGACCGTCAAAGGGTTTGTCATGATGTGCGACCGCGATCGGATGCCGGCCGCAAGCAAAATCCCCAACCTGCTGTGTTACGAGGAATTGATCGAACGCAGCTCCGACGATTACACATGGCCGGTGTTCGACGAAAATTCCGCCTCCAGCCTGTGCTATACATCGGGCACAACCGGCAACCCGAAAGGCGCGCTGTACTCGCATCGTTCCACCATATTGCATTCCTACGCGTCGGTCATGCCGGATGCGCTGAATGTATCGGCCCGCGATACGGTGCTGCCGGTAGTGCCGATGTTCCACGTCAACGCCTGGGGCCTTCCATACTCTGTCCCGATGACCGGTGCCAAGATGGTGTTTCCCGGTGCGGCGATGGATGGAAAATCAATCTACGAATTGTTCGAGCAGGAGAAAGTGACATTCTCGGCCGGCGTACCGACCGTCTGGCTTGGACTGCTGACCTATGTTGGCCAGAATAATCTCAAGTTCTCCACGTTCAGGCGTACGGTCATCGGCGGATCGGCTTGTCCGCCCGCAATGATGAAAGCCTTTCGGCATCAGCATGATGTTGAAGTCGTGCACGCGTGGGGCATGACGGAGATGTCACCTCTCGGGACGGCTGGCACACTGCAGTCGCGGCACATGTCGATGCCGGAAGAGACAAAGCAGTCCATCCTCGAAAAGCAGGGGCATGCGATCTACGGTGTGGATATGAAAATCGTCGACGATGCCGGCAAGGAATTGCCGTGGGACGGCAAGACCTATGGCAACCTGCTGGTCAAGGGGCCCTGGATCATCAACAGTTATTTCAAGGAAGAGGGCGGCGACGTGCTGCAGGACGGCTGGTTCCCGACCGGCGATGTGGCCACCATCGACCCGGACGGTTATATGCAGATTACCGATCGCAGCAAGGACGTGATCAAGTCGGGTGGTGAATGGATCGGCACGATCGATCTGGAAAACATCGCGATGGCGCATCCGGCGGTGCAGCAGGCGGCGTGCATTGGGATCGCGCATCCGAAATGGGATGAGCGTCCGTTGCTGGTCGTAGTGAAAAAGCCGGGTGTGGAGGTGAGCAAGGAAGAGCTGCTTCAATTCTACGAAGGGAAAATTGCGAAATGGTGGACGCCGGATGACGTCACCTTCGTTGATGCGCTGCCGATCGGCGCCACCGGGAAAATCCTGAAAAATAAAATGCGCGAGGAGTTCAAGGATTACAAGTTGCCGACTGCATGATGTCGTTGTTTGACGGAATTGCGCAGAAAATTCCGTCATAAATTTGCTTTACATACAACGGCAGCATCGATATATTACGAAAACACAATAATCATCCAGAGGAGAGACAAATGTCGCAACAAATCCGTCCTTTAATACTCGCACTTTCGGTTGCAGCCGCGTTCGCCGCGCCGCTCGCATCTGCTGAAGTGGTCAAGGTCGCGCTGATTGAAACCCACTCTGGCGCGTTTGCTCCAATCGGACAAAATCAGTTACGCAGCTACAACATGATTGCCGATATTGCGAAGCAGCAGAAATGGGCGGGAAATCACAGCATTGAATTCGTTGCATTCGACAATAAAGGCAGCCCCCAGGAATCGCTGAACCAGCTCAAAGCTGCAATTGACCAGGGATATCGCTATATCGCCCAAGGTAACGGCTCCGGCGTGGCACTGGCTCTGGTCGATGCGATCAACAAGCACAATGCGCGTAATCCGGGCAAGGAAGTCGTTTTTTTCAACCACTCGGCAATCGATCCAGATCTCACCAATAGCAAATGCAGCTTCTGGCATTTCCGTTTCGATGCGAACGGCGACATGAAGATGGAGGCATTGACAGGCTTCCTGGCGAAAGACCAGAGCGTCAAGAAGGTCTATATCATCGGTCAGAACTATGCGCACGGTCATCAGGTAGCACGCGCTGCCAAAGAAATGTTGAAACGCAAGCGCTCGGATATCGAGATTGTCGGCGATGACTTACACCCGATCGCACAAGTAAAAGATTTCTCGCCATACGTTGCCAAAATCAAGGCATCTGGTGCAGATACGATTATCACCGGCAACTGGGGCGCCGATCTTGCGCTCCTGATCAAGGCCGCGAAAGATGCCGATCTCAAAGCTAATTTCTATACCTATTACGCCGGCACGAGCGGTGTGCCGACCGCAATGGGTGCGGCTGGCGCCGATCGCGTCAAGTATGTCGGCCTTTGGAATGCGAATAACGAGAAATATGTCGGGGGCGAGATTGTCGAAGCCTTTGAAAAGAAATACAAGGACGATTACTACGTAATGCAGACTTACACCGTTGTCGCGATGATGTCGAAAGCGATCAAGGAAGCCAAGTCAACGGATCCGGTCAAAGTGGCGTTCGCAATGGAAGGCATGAAAGTGAAAAGCCTGAATGGTGAAGTTGAAATGCGCAAGAGCGACCATCAGGTGCAGCAGCCTTTGTACATTGCGACATGGGTAAAAGCCAACAACAAGGATGTCAAGTTTGATTCGGAACATACCGGGTACGGTTTTAAAACCGACCAGAAAATCGAGTCATTCGTCTCAGCGCAGCCGACGTCTTGCCAGATGAAGCGTCCGGCAAAATCGTAATACTGCTTCGGCAGCATGACATCAAGCGATGTCATGCTGCTTTTTTGTGCCTGCGAAAAAGTACGGTCGTTCAAGAATATATCTGAATAGAGGTTGTCCTGATGGAGTTTACGATCTTCTCCTTGTTGAACGGTTTGAGCTACGGGCTCCTGCTGTTCATGTTGTCGTCCGGTCTGACGCTTATTTTCAGCATGATGGGTGTGCTGAATTTTGCGCATGCCAGTTTCTATATGCTCGGCGCATATTTTGCATATGCAATCAGCACCGAAATCGGATACTGGCCGGCACTGGTTATTGCTCCGATATTGGTGGGCATCATCGGCGCCGCAGTAGAGCGCTTCGGTTTGCGGACGGTACATAAATGGGGCCACATGCCTGAACTGCTTTTCACGTTCGGTCTGTCGTTCGTGCTCGTCGAAATTGTGCAGTTGATTTGGGGGCGCGCTGCAGTGCGCTATCTGATTCCCCCCGAATTGAGCGGCTCCCTGTTCACTTTGTTTTCAACCACCTTCCCGATGTACCGCGCATTCATGATGCTGATCGCGATCCTGATGCTGATCTCGATTTATCTGCTGTTGACTCGGACCCGGATCGGGCTTGTCATCCAAGCCGCGCTGAGCCATCCCGATGCAGTCGAAACACTCGGCCACAATGTGCCGCGCGTCTTCATGCTCGTATTCGGCGGTGGCTGTGCGCTGGCAGGTCTGGCCGGCGTCATTGGAGGTAATGCATTTGTTACCGAACCCGCGATGGCCGCCACGGTTGGCAGCATTATCTTTGTGGTCGTGGTGGTCGGCGGCATGGGCTCACTCGCGGGTGCCTTCTACGCGTCCCTGCTGATCGGCGTGATGCAAACCTTTGCTGTGGCGCTTGATAATTCCTTTGTCATATTGCTGGGCAGATTCGGGATCGAGATCACGCCGTCTACCCCGGGCTACGCGCTTTTAAATCTGTCGATTTCGGATGTTGCGCCGATCCTGCCGTATCTTTTGCTGGTCCTGATTCTCATCTTCAGACCCAAGGGTTTGATGGGTAAGCGGGAGGGATGAGAAATGACAACTAACACTAACACGATGAAATATTCACCACTGAACCTGGCCCGATGGCTGATCTGGAGTCTGTTTGCACTGAGCCTGATTGTCGCGCCGCTGATCTTCGATAAAGGCGCATCGCTGTCGATTCTGTCGCAAATGGGCACGATCATGATTTTCGGCCTCGCCTATAACATGCTGCTAGGCCAGGGCGGCATGCTGTCGTTCGGTCATGCGGTGTATTCAGGTCTCGGCGCATTCTTTGCGATCCATGCAATGAACTTTGCTTCCGGCGGCGTGATCTGGCTTCCACTGCCATTGATTCCGCTGGTCGGCGGTATTGCCGGCATGTTCTTCGGCGTCTTGTTCGGCTACGTGACAACCAAGAAATCCGGCACCACATTCGCGATGATTACGCTCGGTATTGTCGAACTGGTGTTTGCCTGTTCGCTGATGTTTCCGGGGTTTTTTGGCGGCGAGGGCGGTATTACCACCAATCGCGTCTACGGCGAACCCATGCTTGGAGGAATCACTTACGGTCCGCAAATCCAGGTGTATTACCTGATCGCGTTCTGGTTGTTCGTCAGCACTATCGGCATGTACGCATTCACGCAAACGCCGCTCGGACGTGTGATCAACGCGGTACGCGATAATCCGGAACGGGTTGAGTTCATTGGATACAACACGCAATGGGTGCGGTATCTGACCTTGATTCTGTCCGCATTCTTTTGCGGTATCTCCGGCGGATTGGCGGCAATCAATTTTGAAATCGTCAGCGCGGAAAATGTCAGTGCAGTTCAGTCCGGTGCAATCCTGCTGTACACCTTCATTGGCGGAGTCGGCTTCTTCTTCGGACCCATCATCGGCTCGGTTGTCGGCGTATTCCTTACCGTGATTCTGCCCGAGTTCACAAAGGCATGGCAGCTGTATCTCGGCGCCTTCTTTATCATCATGGTGATGTACGCGCCCGGCGGATTGGCGAGCTTGCTCATGCTGAATCTCCGAGTGGCAAAGTTCGGCAAGTTCGGTCGCGTCTGGCCGAGCCTGATCGCGGTTTCGCTGGCAAGCGTCGTTATGTGCTTCGGTATCGTGATGTTTATTGAAATGCTGTATCACTACACACTTGAGTCGTTATCGTACGGAACGGAACGCGAGTTATTTGGCTTCACGGTCGATACGGCTGCCCCTGCCGGGTGGGCGATTGCCGCAGCAATCTTCGTAGTCGGATTGGTCATGTTCCGGTTTGCAAAAAGATCATTTCATGAGGTGTGGGGCGACGTGAATAGCGAAATTGAAGAAGCGATAAGGGGAGGCAAAGCATGAGCCAGTATTCCCTCGAATTAAAGGACGTTTACAAGAGTTTCGGCAAGTCTGAAATCATTCGCGGTGCATCGCTGCAAGTGCCAAAGGGTGAACGCTATGCGATTATCGGACCGAACGGGGCGGGCAAATCGACCTTGTTCAATTTGATCTCGGGACGCTTTGGCGTCAGTTCAGGCGATATTCTGCTGAATGGAAAAAGCGTCATAGGGCTGCAACCGTACGAGATCAACCGCCGTGGACTTTCTCGCAGTTTTCAGATCACGAATATCTTCCATCGGCTTACTGTTTTTGAAAATTTGCGGTGTGCGGTTCTGTGGTCGCTCGGTTACAAATATTCCTTCTGGCATCGATTGAATGGACTGAAAGATGCCCAGGAACGCGCTGAAGACATCATGGAGCAGATCGGGTTGAAGCGTCGTCGTGATGTTTCTGCCGGTTTGCTGACCTACGCCGAACAGCGCGCGCTGGAGATCGGTATTACGCTGGCTGGCGGTGCGGAAGTAATTTTGCTCGACGAGCCAACCGCCGGCATGAGTCGTTCCGAGTCGGATGCGGCTGTAGAGTTGATCCGCAAGGTAACCGTAGGTAAAACCTTGCTTGTCGTCGAACATGACATGAGCGTGGTATTCGGTTTGGCCGACAAGATCGCGGTGCTGGTCTACGGTGAAGTAATTGCCTGCGATATCCCAAGCAAGATTCGCGGCAATGCCAAAGTACAGGAAGCTTATCTGGGCGGCCACGCGCCAGCGGAAGGTTAATCATGAAAGCACTACTTGAAATAAATGACATCCATGCGTACTACGGCAAGAGTCACGTGTTGCATGGGGTAAGCATGAATGTGAACGAAGGCGAAATTGTGAGTCTGCTGGGCCGGAACGGCGTCGGACGTTCCACCACAGTGAAGGCGGTGATGGGGCAGGTTGATGCGACTGGTTCTATTCGCTTCAAGGGCGAAGAAATTCGAGGAAAGAAAGCATTCGAGATCGCGCACCGCGGGCTTGGATATGTACCCGAAAGCCGCGATATTTTCCCGACGCTGACGGTCGAGCAGAATCTTCAATTGGGCGAAAAAAAGGGCAAGAAGTCGCGCTGGCACATGGAAGACATGTACGAGCTTTTCCCCCGACTTAAAGAACGTCAGCACACGCAGGCCGGTGTCTTGTCCGGCGGCGAGCAGCAGATGCTGACGCTGTGCCGGACCTTGATGGGCGATCCCGATCTGATCATGATCGATGAGCCGACAGAGGGGCTGGCGCCAAAAATCGTGGATCAGGTTGCGGCCTATCTGAACGAATTGAAAACCCGAGGTATTTCGGTTTTGCTCGTCGAGCAGAAACTTGCGATTGCATTGGAAATTTCACAGCGGGTATATGTAATGGGACATGGCGCCATCATGTTCGAGGGCACACCGTCCGACCTGAGAGGCAATGCCAACATCCGTAAGGAGTGGCTTGAGGTGTAAGGAGAAATTTCGATTAATTCATAAGAATAATATGTATATTGAATACGGAAATAAATCAGGAGGAGACATCTTATGAATATTATTTCTCGATCTTTGGTCGTCGCATCGGCGTTATTTAGCCTGTCGAGTTCTGCGTTCAGCGCTCCGAAAGAAATCTATATTGGATCCGTGGTGCCGATGAGCGGATCCCTGGCCGCCATAGGAAAGCCATTATCCGAAGGAGCCAGTGCGTGTTTTGATATGCTGAATGCCAACGGTGGATTGAACGGCTACCAGATCCGCTTCGAGCAAAAGGACGACCAATCTGATCCCAAACTCACTGTCGCCAAGGCACAGGAGCTTCTGGCCACCTATCCGCTGGTGGCAATGATCAATACCGCCGGCTCGATGCCCAATGCCGCACTGATTGAATCGGGCGTTCTGAAGCGTGCCAACATTGCATTGGTCGGTCCGCGTGATGGTTCTTCGTCTGTTCGGGAAATGAAAAGCCCCAATCATTACTTCCTGATTGCCGGCGTTGCCGCCGAGGCGGACAAGATCATCAAGGTGTCGGCAACCATCGGACGCAAGCGCCTGGTTGCTGTCTATTCAGATGATGGATCCGGCCAGGAAGCACTCAAGCAGATTGAACGAGCTGCAGCCGAGAATGGTGCAACAGTCGTGGCTAGTTATCCGGTTCCGGCAGGCGGGAAGGCGATTCCGGAAATAGCCCGCAAGATCGCAGCAGACAATTCAATTCATCAAGTGCTCGTCTATGGAGTAACCCCGGTGGTGGCGCAGTTGTATAAGGAGGTGAAGGCGATTCGTTCGGCGCTGCCGGTGACGAGTTTTTCGACCACGTCTCATGCCGCAATCGTCGATTTGCTCGGTGCGGAGGTGAGCCGCGGATTGATGCTCAGCCAGGTAACGTATCCGCCCTCAAGTGCCTTGCAGGTGATGAAGGACTTCCGTTCGGCAATGGATATGCTTCAGATACCTGAAGTCAGACAAAACAGCTTGCATCTGGAAGGATTTCTGGCGGCGCGGGTCGTGGTGGAAGCGCTGAAAAAAATCCAGGGCACACCTACCCGTGAAGCTGTCATTGCGGCGTTGAATCAAATCAATAAAACGAATATCGGCGGCCTCGCGTTCGATTTTACGAACGGCAAGCGCGAGGGATCATCGTTTGTGCAGATCGGCATCATCGGTGCACGAGGCACATTGGTAAATTAGCAATGATGAAATCGGAGCGAATTGTGCTTCACACAAAAATTTTCTGAGAGTATATTGACATCGCTCTAGCAATTTTGATCACTCTCTGGTTAGAATGCATGCACTGCCCCGCAGTAGTCTGTGGTAATTATTATAAAAACAATGTCAACATTGTGTAGTTTTACTTTCTAAAGGAAGAGACAAATGACTATCAGTTTTCGCCCGCTCGTTTTAGCCGTATCCGTTGCAGCTGCATTCGCTTCGCCTGTCAGTTTCGCAGACAATGTAAAAATTGCCTTTATCGATCCACTGTCCGGCCCGTTCGCGCCGGTAGGGCAGGGCATTCTGAAACATTGGGAATATGCGGTCGACATCGCGAACAAGGAAAAATGGGCTGGCAACCATACCTTCGAAGTCGTCGGATTCGATAACAAGGCAAGTCCGCAGGAATCCCTGACCCAATTGAAATCGGCAATCGATCAAGGTTACCGCTATGTCACTCAAGGCAATGGCTCAGGTGCTGCAGCTGCACTGATCGATGCGATCAACAAGCACAATGACCGGAATCCGGGTAAGGAAGTCGTCTTTATCAACTATGCCGCTGTCGATCCTGATCTGACCAACAGCAAATGCAGTTTCTGGCATTTCCGTATCGATGCAAATGCCGAGCAAAAACTGGAAGGCCTCACCAACTTCATCGGCAAGGACAAAAATCTCAAGAAGGTCTACATCATTGGTCAGAACTATGCGCACGGCCATCAGGTGAGCCGTATTTCGAAGGAAATGCTGAAGCGTAAGCGTCCTGATATCGAAATCGTCGGCGACGATTTGCACCCGATCGCAACCACCAAGGATTTTTCACCGTATGTGGCCAAGATCAAGCAATCCGGCGCCCAGGCTGTGATTACCGGTAACTGGGGTACCGACCTCGCACTGTTGATCAAGGCTGCGAAAAACGCAGACTTGCAGGCTGATTTCTATACTTTCTATGCAGCGACCACCGGTGTTCCGACCGCGATGGGTTCCGCCGGTGCCGAGAAGGTGAAGTCTATCGGCTACTGGAACGTCAACAATGAAAAGTTCGTCCCCAAGGAAGAGTATCAACTGGGCGCAAAACTGGCTGAAAATTTCTTGGCCAAGTACAACGAAGACTACTATGTGATCGCTACTTACAACGGCGTAAAGATGCTGTCGAATGCATTCAAGCAGGCGAACTCGATCGACCCGATCAAAGTGGCATTCGCAATGGAAGGCATGAAATTCAAGGGCCTGAACGGCGACGTCGAAATGCGTAAAACGGATCATCAGTTGCAGCAGCCTATGTTCATTACGACCTGGACCAAGGTGAACGGCAAAGATGTGAAATACGAGATGGAAAAGACAGGTTATGGCTTCAGAACCGATGAAAGATTGGAGCCATATCTTCTTGCACAGCCGACATCCTGCCAGATGAAGCGTCCATCGGTGAAGTAACAGCATTTATTTTCACAGAAAGCATGGCACCATCAGGTGCCATGCTTTTTTTATGCCCGCAGGTGCGGCCTGCCGACTTTCAGCGCGAACCGGCGAATATTTGCCAGATGCGGAATCAACTAGCTGCAACCGGCGATTGTGGTTTCGCGATTAAGACAAGATGACAGTTTGGCAGATGGCGACGCCGAAACGGGCGCACTATGTTTTCGACCAGAAATACGCTTCAATGGGCGTGGTCCGCTCATCGCATCGCTTCACAATTCAGCACTATGCGGTTTCCACATTTTTTTTGTAACTCGAAATAATACGATCGTTCTATTTTGCGGTATAGTTGCGCATTGACTTACCGAATTACCAATCTCATCTAACCTGCCTTCAATCTCACTAGCTTAATCAATTTAAAGGAAGAGACATGACTGCCGAATATCAAGTCAATGGCGCCGTCGCCGTCATTACGCTGAACAATCCCCCCGTCAACGGTTTGGGAGCGTCAACCCGCAGCGCCATTGTAGAGGGCATGAAAAAAGCGCTCGGCGACAATACCGTGAAGGCAGTCGTCATTACCGGTACCGGCAAGGCATTCTCCGGCGGGGCCGATATCAAGGAGTTCAATACGCCGAAGGCATTTGCCGAGCCGACGCTGCACTCAGTTATCAATGTTCTCGAAAATTCAACCAAGCCGGTGATTGCCGCGATTCATTCGGTATGCATGGGCGGCGGACTTGAGCTTGCGCTCGGATGCCACTATCGCGTAGCGTCGGCAGGCGCGCAAATCGCGCTGCCGGAAGTGAAACTCGGAATCCTGCCGGGTGCCGGAGGAACGCAACGCTTGCCGCGTGTAGTCGGCCTGGAAATGGCCTTGAACATGATTGTCTCCGGTACGCCGGTAGCATCCGAGAAGCTGGCGAAGACGGCGCTGTTCAACGACATGATTGAAGGCGATTTAATGCAGGGCGCATTGGCCTTTGCAAAGAAGGTCGCCGACACCCGTCCGCTGCCAAAAGTGCGCGACATCAAAATCGATTATCCGAATTACGAGGCATTCCTGCAGTTTTCGCGCAACACCGTCAAAGCGATGGCAGGTCCGTATCCTGCACCGCTGAAATGCGTTGAAGCGGTAGCGGCAGCGGTAACCGAAAAATTTGACGACGGTCTGAAGATCGAGCGCGATCTGTTTGTCGAATTGGTGCAGACCACAGAATCCAAAGCGCTGCGCCATGCGTTTTTTGCCGAGCGCGCCGCAAGCAAGATTCCCGATGTGCCCGAAGATACCCCGACACGCGCCATCAAATCTGCTGCAGTGATCGGCGCAGGCACCATGGGTGGCGGCATCGCGATGAACTTCGCCAATGCCGGCATTCCGGTCAAGATTCTGGAAATGAAACAGGAAGCGCTCGACAAAGGACTCGCGACGATTCGCAAGAATTATGAAAACACGATGAAGAAAGGCAAGCTCACGCCTGCGAAATTCGAAGAGCGTGTCGGCCTGATTACCGGCACTTTGTCGTACGACGAAATCGGCTCGGCCGATATCGTGGTGGAAGCCGTATTCGAAGACATGGGCGTCAAGGAGCAAGTATTCACGAAGCTCGATCAGGTGATGAAACAGGGCGCGATCCTTGCATCGAACACCTCGACCTTGGATGTGAACAAGATCGCCAGTTTCACCAAGCGTCCGCAGGATGTGATCGGCTTGCATTTTTTCAGCCCGGCCAATGTCATGAAACTGCTGGAAATCGTTCGCGGCGCGAAGACCGGAAAGGATGTTCTCGCTACGTCGCTGGCGCTGTCCAAGAAAATCAAAAAAACCGGTGTGGTATCCGGCGTTTGTGATGGCTTCATCGGCAACCGCATGATCGAGCAATACAGCCGCCAGGCTGGCTTCCTGCTGGAAGAAGGCTGCCTGCCGGAGCAGGTCGACAAGGCCATCGAGAAGTTCGGTTTCGCAATGGGTCCGTTCCGCATGGGCGACCTGGCCGGCAACGATATCGGCTGGTATATCCGCAAGCGCCGCTATGTTGAAAAGCCGGAGGTCACCTATTCCAAGACCGCCGACCTGCTGTGCGAGATGGGCCGCTACGGCCAGAAAACCAGCGCGGGATGGTACGACTACAAGGCGGGCGATCGCAAGGCTTATCCATCGCAGATCGTCAACGACATGATCGTCAAGCATTCGGCCGACCTCGGTATCGAACGGCGCAAGATCAGCGATCAGGAGATTGTCGAGCGGCTGGTATTTGCGCTGGTTAACGAGGGCGCGTATATCCTCGAAGAAGGGATTGCACTGCGCGCATCGGACATCGACATGGTTTATCTGACCGGATACGGGTTCCCGGTCTTCCGTGGCGGTCCGATGTTTTACGCGGACACGGTCGGCTTGCCGAACGTGATCCTGGCAATGGAAAGATTTGCCGCGGCTCGCCATGGCGAAGCATGGAAGCCGGCGCCGTTGCTGGCAAAGCTTGCTGCCGAAGGCAAGACGTTCAACTGATCAGTTGATCAGGCAATATCAAAAAGCCTCGCGTTCAGCGAGGCTTTTTTTCTGGCGCATCGCATCTCAATGCAATGCCGCAGCATCTGGTCACGGGCCGATTTGTTACCAGTAATTTTCCGTAACAAATTGTCCGGGCAGGGCGCGCCGGCATGGGCGCATGCCGCGTTCGTGAAGTATGCGGCGCGTTTCCTCGATCATCTCCGGGTTACCGCACAACATGACGCGCGATTTTTCTACCGTGATCGGCACACCGGCGCATTGTTCGAGCTCGCCGCTGTTCAGCAATGTCGTGATTCGGCCTGACAATTGTCCAGGTACGACCGAGGCTTCGCGGGTTACGGACTGGATCAATTGCAGTGCCGCACCGCGTTGGCGCGATCGGTCTTGCATCGCGCGTAATTGCTCCTGGTAGCCGAATTCATTTCCGTGCTTGACGCAATGAACAACCAGTAAACGCGAAAATCTTTTCCATACCGATGGGTCGCGCAATATCGAAACGAACGGGCCCAGTCCGGTACCGGTCGCAAGCATCCATAAGTCTTCGCCGTCGGCAAATCGATCGGGAGTCATGAAACCGAAACTCTGCCTGTCGGTCCAGATCGTATCGCCAGGTTCGATAGCCTTCAGTATCGTGGTGAACGCGCCTCCCGGAACCAGTACGCCGTAGTACTCCAGGTAGTCTTCGTGCGGTGCCGAAACGATTGAATAGGCGCGCCAAAGTATGCGCCCATCGGTCGGCAGACCGAGCCGCGCATACTGCCCCGCCTCAAAGCGATAATCCGCCGGCCTCGTGGTCTTGAACGAAAACAATGCATCGGTCCAGCGATGCACGCTTGTAACCGTTTCCAGCGTGGCCTTGTCGATTAACCCTTCGGCGCTCATCGGTTCTCTTCAGGAAAAAAGCATAGAATGACTTCACACGGCGATTTTGCCATAAACTCGATTTTGCAACGACTCTTGGAAGCCCGACGGATCATGACAAAAATTGTTTTACTCGAAAAGATTCATGCAAGTGCAGTCGCTCATCTGAAACAGCAAGGATTCACCGACATCATCGAGATCCCCAGGGCATTGTCCGGCGACGAACTCGTGGATGCATTGTCCGACGTCGATGCAATAGGCCTGCGGTCGAATACCCATCTTACCGGGGATATCCTGAAGCGGGTGCCGCATCTTCGAACCGTAGGATGCTTTTGCATAGGAACCAATCAGGTTGATCTGTCCACGGCGGCCGCGCTGGGTATCCCGGTTTTCAATGCACCGTTCTCGAATACGCGCTCGGTCGCGGAGCTGGTGATCGCGCAAGCAATCCTGCTGTTGCGCCGTATTCCGGAAAAGAACGCAAGGAACCATCGCGGCGTGTGGGACAAAAGCGCAAAGGGCGCGTATGAAGTGCGCAACAAGCTACTGGGCATTGTCGGCTATGGCAATATCGGTGCACAGGTCGGCATTCTGGCCGAAAGCGTTGGGATGCGCGTCTGCTACTACGACCCCGAAAGCAAGCTTCCACTGGGAAATGCCAGACCGATGCCGACTCTCGAATCCTTGCTGGAGCAAGCTGACGCAGTGACCTTGCATGTTCCGGGTGGTGCCGGCACGGTGAACCTGATCAATCGCGAACGATTGAATCTGATGAAGCCGACCAGCGTCCTCATCAATGCATCGCGCGGCGGCGTGGTCGACATCGACGCACTGAACCAGTTATTGAGAGAAGACAAGCTGGCCGGTGCCGCAATCGATGTTTATCCGGTCGAGCCGAAAAGTGAAAAGGAAGAATTCGTGTCGCCGTTGCGCGGGCTCGAAAACGTGATTCTGACGCCGCATATCGGCGGCAGCACCGAAGAAGCCCAGGACAATATCGGCCGCGAAGTGGCCGACAAACTGGCGCGTTTCCTTAAAGCAGGCACCACGCGATCCGCTGTCAATTTCCCGGAAATCGCGCATGTCGAAAAAGAAGTAAAAAGCCGCATCCTGCACGTTCACCGAAACGAGCCCGGCGTCATGGCGCGAACGAATGCGGACTTCGCTGCCGCGGGATTGAATATCGTGGCCCAGCAATTGCAGACGCGCGGAACAATCGGGTATGCGATCACCGATGTCGACGGACCGATTTCGGACACGCTGTTGAGCAAGCTGTGCAAGGAACCTGCAACGATACGCTGTCATCTTGCATAGATCGCGGCATGGAGCGGCATCGGTAGCGGATGCATTTCGGATCGCTGGTCACAGCCAATACTCGAGGCTGCGTGCGGCCCATTCCTTGATGCGTTCCGAGAATGGGCGATCGCGCCATGCTTCCCCGGTAATCTCGATCGAGTTCTTGATATCTTCAGCGAAGGCCGCCTCCATGCTGCGTCCGAATTCGTCGCCCAACACGACGACATTGACTTCATAGTTATGCAGAAAGCTACGAACGTCGATATTGGCCGAACCGACGGTTGACCATACGCCGTCGATCACTGCCGTTTTTGCATGCAAGACCGAATCCTGGAACTGGTAAATCCTGACACCCGCATCGAGCAGTTCATCGTATGACGATCGGCCGGCATACATGACCAGACCGGCGTCGGACACACTGGGCAGCACAAGCTTTACACTGACACCCCGGTGCGCGGCTTGAATCAGCGACTCCAGGAATTGCGCGTCCGGCGCGAAATAGGCGGCGGTCAGGTGTATCGTTTTTCTGGCCTCCTGTATCGCAAGAATATAAGCCTTGTAAATCTCGAATCCGCTGTCCGGCTTGCTGGCAATGACGCGTACGACCTTGTTCCCCGCGTCGGTCAACGGCGGAAAGAAATTCCGGTCCTGCAAATCGCGCGTATTCTGGCTGGCCCAGGCATCGAGGAACAGCCATTGCAATGCTGCGACGGCCGGGCCTTCGATCTGCACATGCGTATCACGCCATCCGGGCTCTGTGACGGTTTTTTTCCGCGACCGGAACAGCGAACTGTTCGAATAATCGTCGGCGATATTGATCCCGCCGGTAAATCCGATTCGCCCGTCGACCACCATGATTTTGCGATGATCGCGATTGTTAAGCCGCCATGGGCCGAATGTTTTCAAGGGATTGACCGGATTGAACTCGGTGAGGCTGATTCCGGCGGCCCGCATCTTGTCGAAGAATTCTGCCGGAGTTCCGAGCGTTCCGATGCTGTCGTAAATGATATTGACCTGGACGCCGGCACGCTGTTTGGCAATTAACAGATCGGCGAACTGGATACCCAGTTCGTCCTGATCGAATATATACGTTTCAAGATTGATGTGATCTTTTGCAGCGGAAACGGCGGCCATCATCGCGGCCATTGTTTTCGGTCCATCGAAAAGCAGCGTTACCTTGTTCCCCGCAATCAAGGGGCTGCTGGTAGCTGCTTCCTCCAGCGCGGCCAACGTCTTGATATCCGTTCGCGAGTTCTTGAGCCGATCCCACAGACGCGAGCGGGCTTTTTTTTCTTGCAATCGACCTTGCCCGTTCTTGATCGTTGGAACATTATCGGAAAGCTCAAGCGATGCGCGAAGGTCACGGACGTCTGGCAACGATGCGCAAGCGGACAGCGCGAGGCATGCCACGACTGCCTGAAGCAGCAGCGTCGCGCGCACAACCGGAAAGGCCGGATATCTCATGCAGGCAGTCATTTAACCGGGAAACATGGCACAGGTTTCCGCTCGCGTGATAACGAACGATAAGCGTTTAAGTACCTGCCCAGGATGAATTGTGAGCAAGTACTTTAGTTATATGGATTCTGTTGCCGGCCTGATTGATTTGGTTTAAGGCACGTGGGCAGGCAGTCTGTCGACGATCAAGTCTTCAGTAGAAACGCAGTCGGCCGGCATATTGGCAAGGCCAGCGCGAGCCGAACATTTTGCCGTGACAGTGTTGCGGCGATTTTGGTTACGTCATGGTTTCCTGCTCGTAATCACGCGCGCATTGCCACTATGCCCCGCCGTCTGAAGGCTGACAGGGCGGCGCCAGACGCGAGCGATATATTCGAGCACACGTTCGGCCCGATTGATATCCAGACCGCGGCCATCGCTCTCATGATCGTGACGCAATTCGAGACTTCCATCCAGATGCAGCTCGGTGGCCGCTATGCGCGGCGCGCCATAATTGAATTTCGGCGCGAGAATCGCCTCCCGGATTGCGTGAATGTCGCGGTTCGCGATCTTGATGGCACCGTCTTCATGCGATTCATAGACAAACAGTTCGAGTTTTTCCGCGAGCTCGACGGTGAGGTAATTCCGGACGAAACCGAAGTCGTCTTCTTCCTTCATGATGGCGCGTGCCGCTTCGATTCCTTTTTTCTCGATGATGTCTTCCCAGATCGAAAATCCGAGGTGATAGGGGTTGACCGCCAGGGCAAGCTGATTGTCGGCTGCGTAGGGCCGCACTACATCGGAGTGCGCCTTGATCGCCGACAGATAAAGATCGTGCGGCAGGAAATCGGCTTCACGCAACAACCTCGCATGCCAGTATGAAGCCCAGCCTTCATTCATGATCTGGCATGCGAACACCGGGTAGAAGTAAAACGATTCTTCGCGTACCGCAAGGAATATATCGCGTTCCCATCCTTCAAGATCGGGCGCGTAGTGGGCGATGAACCAGAGCAGATCGTATTCCGGTTGCGGCGGAATAGGGGCTCGCAGCGGCAGCCGTTGCGGCTCGTGATTTGCAGTCTCGCCGGGCAGATGCTGAAACCGCTTATGGAAGGGATCGGGCTCCGGTCCTTCTTCACGCGGCGCCTGTTGTGCCGGATAAAGTGGCCGGTGCAACTCCTGATTGACATCGATATGCGGCTCCAGGGCCAGCGCGGCGTCAAGCACCGATTCGACCCGTTCCTGCCCGTATTCCTCGAGAGCGGAGTCGATCTGATGCGCCCGGGCCGCGGCCTGTTCGAGAATGTGGCCGCCGGCCATATCCATGAAGCGGGCAAACAGATGATTGTTCTTCGCGAAATCGGCGTGGCCCAGTACATGTGCAACCACCAGCGTGTTTTCCGGCACCGTGTTGTCGTTGACAAGATACGCATGACAAGGATCGCCCGGGAACATCACTTCGAAAATGCGCGAATGGCCCATGCCCTGCCGGATCAGCTGATGGATATAGCGGATGCCGAACGACCAGTGCGGCATCCGCACCGGCAAGCCGTAGACGGCTATTTCCATCATGAAGTTGTTCGGCACCAGCTCGAAGTCGACCGGATAATAATCCAGGCCAAGATCCAGCGCGAGCTGTTCGATGCGGGATGAATATTCCTGCAGTGTCGTATTCGGAACGGCTGACATCAGGCCACCTCGCTTTGTTCTGCCTGCTGGACGAAAAACTTGCGTATCGCTTTCCATACGTCTTCCGGGCGCGCCAGCACGCTGGTACCGATCGCCGCACCGTCCTGTTCCAGCTGTGCGCAGATCATTTTCATTTCGGTTTCAGTGGTGCGCAGCGAACCCGGCACCGTCTCGACATAACCGACATAGTTCAATAGTCCTGCCAGCTCCGCCAGTCCGTCGGTGGCTGCGGCCCGGTCTTCGGTAAAATTCTCGCCATCAGATGCATAAAACAGATAGCTGTTGTATTGCGACGGATCATATTGCGTATGGATCAGGTCGAGTGCCAGATTGAATGCGGTCGAGGCGCCGGTGCCGCCGGTGCCGGTCACCTGAAAAAATTCGTTTTCGGTAAATTCCCATGCTTCGGTGGTGTGTGCAATGAACCGCGTCTCGACCTTGGTATATCTGCGGCGTATGCCTTGCAGAGCGAAGAAGAAAAAAGTCTTCGCAAGCTTTCGTTCGGCTTCGGTCATGCTGGCCGAGACGTCCAGCGCGAAGATCACCACCGCATTGGTGGCGGGCTTGCGGCGTTGGACCAACTGGCGAAAGCGCAAATCCTCGTTGGTGAACGGGACCGGATCTTTCTGGACCGCACGACGCTTTACCGCTTCCTTGACCGTGCGCCGACGATCGAGGCGGGCTCGGGCGCCATGCTTGTCCCATCCCTGCCGCACGAACTCCTCGTCTTCGACAACGGTATTGCGCTTGGGCCGAAGGTCGGGCAACTTCAGTTCTTCCCAGAGCCAATCCATGATGTCGTCAACCTTCAATTCAAGCAAAAGCTGGACTTCTCCTTCACCGCGATCGCCTTGCCCGTCCTCGTCGCCGCGCTGTGCCGGGCGCAGCACATCGCCGGGCTGGCCCTGACCCTGTCCTGCATCGGATTGCGACTCGATGTTATCCGACAGCCTGAAGCGCGCATGTTCCAGCATCCTGACCGGTACGTGAACCGTGCGGTCCTGCGAGCCGGTGATCAGGTCCGATCCGGCAATCAGGTCCGGCAGGTTTTGCTGAACGCTTTCGCGCACTTTTTCATTATGGCGCAGCCAATCGCGCGCGCCTCGTGAAAACAAGTCGTACCAGGGTGCTTCGGCGGACATCGTCATGCGACTTACCATATGCTTACCTATTCTCCAGATACCGAATGTCCGGGCCTGACCCAGTCGGTGCTATCCGGCCATATCGGAATGCGACCGGCCCAATCTGTTTGATCCGGTTTTGTGCCCATCGGTTTCGGAACGGCATATTATTCCTGTGCCAGCAAGGTCGTGACATAGTTGAGCGCCTCGCGCGCGCTATGGTGGTCATAGCCATACTCATCGACCAGGCGTTTTTCAACCACGGAAATTTTCTGCCTCGCTTCCTCGTCCGGACGCGCGCTGGAACTTACCAGCCGTAATACCTCGCGGCGCTGTTCAAACAAGTACTGCTGAACGCCATCATGCAGTTGCGCATGACTGTCCAGCGTGAATTTTTCACCGCGCTTGTAGGCCCCCATCGCCTTGCGGACCACTTCCTGCCGGAATGATTGCTTGCCCGAATCGGAAATATGAATCTTTTCTTCGACTGAGCGCAGGAAGCGTTCGTCGGGCCGCCGTTCCTCGTTGGTAATCGGGTCATTGATCTGGCGGTTGTCGAGAGTCGCTTCCACCTCATCGAGATACTTGTCGAGCAAGTCCTGCGCTTCCTGTTCGAACGACACGAACAGCGCC
Source organism: Oxalobacteraceae bacterium (assembly GCA_036675035.1). Classification (GTDB taxonomy): domain Bacteria; phylum Pseudomonadota; class Gammaproteobacteria; order Burkholderiales; family Burkholderiaceae_D; genus MESE01. Next base: position 57,075 of record JAKFFO010000043.1, read on the forward strand.
TTGTGCACATCTTCCTTGACCCAGCGGTTGTAGAAATATTTCCGCGTCAGCACCAGATAGTCTACCCATTTGCGCTTTTTCTTCGGGTCGATGCGGGCATCGTTTTCAATCCCATCCTTCAATGCGAGCAAGACGTCCATCGTGGTCAGGCTGCGTTTGTCGGATTGGATGATGGCATTCGACAACGCGTTGACAACGAAGCGCGGAGATACACCGGCCAGGCCCTCGTCCGGCATCTTGTGTCTCACCATCTCCGCTTCGGAGCGGTTGACGCCCTCGACATCTTCGCCGGCATGGAGGCGGATTCGTTTAATCAACTCCTGCTCTTTCTCTTCGCCTTCATGCAGCCGGGTCAGTGTTGCGAATACTGCCGCAGCGTGCAGCAGGTGCGGATCGAGGTGCACTTCGCGGAAGGCGGTCGCCGCCGATGAAATCAGTTTTTTGTAAATCCGGGCTTCATCTTTGTAATTGAGCGTATAGGGAACCTGGATGATTACCATCCGGTCAAGCAAGGCTTCGTTCTCGCTCTCCTGCAGGAATTTCCTGAACTCGGCGAGATTGGTATGCGCCAGTATGGTTTCGTCCAGGTAGATCAATGGAAAACGCGATACCTTCACATTCTTTTCCTGCGTCAAGGTCAGCAGCAGATAAAGGAATTCGCGTTTTACCTTCAGGATCTCGATCATTTCCAGCATGCCGCGGCTGGCTGCGTATACTGCGCCGGACCAGGACCAGGCGCGCGGATCGCCTTCGTCGCCGAATTCGGCGACCTTGGACAAATCGACCGAGCCGACCAGATCGGCAAGGTCGGCGGTGGTCGGATCGTGCGGCGCATAAGTGCCGATGCCCACCCGCCCGGCTTCGGAGATGAAAACCCGCTCGACCGGCATGCGCAGGAAATCGCCGCTGAACTGCTCTTCCAGCCGGACCCGGCAGTGCGGACAGACCTCTCCCTTGATTTCAACTCCGTATGTTTCACGGAACGTGGAACGCAGGGTATGCGGGATCAGGTGCAGCGGCGACTCGTGCACCGGGCATCCCTGTATTCCATACAAGGCGCCGGCTTCGGTATAACTGTATTCTTCCAGGCCGCGTTTCAACAGGATGACCAACGTTGATTTGCCGCCGGAGGGCGGCCCGAGCAGCAGCAATAGCCGGCGCCCGACTTCGGATCCGGCCGCAGCTGCCTTGAAATAATCGACCACTCGTTCGATTGCCTCGTCGACGCCGAACAGCTCTTCATCGAACAATTTGCTGCGCAGGCTGCCATTCTCGTCTTCGGAGCGGGTCCAGCGGATCATGTCCCACATGTATTGATGGGAACTGCGGGCCGCACCCTGAGGATCTGCGGGAACCACTTTTTCCAGAAACTCGGACAGCGTGCCCGACCAGTAAACCGCCCGATGTTCCTTCGTGAAATCGACGAGGCTTTTCAAGAAGTTTTCCTGCGGACCCGAATCGACTGGTTTCTCCGTGTTCATCATTGCATTTCTCCCCATGAGGTTGGCGGGACTAAATTAGTGGACACCTAAAAACACTATACGTTTCCTGATTTATACAGTCCTCGCGACAAATCAAACTTGCGGCATCTTGTATGCCGCAAGCCGCGTCGAATCAGGCACACAACTTCGACATACAAAGCGCACACCCTGAATCTGACGGCATTGCAAGCGTATTCAAGACAATCGTTACAGCTTCTTGCGAAAATCGGTCCGGCCGGCACTGACCTGTCAGCATGTTTCGAAGGCACTATCAAGCCGACCGCCATTCTCTATCTCGCCGTTGCACTCAACCTGCGGAGGACGACAGGGCACAGCGGTTACATCGGACATCACCCACGCCCGCACAAGAGCTCTGTGCTGCAAGTCGGGCTCCACGCGGTAGGGAGAGAGATCCGCTTGTTGCTTCGTCGACGTCCGATCAACCGACATACAGCTCCGGAAACATTTAGCAAGATATGTGCAAGACAAGCTCGACGCTGGTTTCGGGCGCTGTTTGCCGGAAGGGCTATTGCTCATGCGGTCATTTGCCTGACGCTTGCGCCGATTGTGTTTTCTATCGACAATGCCGATCATGCGATCAATGATTCAATCAGGAGGCACGCAATGGAAGACCACCGTATCATTCATGAATTCTGGTTTGGAGATGACCCGAACGATGCGGTGGTTGCGCAGCAGAAGGCAGCGCTTTGGTGGTCCGGGAAACGGGAATACGACCAGGACATCGAGCATCGTTTCGGTTCCTGGATAGGAGCCGCCGCCTGCGGCAAGCTGAACGACTGGGCCGCATCAGCGCGTTCGCGACTGGCATTGATACTGTTGACCGATCAGTTTCCGCGCAGTATTTACCGCGGCTCGCCGAAAGCGTTCGAATTCGACCCGCTTGCGCAGGCCTGGTGCCTGGACGGCGTGCGACAAGGGATGGATAAGGAATTGCGTCCGATTGAACGGATATTTTTTTATCTTCCGCTTGAGCACGCAGAGTCGACGCAATACCAGGAGCAGTCGGTGGAGCTTTATACGCGCTTGTTCCAGGAAGTTCCGGAGCATCAAATGGATTTATTCAGGGGATACCTGACGTTTGCGTTGCGCCATCGACATATCATTGCTCGCTTCGGACGTTTTCCGCACAGGAATGCGGTGCTTGGCAGAACATCGACCTCGGAAGAAGCGCAGTTCCTGACCGAGCCGGGCTCATCTTTCTGAATGGTTGTACGCAATCCTTTCAGCAGCAAGATGATGAAAGCCAGAGCGGCCGCATCGAGACCGGCGTTCATATGGAACGCCATGGACCTGCAGGTCGACATGCATCGTCAGCGCACCCGCACGATCCTCGGCATCAGCGATCCTTCCCCAAACCGCCTGCGCTAATCCTATCGTATTTACATACTGCCTCAGAAGGTTGGGGTCACGGCCGCATTCTTCGCCGATGCGAGCTCCGCCGCTGCTCTTGTACCTTCGAACGATCAACCGCCCGGGCTGTCTTAATGACATGTAATTTCTTTGATGGAAGCCCGATCTTTTATGCCTCTATACAGAAAAATCGCCGGGACTCCGGAACTGTATCGCCTGATTCTAGATCATGCGCTGGATGCTTTTATTGCCATAGACGAGCATGACGCCATCATTGAATGGAGCAAGCGAGCGGAAGAAGCGTTCGGCTGGACAAGAGACGAGGTGCTTGGCGCGGCGCTAGCCGACACCATTATTCCGGAACGACACCGAACCGCGCATTTGGCAGGACTGAAGCGTTACTTGCACACAGGCGAAAACAATATCCTCGGACGCCGCATCGAACTTTTCGCACGGCACAAGGACGGACGCGAAATTCCAGTCGAACTGACAGTCACCTCGCTTACCGGCGCCGAACGTCCCCTTTTCGCCGCGTCGCTGCGCGATATCTCCCAATACAAGGCGCTTGAAAAAGAATTCAAGCATCAGGCAAGCATCACACGTTCAATTCTCGAAAGTATGGCGGACGCGGTTTCGGTAGCAGACCTGTCGGAACGCATGTTATTGATCAACCCCGCCGCCCAGCGGCTCTGGAACATAGAATCGATGGACGATGCACGGACTATTTCCTACGACCGCTATCAGCTGTTCAAGTCAGACGGCAAGACGCTGTGCCCGGCCGCCGAGCGGCCAATGACCAGGGCGCTGCGCGGCGAAGAGGTAAGCGGCTGGATTGGTTTTGTTCGCCACCAGCGTGCTCCGGAAGGCATCTGGATCAGCATCAACGCAAGGCCGCTTGTCGATAATGACGGCGAACATATAGGCGCGGTCGTGGTGTACCACGACATTTCAGAGCTACGGAAACGGGAACAGACATTGGCGCAGCAGGCACGTTTGCTGCGCGAGCAAGCCAGCCTGCTCGATGTGACGCACGATGCGCTTCTGGCGCGCGATTGCGATGATGTCATCAACTTTTGGAATCGTCGCGCCGAAGAACTGTATGGATACAGCAAGGAGGAAGCAATCGGGCAAAGCAGCCACCTGCTATTGAAAACGGAATTTCCGATTCCGCTCGATGAAATCAGAGCCCTGGTCACCCAGAAAAAGTATTGGGAAGGTGAACTGGTTCACGAAACGAAGAATGGGCGAAAAATCACCGTATCAAGCAGGTGGACATTGGATATTGACAAGCACGGGCCGTGTCGATACCTGGAAACGAATACGGATATTTCGCAACGTATCCAGATGGAGCGGATGCTCAGGCAGACGCAGGAAAACTACCGGTTACTGGTGGAGACGTCGACCGAAGTCGCGATGATTATTACAGACCCGGACGGCATCATTGTAAATTGGAATGTGGGCGCAGAAAAAATCGTCGGAATCCCGTCTCGGGAAGCAGTTGGACAGCCTATCGCCAATATTTTTACGCCGGAAGACAGAAGCAGTGGGCGCCCGTCGCACGAAATGGAAAAGGCGAGCAAAAGCGGCCGCTCCGAGGATGCGCGCTGGCATGCCAGGAAAGACGGCAGCCGATTCTGGGCGAATGGCGTGGTGATGCCTTTATGGAATGAAGACGGCAGTCTGCGCGGCTATACCAAAGTGTTTCGCGATCAGACCGCACAGCGGCTGGAGGAAGAGCAAACACAATTCCTTGCCAACCATGACATGCTTACCGGGTTGCCGAACCGGGTCCATTTCAGTAACCAGCTGCACAAATCGATTGCCCGATCGGATCGCTACGGCATTCCTCTGGCGGTCTTGCTGCTCGATCTCGATCGCTTCAAGTTCGTGAACGACACATTCGGCCACTACGCGGGCGATCTTTTGCTGAAAGAAGTCGCGCAGCGGATTCTGTCATCGCTCCGGGAGACCGATTTCGTGGCGCGCCTGGGCGGCGATGAATTTGTGGTGATCCAGGCCGATGTATCCAAGCCGCAGGCAGCCGACACGCTGGCCCGAAAACTGATTATCGAACTCGGCCGTCCCTATCAGCTCGATCAACATGAAGTAGTGAGCGGAACCAGCATCGGCATCAGCACTTATCCGACGGATGCGGAAAACGTGGTCGAACTGTTGAAGCGGTCGGACCTTGCGCTATACCGCGCAAGAAGCATGGGCCGGGGCAGGTATCAGATTTACACGCCGGATTTGCTCATGGAAAAGAACTGGGGGCGAGACCGCGAACAAGGATTGCGCAACGCATTACGAAACCACGAATTCGAATTGTATTATCAGCCGCAAGTGGATCTGAACAGCTGGAAGATATCGACGGTTGAAGCACTGCTGCGATGGCAGACACCCGGCATGGAACAGATTCAACCGGAAGAATTTCTTGATGTTGCCGAGGAAACGGGTCTTATCGTAGAGATTGGCGAATGGGCGCTGCGCAGCGCATGCAAGCAGGTTCGGGAATGGCAGGGCAAGGGCATGCCCGGCCTGCGCATATCGGTCAACTGTTCTGCGCGACAATTCAGCGATCCCGAGTTCGTGAAGAAAATCAGCCCGATACTGGATGAAACCGGGCTGGCCGCCTGTTGCCTGGAGCTGGAAATCGCCGAATCGATGATTGCACAGCCGGAAATAAGGGACCAGCTTATTGAGCTGAGAATTCTCGGCGTGCGCATTACCGTCGATAATTTTGGCACCGGTACGACGGCACTGGTTGATCTGAAAGAACTGGAGGTCGATACCTTGAAGATCGACAAGGTATTCGTGCGGCATTTGCCCTATCGCCAAAAAGATTCCGCGATGACCTCGTCCATCATTAACCTTGGTCATAATCTCGGGCTTGTCGTAACTGCGGGCGGCGTTGAAACCGCCGAGCAGCTCGCGTACCTGAAATCGCAGAAATGCAATGGCGTGCAGGGTTTCATTTTCAGTCCTCCGGTGCCGGCGAAGAAATTTGAGGAACTGATGTTAAGCGACCACTGGTCCCGGATCAATCGCGTGCCGGCGTTAAGCGATGCAATCGTGTTTCGCGGCATGCACTGAAGCGTCGCGGATTTTCCGAATGGCTGTCGGCGCAGTTCCAGTGGTCGATCCCGCGCAGTTCGACAGGTTGCAGCGAAGGCCGCGGTAAACAACAAGCCAACAAGCGCCGGCGCCACTTCCTGGTCGCGGACGCGCTACTGCTGCGGTGGCAGCACACTCCATTCCGGTTCGTCGAATTCGCCAATAACCGTAATGACGCACTTTTCGGCGTGCTGTTCCAGGATTGCCCGCACGGTTTCATTGCGCCTGTCGTCTTTCGCATCACGATGGGCCTTCGATTCCCAGGTTGCGATCGCAAGAAGCGCATTCGGATCACCGATCTTTCTGTGAAGATAAGTGCCTCTGGCGCCAGGCGTGCGCTGGATAATCTCGCTGGCACGAACCCAGGCTTCAGCATATTCCTCCACCGTGTAACCGGGTTTCATGCGCACCTCGAAAATGAATTTCATGCTGTCGCCTCCGTCTGGTTGCGCGCGATTCGGCAGGTAACCGTGCCGAGTGGACGCCGGACTGACATCCTGTCGCCGTTCGAGTTCGGGCCGGGACGGGCTTGCGCAGCGTCTTCGCTTGCCAATTGGTCAAGTAAATCAGTCTATGCCAAAAGCGAAGAGCAGGAAACGAATCGGATAGCCGTGCAGAGCTTGCAAATCATTTTCTCGTAGAACATAAATAGATGATCTTTCTCAATTCGGATCAGAGCGAAAAATGGAATGATTCATTGGCTCGTGGCAATTTGCTGGCACAGCGGCGCCAGCCTGCTACTTCAAGTAAACAGCGAGATTGCGCCAACGATATATTGAGGAAAATCAGAAATACTTCACATCAACGCAAAATTATTCTCGTAAAAAAGGGGAACATTGATATCGATCATCGTTCTAATTCGCGAACCGGCATTTGAAATTTTGCCGCGAGAAAAATACTCCGCCTCGGCATGTGAATCAAACGCCATCCGGTTTCCTGCCGTAATGAAATTTTTTTGTCGATTATCGGCGAGGAGAGGCGACATGTTCACAAACCTTTGCCTTTCGAATGGCTCTGTGTTGAAGCACCTGCCATCTGGTACTGACCAAACCGGCTTTGAAAGTTTTCCATTGAAAGATTTCACGAGAGCCGGTTTTAGAAACAGTGATGCATTTCGGCAAGTTACGTCGATGCAGCAGCGCAAGTAGAAGATAAAACAGTGGCCATTCCAAAAGTTCTCATCGTAAACGACCATCCCCCCAGCCTGCTTGCTCTGGAAACATTGCTTAACCGCACCAGGGACGAATATGGTTATGAAGTAGTCACCGCGCAGTCGGGTGAAGAAGCGCTGCGTCATGTTCTTCATACACAATTTGCGGTGATATTGCTGGATGTCAGCATGCCGGGGATGGATGGATTCGAGACCGCCGAGACCATTCACTCGCATCCGCGTTCCGCTTCGGTGCCGATCATATTCGTCACCGCCCATTACGCCGACGAAATGAACCGTCTCAAGGGTTATCAAAAGGGCGCTGTCGACTACCTGATTACACCGCTCATTCCGCAAATCCTGCTGAACAAGGTGTCCGTATTTGTCGAGTTGGCCAAAAAGAACATGCAGCTCGACAGAAAGACCAGGCAGCTCGCCGACTTGAACCGGAATATGCAGGTCCAGCAAATGCAGGATCTGCGACGCGTCAATGCCGCGCTGGAAGACGAGATCATCGAACGGCGGCAAGCGGAAGAGCGGGCACACGGGCTCGCCACCCGGGATGCGCTGACCGGGTTGTTGAATCGGCGCTCGCTGATTGAAAGCCTGGAACATGCGATCGCTTCCGCGGCCCGTAACAAAAAGGGACTCGCGCTGCTGTTCCTCGACATGGACCGGTTCAAGACCATCAATGACACGCTGGGCCATGATGTCGGCGACGATCTGCTGATCGAAGTCGCAGCGCGCATCAAGGGAGCGGTGCGCGAATCCGATATGGTGGCACGTCTCGGCGGCGACGAATTCGTCGTGCTGATGGAAGGTTTGCCGGCCTATCCGAATGCCGCCGAAGTCGCGCAAAAAATCGTTCAGGCGAATGCGCCGGTATATCCGATCGGCACCCATCGCCTGAAGACTTCGGTAAGTATCGGCATCAGCATCTTTCCGCAGGACGGCAAGACTGTGCAGGCGCTGATGAAGAATGCCGATCTCGCGATGTATCACGCCAAGCAGCAGGAGCGCGGGAGTGTCCAGTTTTTCCATGAAGAACTCAATGCCAAGCTGGTCGAGCGCACGCGCTTGCAGAATGAAATGCAGCATGCGCTGGAAAACAACGAGTTCGAGCTTTACTACCAGCCCAAGGTTGAAGTTGTTTCCGGCCGGGTCACGGGAGTTGAAGCACTTATCCGCTGGCATCATCCGCGTCTGGGCTTGATCACCGGCGGCCAGTTCATCACCGAGGCCACAGATAGCGGGCACCTGGTGCCGATCGGTGAATGGGTGATCTCGGCGGCTTGCGCTCAGGCAAAGGTGTGGCTCGACACGAAGTCATCACTGCCCAAGCTGCCGATCGCAGTCAATATCGCAATTCCGCAAATTCATGCCGAGCTCCCCGGCGCAATCCAAAGGGCGCTGGCGAAACACAACCTCCCGCCGTCCTGCCTGCAGCTTGAAATTACCGAATCGCTTTTGATCCAGGATCTGGAGAAGGCCACCACGGTGCTGCGCGAAATCAGCGAAAGCGGCATCACCATCGCGATCGACGATTTCGGCACCGGCTATTCGTCGCTGTCGGTGCTGAAGGCGCTTCCGATCGATATCCTGAAGATCGATCAATCGTTCGTGCGCGATCTCGGAAAGGATCTGAGCGACACCGCGATCGTCGCCGCCATCGTGAGCATGGCGCGCGCACTGGCGTTGCGCGTGGTCGCGGAAGGCGTCGAAAACGAAGAGCAGTTAAAAATACTCAACGAGCTGGGCTGCGACGAGTATCAGGGCTTCCTGTACAGCAAACCTCTGCCGAGCGATACCCTGGTACGCCAGCTGCTGCATACGACCAATGCGTGATGCCCGCCGATAATCGGCGCATACACCCCAATCAGTAAAGGAAAAATCTCTATGAACGCGATTACGGAGATTCCTGACGAGCTCGACGGAAAAACCCTGCTCAAGGTTCTCATGGCATTGAAGAAAGGCGATTTCACTGCGCGGCTGCCGTCCGACTGGACCGGCATTCAGGGAAAAATCGCCGATACTTTCAACGAAATCGTCGAGATGAACCAGCAAATGGCCGCCAGTATCACCACGGTCAGCAATGTGGTCGGCCGCGAAGGCCGGCTGGCTGAACGCGCTTCGATTCCGAACCTGGTCGGCGGCTGGGCCACGACGATCCAGTCGGTCAACACGCTGATCGACGATCTGGTGCGCCCTACCACCGAAATGTCGCGCGTCATCGGCGCTGTCGCCAAGGGCGATCTGTCGCAGACCATGGCGCTTGACGTGGAAGGGCGGCCCCTCAAGGGGCAGTTCCTGCGTTCGGCTTCGACCGCCAATACGATGGTCGAGCAGCTGGGCGACTTCGCTTCCGAGGTCACGCGCGTGGCGCGCGAAGTCGGCACCGAAGGCAAGCTCGGCGGGCAAGCGCAGGTGAAGGGTGTCGCGGGCACATGGAAAGACCTGACCGATTCGGTCAATTCGATGGCCGGCAACCTGACTTCACAAGTGCGCAATATCGCCGACGTGACCACGGCGGTGGCGAATGGCGATCTGTCGAAGAAAATCACGGTCGATGTTCGCGGCGAAATCCTGCAGCTGAAAGATACGTTCAATACGATGGTGGACCAGCTGCGCTCGTTCGCGTCGGAAGTGACCCGGGTCGCGCGCGAGGTCGGTACCGAAGGCCGGCTCGGCGGTCAGGCGAACGTGCCGGGCGTCGGCGGTACCTGGAAGGACTTGACCGATAACGTCAATTTCATGGCATCGAACCTGACCGGGCAGGTGCGCAATATCGCCGAAGTCACGACCGCGGTGGCGCGCGGCGACCTGTCGAAGAAAATTACCGTCGACGTCAAGGGCGAAATTCTTGAGCTGAAAAACACGATGAACGTGATGGTGGACCAGTTGCGCTCGTTCGCGTCGGAAGTGACCCGGGTCGCGCGCGAGGTCGGTACCGAAGGGCGGCTAGGCGGGCAGGCGAATGTGCCGGGTGCATCCGGCACCTGGAAAGATCTGACCGATAACGTCAACTTCATGGCATCGAATCTGACGGCGCAGGTGCGGAATATTGCGACCGTGACCACCGCAGTGGCACGCGGCGACCTGTCGAAGAAAATCACCGTCGACGTCAAGGGCGAGATTCTCGAACTCAAGGACACGATCAACGTGATGGTGGACCAGCTGAGTTCGTTCGCATCGGAGGTAACGCGGGTGGCGCGCGAGGTCGGCACCGAAGGCAAGCTCGGCGGGCAGGCGCAGGTGGAAGGCGCGGCCGGCACCTGGAAGGATCTGACCGACAACGTAAATTTCATGGCGGCCAACCTGACGGCGCAGGTGCGCGGCATTGCCGGCGTGGTCAGCGCGGTCGCGAAAGGCGACCTGAAGAAAAAGCTCACCGTGGTGGCGCGCGGCGAGATTGCGGCACTGGCCAATACGATCAACGAAATGACCGATACGCTGGCCGTGTTTGCGGACCAGGCGACAACGGTGGCGCGGGAAGTCGGCGTGGAAGGAAAGCTGGGCGGCCAGGCCAGCGTGCCGGGCGCGGCCGGCACCTGGAGGGACCTCACCGACAACGTGAACGGATTGGCCGCAAATCTCACCACGCAGGTGCGGGCAATTGCCGAAGTTGCGACTGCAGTCACGCGCGGCGATCTGTCGCGTTCGATCCAGGTGGATGCGCGTGGCGAAGTGTCCTTCCTGAAGGACAACATCAACGAGATGATTCGCAATCTCAAGGAAACCACGCAAAAAAATGCCGAGCAGGACTGGCTCAAGAGTAATCTGGCACGCTTTACGCGGCTGCTGCAGGGGCAACGCGATCTGGAAGCGGTGGCGTCTCTGATCCTGTCCGAACTCGCGCCGTTGGTAAGTGCGCATCATGGCGCGTTCTACATGATGGATTCACGCGATACCGATTCGCGGCTGCATCTGATCGCCGGTTATGGCTATCAGTCGCGCAAGGAAGTTCCGACATCGTTTCTGCCGGGTGAGGGGCTGGTAGGTCAATGCGCCATCGAC
>JAKFFO010000072.1:0-2783 GCA_036675035.1 Oxalobacteraceae bacterium
CGCTGCGGCCGAAGCGACGGCCAAGAAGAACAACTGGGCGGTAACCATCGCGATCGTGGATGACGGGGGACATATGCTGTGGCTGCAACGTCTCGATGGGGCGGCACCGGTATCCGCCGGTATTGCGCCGGCCAAAGCGAGAACTGCAGCACTGGGACGACGCGAGACGAAGGTTTACGAAGACATGATCAATAACGGTCGTTTTTCATTCATTACGGCGCCTGACCTCGAAGGAATGCTGGAAGGAGGCGTGCCTATTCTCGTCAACGGCCAATGCGTCGGTGCAGTCGGCGTGTCCGGCGTGAAATCGACCGAAGACGCACAAATTGCCAACGCTGGAATCGCAGCACTCGGGCTTTGATCAAGTACTGAAAACGAACATTATTGCAGTGCCGGAACCTGTTCCCGGGCGCCTTTGCCGGTTGCCCGCGAGGCAGGTTCTACGCTATAATCGCAAGGTTTGACTAATTTACTCCGCCGTAGCGCATACCATCTTCCATTCCGTCTCGAAACGACCCGAAAACAAGTCCAATAAAGCAAGCGGTCTTGGATCATGACGGTTGCTCCGGCGCGGCGCATCGGCGGTAACAACATCAGGAGTTACCCTTGCCGCCATTTTTTTCTGGCCCTACCACACCGGCCATTCTAGCGCTTGCAGACGGGTCTGTTTTTCAAGGTTTTTCGATTGGGGCATCAGGTCATACGACCGGTGAAGTGGTTTTCAATACCGCGATGACCGGTTATCAGGAAATCCTTACCGATCCCAGTTACAGCCGCCAGATCGTCACGCTGACATATCCCCATATCGGCAATACCGGTACCAACCCTGAAGATGTCGAAGCGGCCAAGATACATGCCGCCGGATTGATCATCAAGGATTTGCCGATTCTTGCCTCCAGTTTTCGCTCGAAACAAACATTGAGCGACTATCTCAAAGCTGAAAATATCATTGCGATTGCCGGAATCGATACGCGAATGCTGACCCGCATACTTCGGGAAAAGGGTGCGCAAAACGGTGCGATTGTTGCCGGCAACGATTGCACTGCGGATCAGGCACTCGGGCTCGCAAAATCATTTCCGGGATTAACCGGAATGGACCTTGCCAAGGTGGTGTCGGTTACCAAATCATACGAGTGGACCGAAACCGAATGGAAACTTGGCGCCGGTTTCGGACGGCAGGATGCCGCCAGGTTTCATGTGGTCGCATTCGATTATGGCGTCAAGTTCAATATTTTGCGTATGCTTGCATCGCGCGGCTGCAGGATAACGGTGCTGCCGGCCCAGGCGTCGGCGGCGGAGGCATTGGCATTGAAGCCGGACGGCATATTTCTGGCCAACGGGCCGGGAGATCCGGAACCATGTGATTACGCGATCGATGCAACGCGGGAGTTGATAGAAAAAGGTATTCCGACTTTCGGAATTTGCCTTGGACATCAACTCATGGCGCTGGCTTCCGGCGCGAAAACCATGAAAATGAAATTTGGCCACCATGGCGCAAATCATCCGGTCCAGGATCTCGATTCCCGGCAAGTGATGATCACGTCGCAAAACCATGGCTTTGCAGTGGATGCGGCAACGCTGCCGGCGAACTGTCGGGTCACCCACGTGTCGCTGTTCGACGGATCGCTGCAAGGATTTGCACGCACCGATCAACCTGCGTTCTGTTTCCAGGGGCATCCGGAAGCATCGCCGGGTCCCCATGATGTCGCCTACCTGTTTGATCGCTTCGTGGCGATGATGGAGAACAAGAAAAATGCCTAAGCGTACCGATATTAAAAGCATCCTGATCATTGGCGCCGGTCCGATCGTAATCGGCCAGGCATGCGAGTTCGATTATTCCGGCGCGCAAGCCTGCAAGGCATTGCGCGAGGAAGGCTATCGCGTTGTGCTGGTCAACAGCAATCCGGCGACCATCATGACCGACCCGGAAATGGCCGACGTGACTTACATCGAGCCAATTACCTGGCAGGTGGTCGAGCGCATCATCGACAAGGAGCGTCCCGACGCGATTTTGCCGACGATGGGCGGGCAGACCGCACTCAATTGCGCACTCGACCTGCACAACAACGGCGTATTGAAAAAATACGGCTGCGAATTGATCGGCGCCTCGCCGGAAGCGATCGACAAGGCCGAAGACCGTTCCAAGTTCAAGGATGCGATGACCAGCATCGGCCTCGGTTCGGCCCGCTCCGGCATAGCGCATACTATGGAAGAGGCCTGGGCCGTGCAGAAGGAACTCGGATTTCCATCGATTATCCGGCCGTCATTCACGATGGGCGGCAGCGGTGGCGGTATCGCATACAACGCAGAAGAGTTTGAAACGATTTGCAAGCGCGGCCTGGAAGCTTCACCGACCAGCGAACTGTTGATCGAGGAATCCCTGATCGGCTGGAAAGAGTACGAGATGGAAGTGGTCCGCGATAAAAAGGACAACTGCATCATCGTCTGCTCGATTGAAAATCTGGATCCGATGGGCGTGCACACCGGCGATTCGATCACCGTTGCGCCGGCGCAGACGCTGACCGACAAGGAATACCAGATCATGCGAAATGCGTCGCTTGCGGTGTTGCGCGAGATCGGCGTCGATACCGGCGGCTCGAATGTCCAGTTTTCGATCAATCCGAAGGATGGGCGGATGATCGTGATCGAGATGAATCCGCGCGTATCGCGTTCGTCGGCGCTGGCCTCCAAGGCGACCGGCTTTCCGATTGCGAAAATCGCGGCCAAGCTCGCGGTCGGTTTTACGCTGGATGAACTGCGCAATGAAATCACGGGTGGCGCGA
>JAKFFO010000013.1:0-2765 GCA_036675035.1 Oxalobacteraceae bacterium
CACGCCGCCTTCGGCCTGCACCGCAAGCGCGGCGCTGATCTCGCGTCCGTCCTCGAGGCGCAGCACGACGCCGTCGTCGTCTTCCGTTTTGCCGGCGACGCGCGCAGGCCGCGTGACTGCGACGCCGAGCGTTTCGCATACGGACGCGAGCACGCCGGCCAGGTCGCCATAGCGCGCCACGTAGCCTAGCGCAGGCACCTTGTGGTCATCGCGGTCGATCATGCTGCGCCCGAAATGGCCGCGCCGCGACACGTGGATCTCATGGATCGGCGTTGCCGTCAACGGCCAGGCGCCGATCGCTTCCAGCAGCTGGCGGCTGCCATACGACAGCGCGATCGAGCGCGGGTCGGCCAGCGACAACGCAAGCGGCTTGGCGTCCACCAGGCCGATACGCTGCGGCGCCATGCCGCGCTTGACCAGAAGGGCCGCCAGCGCCATGCCGACCGGGCCGGCGCCGCAGATCGCGATATCGAAGTCGGTCATCGCAATGACTTCATTGCTTCATTACTGCTTCAATATCGGACACTGTCTTGGGCGCGCTGGTGATGATGTCGCAGCCGTTTGCCGTGACCACCGCATCGTCCTCGATCCGGATCCCGATATGCCAGAACTGTTCCGGAACCCCTTCGGCGGGCCGCACGTAAATGCCCGGTTCCACGGTGAGCGCCATGCCCGGTTGCAGCGTGCGCCAGGGTTTCTCTTCTCCGGCCGGCGCGTGATCCCGATATTCGCCGACGTCGTGCACATCCATGCCGATCCAGTGGCCGGTGCGATGCATATAGAACTGGCGGTAATCGCCTTTGGCGATGACGTCATCGAGCGAACCGACCTTGCGTTTATCGAGCAGGCCGGTATCGAGCATGCCCTGCGCCAGAATCCTGACCGCGGCATCGTGTCCGTCCGTGAAGCGTTTGCCGGGTTTGATCTCGGCGATCGCCGCCGCTTGCGCGGCCAGCACGATTTCGTACAGCATTTTTTGCGGACCGGAAAAAACGCCATTGGCCGGGAACGTGCGCGTAATGTCGGATGCATAGCTGTCGAGTTCGCAGCCGGCATCGATCAGCACCAGGTCGCCATCCCGGAGGAGTGCATCACCGGCGCGGTAATGCAGCACGCAGGCATTGGCGCCGGTTGCAACAATCGACGTGTAGGCCGGAAATTGGGAGCCGTTCTTGCGGAACTCATGCAACAGCTCGGCTTCGATCTGATACTCATGCAAACCGGGGCGCGCGACTCGCATCGCACGTGCGTGCGCTTCAGATGATATTGCGCCGGCACGCTTCATGATCCCGATTTCGTCGGCATCCTTGATCAGGCGCATCTCGTTCAACAGCACATGCACATCATGCGCCGCCGACGGCGCGGTAACGCCTGCACGCGCCTGGTTGCGCACCGCATGCAGCCATCCCTGAACCTGCGCATCCAGCTTGGCGTTATTGCCGAGCGCGTAGAATAGAGCGGGCGTGTCGGCCAGCAGCTTCGGCATTTCGGTATCCAGCGCTTCAATCGGAAACGCAGCATCGAAGCCGAATTTCTCGCGCGCGGCATCGGGGCCATAGCGATACCCGTCCCAGATTTCGCGTTCCGCATTCTTGTCGCGACAAAACAGGATAGCCTGATTCATTTTTCCTGCGATCAGGACGACCACCGCATCCGGTTCGGTAAAACCGGACAGGTAGTAAAAATAGCTGTCATGCCGATACGGATAATCCGCATCGCTGTTGCGCATGACTTCGGGTGCCGTTGGAATGATCGCGACACCGCCGCCTCTGGCCTGCATTTGCGCCATCAATGCCGCACGTCGATTCGAATAAGGTTTCATTGGCGTACGCTTTCAGTCAATGGTGCATTCAGTTGCGCCAGGCGCTCCGGCGTGCCGACATCGGTCCAGTCGCCTCGATAGATTTCTCCACCGACCAAGCCCTGTTCTGCATACTGCCGCAGTATCGGCGCAATCTGCGCGGACTGGCCCGGCGTTATCTGGTCGAACATTTGCGGGCGATAGACGCCGATACCGGAAAAGGTATGGCGTGGCTCGCCGTCATTTGCAATCGAAAAACTGTTCAGCGCGAAATCGCCCTTTGGATGGTGCGGCGGATTCTTGACCAGGTACAACCATGCGACGTCGCGTTTATCGGACGGAAGCGGATTACCCCATGGGTCATTGTCCACCAGTGCGCTTTTGACTTGTTCAAAGTTAAAGTGGGGGCAGTAAATGTCTGCCGCTAGCGCGACGAACGGCTCGTCGCCAAGCAGATGGCGCGCCTTGGCGATGCCGCCGGCGGTTTCCAGCGCGCTGCCTTCAGCCGAGTACGCAATGCGGGCACCGAATTGCGCGCCGTCGCCCAGTGCTTCTTCGATCATGCGGCCGAGATGCGCATGGTTGATCACGATATCGGTGATGCCGGCGCGGACCAGGTTGAGAATATGCCACACGATCAGCGGGCGACCTCGTACCTTGAGCAGCGGCTTGGGGCATGCATCGGTGAGCGGACGCATCCGCTCTCCACGGCCCGCAGCGAAAATCATTGCTTTCATTTTTGCACTTTGTCTATTGTCACTTGCAGAATTTTCGACATTACGGACTGGATAGCCGGACTTAGAGAATCTAACAAAATGAGGCGGAGTCAGATTGGCACCGGGAGCGGATGGCCGCTAGGCGCAGGACGAGCCAAGGGTGGTTCCCCTTGGCGAGGAGTGCAACAACGCGGACACCGTTCCTGGCGCCAAGCTGGGTTCGTTTCATTATGTTAGATGCTCTTAAT
>JAKFFO010000054.1:0-16391 GCA_036675035.1 Oxalobacteraceae bacterium
GAGCACAGGCAGCGAAAACTCCCACTGGAAGAACGCGAAAAACCCAAGAATGATGACGACGTCGTGCAGGTTCGCGATGATTGCCGCAACCGCATATTTCCATTCAAAGCGGAAAGCCAGGTAAATCATGATGCCGATGATGACCACCGCCAGCGCGGTCAATCCGTCCTGCGCCAATTCCTTGCCGACCTGCGGGCCGACGAATTCGACCCGCTGCCTCTGCACAGAGCTGTCGTGGGCTTTCAATCCAGTCAATACCTTGTCACTGAGCTGAGTCGAATCGAGGCCTTTTTGCACCGGCAACCGGATCAGCACGTCTTGCGCAGTTCCAAAGCTTTGCACCTGGACATCGGTCAATCCCAGTTCGCCCAGAGTGTTACGTATACCTTGCAGATCGGCCGGCTTCGGATAGGTCACTTCCATGATCGTGCCACCGGTAAACTCGATCGACAGATGCAAGCCCTTGCTCACCAGAAAAAACACCGCCGCGACAAAAGTCAGCGCCGAAATCACGTTGAAAATCAACGCATGACGCATGAACGGAATGTCTTTTTTAATCCGGAAAAACTCCATTACTTTCCTTTCGTTCGGTCCCTTTGCGTCGCTGCCAAGCACTATCTTGCGCTCGCAATGCCGACCCAAAAAACCTTCTTCACATAATCAACTGCGAAAGCGCAGGCACCCGGCCTGGCACCTGCTCAAGAATCCAGTATTAGGTTCCAGGCTTCCATACCTGGCCGATCGACAACCCGGTCAGCTTCTTCTTTCGTCCGTACCATAAATTGACCATGCCGCGCGACACGAATACGGCTGAGAACATCGATGTCAGAATACCGAGGCAATGCACGACCGCGAAGCCGCGTACCGGTCCCGAGCCGAATATCAAAAGCGCCAGGCCGGCAATCAGCGTGGTGATATTCGAATCCAGAATCGTGGACCAGGCACGGTCGAAACCGATGTTGATCGCCGCCTGCGGTGAATTGCCGACACGCAGCTCTTCCCGTATTCGCTCGTTGATCAGCACGTTGGCATCGATTGCCATACCGAGCGTGAATGCGATCGCCGCCATGCCTGGCAATGTAAGCGTTGCCTGCATCACCGACAGCAGCGCGATCAACAGCATCAGGTTGACTGCCAGCGCAAACACGCTGAAAAAACCGAACAGCATGTAGTACGCAATCATGAATACCGCAATCGCGGCGAAACCATACAAGGTCGAATTGAAACCCTTGGTAATGTTCTCGGCACCGAGCTGTGGACCGATGGTCCGTTCCTCGATGATTTCCATCGGTGCGGCCAGCGAGCCGGCACGCAGCAACAGCGCCAAGTCGTTGGAGGCTTCGGTCGACTCCATCCCGGTGATCTGGAAGCGGGAACCCAATTCGTCCTGGATCGTCGCCACCGTCAATACTTCACCCTTGCCTTTTTCAAACAGCACGATCGCCATCAGCTTGCCGATGCGGTTGCGGGTTGCCTCACGCATCCTGCGGCCACCGTCGCCATTCAGATCGATGCTGACCGACGGCTGCTGATTCTGATCAAAGCTGGCGGTCGCGCTGGAAATGTATTCACCGGTGATGATCGGATCCTTGTACAAGACCACCGGAGCACCTTTTCCAACCTTGAACAATTCGGAACCGAACGGAATCGCCGCCGTCTCTTCGCTGCCGCGCGAAACTGTTTCGTCGACCAGCCGGACCTCCAGCGTAGCGGTACGTCCGATAATGTCTTTTGCGCGCGATACGTCTTGCACACCGGGCAGCTGCACCACGATGCGATCGGCACCCTGACGCTGAATCAGCGGTTCGGCAACGCCCAGTTCGTTGACTCGATTGGATAAGGTAGTGATGTTTTGCTGGACCGATTCCTGCACCGTTTGTATCAGCGCTTGCGGCTGCAGCGTCGCCCGGAGTTTCAGGTCGCCGTCTTCAGCCACATCCTCAAGCACCAGTTCCGGCAATTGTGAAAGAAGCACATTACGAGCCGCGTCCCGTGTTTCGGGGTCGCGGAACCTGATTTCAATGGCTTCGCCCTCACGGGTGATGCCGGCATAACGAATTTTCTTGTCCACCAGTATGCCGCGAATCCCGGTCTGCAAACCCTGTATGCGCTTGTTCACCACTGCCTTGGCGTCGACCTGCATCAGGAAGTGGACGCCGCCGCGCAAATCGAGGCCGAGGTACATCGGAAACGCATGCAGCGCTTGCAGCCATTCCGGCGTATTCGGCATCAGGTTGAATGCGACAAGATAGGTCGGATCGTTGGGATCGGTGTTCAGCTCGCGTTCGAGCACACCTTTCGCCTTGAACTGCGTATCGGTATCGGCAAAGCGTGCGCGCACCGAGCTTTGAACGCCGGTCGTCTCGAAAAACACGCCTTGCGGCTCGATGCCGTTTTTCCGCAAGGTCTGTTCGACCAGCTCAACCGCGCTGCGGTCAAGCTTGAAGGTGGCTTTTCCGCTGCTGACTTGTACTGCGGGCGACTCGCCAAAGAAATTCGGCAACGTATACAGCACGCCGAATATCAGTGAGATGGCGATGATGATGTACTTCCAGACAGGATAGCGATTCATATTGATCAGCGTTCAGTGTGATTCCGGGTTCCATGCATGCAGCATAAGCATCCGGGCGAAATGCCGGACTCTCTGCAAGCATCGATTACAAGGCTTTGATCGTACCTTTTGGCAACAACATGGTTACCGCGCCTTTTTGCACAATAATTTCCGTGCCATCGGCTACGTCAAGATTGACATAGGCGTCGCTGACTTTGGTGATTTTTCCGAGAACGCCGCCTGCGGTAATGACTTCATCGCCTTTGGCGAGCGCTTCCATCATTGCCTTCTGCTCTTTCTGACGTTTCATTTGCGGACGAATCATCAAGAAGTACAGCACCACGAACATCAGGATAATCGGCAAAAAACTGGTCAGGCTGCTGGCCGAACCGCCGGCAGCTTGTGCGTAAGCATTAGAAATGAACACGGTGCACTCCAAGTTGTAGTGTTGAATAACCCGGCATTCTAGCACCGGATGGAGTAATTCCTAACGCCACGGTGCGGCGACGGTTGCCGGGATGCCTACGTACCGCGCGCACGGTCAGCCTTGAAACGCAGGACCAATGCCTGAAACCCGCCGACATCGATTGCGGCGCGCATGTCGCGCATCAGCTGCAAATAATAATGGAGGTTGTGAATTGTATTTAGCCTGGCGCCCAGAATCTCGTTGGCCCGATGCAAATGATGCAAGTAAGCGCGGGAAAAATTGCGGCAGGCATAACAAGTGCATGTTGCGTCAAGCGGCTGCATGTCATCCTTATAACGCGCATTCTTGATCTTGATGTCGCCGAAGCGGGTGAACAGCCAGCCGTTGCGCGCATTTCGGGTCGGCATCACGCAGTCGAACATATCGATCCCGCTCGCGACACCGGCAACCAGATCTTCCGGTGTACCCACGCCCATCAGGTAATGCGGCTTGCCGGCCGGCAGGCGCGGCCCGACGTGTTCCAGTACCCGCAGCATGTCTTCCTTCGGCTCGCCGACCGACAGTCCGCCGATCGCAATGCCGTCAAAGCCGATCTGTTCCAGCCCGGCCAGCGATTCATCGCGTAATCCTTCGAACATACCGCCCTGCACGATGCCGAACAATGCATTCGGGTTTTGTTCCCGGTCGAACTCGGCACGCGAACGCTGGCCCCAGCGCAAGGACATGCGCATCGATTGCGCCGCTTCTTTTTCGGTCGCCGGACGGCCGTCGATCTCATACGGCGTGCATTCGTCGAACTGCATCACGATATCGGAGTTCAATGCACGCTGGATTTGCATTGAAATCTCCGGCGACAGGAACAGCTTGTCGCCATTGATCGGCGACGAAAACCTGACGCCTTCCTCTGTAATCTTACGCATCGCGCCAAGCGAAAACACCTGGAACCCGCCCGAATCGGTCAGTATCGGCTTGTCCCAACCCATGAACTTGTGCAGTCCGCCGAACTTGGCGAGCACGTCGATGCCGGGACGCAGCCATAGATGAAAGGTATTGCCGAGAATGATCTGCGCGTCGATTTCGTTCAGTTCAAGCGGCGACATCGCCTTGACCGAGCCGTAGGTGCCGACCGGCATGAACATCGGAGTCTCAACCACGCCGTGATTCAATGTGACCTGGCCGCGCCGTGCGTTGCCATCGGTTTTTAAAAGTTTAAAGTTGAGCATTATTTTTGTGGCGGGTGATTTGATTGCGATCTGTTGTCATCGTTCGCCGCAGGCGGAAGATGATCGGGATGACGGAATGACAGGTCTTCCGTGGCGCCTTGCTTCGCATCGGACCGACGACAACTCAACAACATGGCATCGCCATAGCTGAAAAAGCGGTACCGGTGCGCGATCGCATGCCGGTAGGCCGTGCGAATCTGTTCATAACCGGCAAATGCCGATACCAGCATCAACAGCGTAGATTTCGGCAAGTGGAAATTGGTAATCAGGCGCGACACCGTCTTGAACTTGTAGCCGGGCGTGATGAACAGTCGCGTATCTGCGCTGCCGGCTTGCAGTGCACCCGACTGCGACGCAGATTCCAGCGCACGCAAGCTGGTAGTGCCGACCGCGACTATGTCGCCCCCCGACGCCTGGACGTGGCGCACCGCATCCACGGTTTGCTGCGTAATCGTGTACCACTCGCTATGCATGTTGTGCTCGGCAAGATTTTCCGCGCGTACCGGCTGGAACGTGCCTGCACCGACATGCAAAGTAACGAAAGCAAACTGCACGCCTTTGTCGCGCAGCCGATCGAGCAGCGCTTGATCAAAATGCAATCCGGCGGTCGGTGCCGCAACAGCACCCGGCTGCTTGGCATAGACCGTCTGATAACGCCGTTCGTCGAACTCGTCGGCCGCATGTTCGATATACGGAGGTAGCGGCAAGCGGCCATGCGCTTCGATCAGTTCAAACACATCCGACGGAAATTGCAAAATATAGAACTCGCCAACCCGTTCACCGACGACCACGTCGAACGCATCCGCCAGGCGGATTGTGCCGCCGGCCGGCGGCGTCTTGGAAGCCCGAACCTGCGCATGCACGGTTCTGCTGTCGACCACCCGCTCGATCAGTACCTCGACCTTGCCGCCGGTTTGCTTGACGCCGAAAAAACGTGCCTTCAGCACCCGCGTATCGTTGAACACCAGCAGGTCGCCCGCGTTCAGCAAATCGACGATTTCAATAAAAGCCCTGTCAACCAGCGTATCGCCGTCGACCTGCAACAGCCGCGACGCGCTGCGCTCGGGAAGCGGCAATTGCGCAATCAGCTCCTGCGGCAAATCGAAATCGAAGTCTGAAAGAGAATACATGCGTTGGAATCGGGTTAAAGGATGGTTAAAATCGATACGGTTGCCATAATGGCCATTGGCTCTACAATAACAGGCAGCTTTTTGATCGCCCCGGCCATTTTTTCAACCCGCTATTTTACGCTCTGCCCGCCATTTTACGGCCCGACATGTCTGCAACGAAGCCAAAAGCCGCAACGCCTGCGCGCGCCAGCAAGACTGAAGAAAAGCTTGCGCGGCTTGGATTGCACTCGGACATGGATCTGGTTTTGCATTTGCCGATGCGCTACGAGGACGAAACACAAGTAACGCCGATCAGCGAAGCCGGCTTCATGATCGGCCACCCGGTCCAGGTGGAAGGCGTGGTTACGTCCTGCGATGTGCAGTTTCGGCCGCGCCGGCAATTGGTCGTGACCATCGAGGATCAATCCGGCCAACTGGTGATGCGTTTTCTGAACTTCTACGGCAGCCAGAGCAAGCAGCTTGCGACCGGCACGCGGATACGGGCACGCGGCGAAGTGCGGCACGGATTTTTCGGTCATGAGATGGTGCATCCGGCATACAAAGTGGTAGTGGAAGGCGCTCCGCTGCCCACCGTGCTGACGCCGGTCTATCCGGCCGGCGAAGGACTGTCGCAAACCCTGTTGCGGAAAGCGATTGCGGCGGCAATGGCGCGCGTCGACTGGCACGACACGCTGCCCGAATCCTTGCGTGAAGCGCTGGGGCTGAGCGGATTCGAGCCGGCGGTGCGCTTGCTGCACAATCCGCCATCCGACGTCGATGAACGTGCGCTGGAAGACCGGTCCCATCCGGCGTGGGTACGGATGAAGTTCGACGAATTGCTTGCACAACAGTTGTCGCTGAAACGGGCCCAGGTTGCACGGCGTGCAAAGAACGCAACCGCGCTGCCGGTGATCGGCGACCTGTCAGCCGCATTCCTGAAGACCTTGCCATTCTCATTGACAACCGCACAGGAAAAAGTATTGTCGGAAATTCGTGCGGACCTGCGCGCATCGTTTCCGATGCAGCGCCTGCTGCAGGGCGACGTCGGCAGCGGCAAGACCGTGGTCGCCGCGCTGGCAGCGGCGCAGGCGATCGACAGCGGATTCCAGGCGGTACTGATGGCGCCGACCGAAATCCTGGCAGACCAGCACTTTCGCAAAATCGCGGCATGGATGGAACCGCTCGGTGTGAAAGTCGCGTGGCTGACCGGGAGCCTGAAAAAAAAGGAAAAGGCCGAAGCGCAGGCACGCATAGAATCGGGCGACGCTCAACTCGTCATCGGCACGCATGCATTGATCCAGGAAGGCGTGCAATTTGCCCGGCTGGGACTGGTGATCGTCGATGAACAGCATCGTTTCGGCGTTGCGCAACGCCTGACCCTGCGCAACAAGGGAATGGAATCCTCCGCCGCAACCGACTCTGCGCAAACAGTACCGCATCAGCTGATGATGTCGGCGACACCGATTCCGCGCACGCTCGCCATGACTTACTACGCCGACCTGGAAGTATCGGTAATCGATGAACTGCCGCCCGGACGCACGCCGGTGATTACGCGCATCATCGACCAGAACCGGCGCGACGAAGTGATAGCGCGAGTCCATGCCGCAGCGCTCGAAGGTCGACAGGTCTACTGGGTTTGCCCACTGATCGAGGAATCCGAAGCATTGCAGTTGCAAACCGCGACCGATACGCATGCGACGCTGGTGGAAGCGTTGCCCGATTTGCGCATTGGCCTGGTGCATGGTCGACTGAAGCCGGCCGAGAAGCAGCAGGTCATGGACGCATTTACACGCGGCGAAATCCATCTGCTGGTTGCGACTACCGTGATCGAAGTCGGCGTCGACGTGCCGAATGCGTCGCTGATGGTGATCGAACATGCCGAGCGGTTCGGTCTGTCCCAGCTGCACCAACTGCGTGGCCGGGTCGGACGCGGTTCTGCTGCGAGTGTCTGTGTGCTGCTGTATCAGAGCCCGCTTGGACCGGTTGCAAAGCAGCGGTTGGCCACGATGCGGGAAACTACCGACGGCTTCGAAATTGCGCGGCGCGATCTCGAAATCCGGGGCCCGGGAGAATTCCTCGGCGCACGCCAGTCGGGACAGGCGTTGCTGCGATTCGCCGATCTGGAAACCGATCAATGGCTGGTAGAAAAGGCACGCACCGTGGCGCAAGCACTGTTGCATGATGATCCCGATACGGTTCATGCGCATCTGGCACGATGGCTCGGCGCCCGCGAAGATTTCCTGAAGGTGTAAATTGACTCATTCCATGTACCGGCCAACCGCGGGTATGCCGATCCCGGAATAATTTTCCCGCATATGCGAAGATACAGACATGACCCTTACTGAACTCAAATACATCGTCGCGGTGGCGCGCGAAAAACATTTCGGCCATGCGGCGGAAGCATGCTTTGTCGCGCAACCCACATTGTCGGTCGCCATCAAGAAACTCGAAGACGAACTGGGCGTCACCATCTTCGAGCGCGGCGGCACTGAAATTTCAATGACGCCGCTCGGGACACAGATCGTTGCGCAAGCCGAACGCGTGCTGGAGCAGACCGCGTCGATCAAGGAAATCGCAAAGCAGAACAAGGACCCGCTCGCCGGCCAGCTCCGGCTCGGCATCATTTACACGATCGCACCTTACCTGTTGCCGCAACTGGTCAAGAACATGATCGAACGGGTTCCGCAGATGCCGCTGGTATTGCAGGAGAACTTCACCGTGCGTTTGATCGAACTGTTGCGCCAGGGCGAGCTGGATGCTGCGATCATGGCCTTGCCGTTCCCCGACCATGGACTGATGGTACAGCCGCTCTATGATGAACCTTTCGTGGTCGCGTTGCCGAAGCAGCATCCCTGGGCCTCGCGCACGAACATCACCGCGGACGACCTGAAATCGGAAACCATGCTGTTGCTAGGAAACGGCCACTGCTTCCGCGACCAGGTGCTCGAAGTATGTCCGGAGATGTCGCGCTTTTCAACCACTGGCGACGGCATTGCCCGCACTTTCGAAGGCTCATCGCTGGAAACGATTCGGCACATGGTTGCTTCCGGCATCGGCATCACAGTGCTGCCGCAAGCGTCGGTACCGGACATGCATGCCAGGGACGGAATGCTGCGCTATGTGCCGTTTGCCGACCCGGTACCATCGCGCCGGGTGGTCATCGCCTGGCGCAAAAGCTTTCCGCGCGGCGCAGCCATCGAAGCGGTACGTGATGCGGTTCTCGCCAGCGATCTGCATGGCGTTACGATGCTGGAGAACACAAAAGCTATCGCGAACTGACAATCAAATACACTGGCTGTTCAGGCAGTCTTGACCAGGTCGAGGCGATGCGACGTTGCTGAATCGAACCAGTGCAATGACGCCGCGTCGAAGCCTGCCATTACCCGTTCACCGGCGGCGACCGGCGTACCGGCAGGCGCACGAACCACCAGCGGCTGATCGCCGATCTGTGCATGCACCAGCAAGTCAGCTCCGAGTGCTTCGACCAGCAGTACGTCAATTGTCAATCCGGGCCGGCCCAGCGTGAGATGTTCTGGCCGCAACCCCAATATGCATTCCCGATCGGCAATCGCGTTGTATGCGGTAGGCAGACTCACGGTCGCGCCGTTGCCCAGATCGAACCAGCTCCCGTCGGAACTTACCTGCCCGCGCAACAGGTTCATCGGTGGCGATCCGATAAAACTGGCGACGAACGTGGTTGCCGGTTTGCCGTACACCTCGGCCGGCGTGCCGATCTGCTCGGCCCGGCCGGCGTTCATCACGATCATGCGCTGACCCAGCGTCATCGCCTCGACCTGATCATGCGTCACGTACAGGCTGGTGGTGCCGAGCGTGCGATGCAGCTTCTGGATCTCAAGGCGCATCTGTACGCGCAGCTTTGCGTCCAGATTCGATAACGGCTCGTCAAACAGGAATACCGCCGGTTCACGCACGATCGCGCGCCCCATTGCGACCCGTTGCCGCTGTCCGCCCGAAAGCTGGCGCGGCGTCCGTTGCAGCAAGTTGCCGAGCTCCAGAATTCCGGCCGCCTTCTGCACCCTGGTTTCGATATCGTCCTTCGACAGGCGGCGGATTTTCAAGCCATATGCCATGTTTTCATACACGCTCATGTGCGGATACAGCGCATAGTTCTGAAACACCATCGCGATATCGCGGTCTTTCGGTTCCAGCTGATTGACGACTCGATCGCCAATCACGATATCGCCACCGGATATATCTTCCAGCCCGGCCACCATGCGCAACAGGGTGGACTTGCCACAGCCGGATGGTCCGACCATCACGACGAACTCGCCATCGGCGATATCGACCGAAATGCCGTGAATGACATCGATCGACTTTGCCCCTTTGCCGTAGGTCTTCCTGATGTTTCTTAATTCGACTTTTGCCATGTATTTGTCAGTCCCGTCCGGGCAATCATTTTGTTTCGAGCAATGATGAAAAATCCGTTGCCTATCGCATTAATGCCTCTACAACTTAGGTCACTTCTCCGAGTCGACCAGTCCCTTGACGAACCAGCGCTGCATCGCCACCACAACCAGACCCGGCGGCAGCATCGCCAGGATCAGCGTTGCCATCACCATGTTCCACTCCACCGCCGCATCGCCGCCGGCAATCATGGTCTTGATGCCGATGCCGACCGGGTACATATTCTGTTCGGTTGCGACCAGCAGCGGCCACAGATACTGGTTCCAGCCATAGATGAACATGATGACAAAAAGCGCCAGCACATTGGTGCGTGACAACGGCCAAAGCACGTCCTTGAAAAATCGCAGCGGCCCGGCGCCGTCGATACGGGCCGCTTCGGCCAGTTCATCCGGCACGGTCAGGAAGAATTGCCGGAAAAGAAAAGTCGCTGTCGCCGATGCAATCAGCGGAATCGTCAATCCCGCATAGCTGTTCAACATGCCCAGGTCGGATATCACTTGATAGGTCGGTGAGATGCGCACTTCCACCGGCAGCATCAGCGTCACGAAAATCATCCAGAAGAACAGCGATCGCCCCGGAAAACGAAAATAGACGAATGCAAACGCGGACAACATCGAAATCGAGATTTTCCCGAAAGCGATCAGTAACGCCGACACGAAACTGACCCACATCATGCGCCCGACCGGCGGCATCGAAATATTGCCTGACGTCCCCTTGGAGATGACCTCAGCATAGTTGATGAAAAATTGATCGCCGGGCACCAGCGACATCGGCGCAGCGGCCGCCTGATCGGCGGTTTGCGTGCTGGCCACCAGTGCAACGTACACCGGGAAGGCAACCACCAGAACCCCCAGCAGCAGCACCAGGTGACTGATAAAATCGAGTATCGGACGGCGCTCAATCATTGGAAATCCTCATGAATATTGCACCTTCTTTTCGACATACTTGAATTGCACTACAGTGAGCACGATGACGATGGTCATCAGAATCACCGACTGAGCGGCGGAACTGCCGAGATCGCCGCCCTTGAAGCCATCGTAGAAGACCTTGTAGACCAGAATCTCGGTATCGTTGCCGGGGCCGCCCTGGGTAGTCGCTTCGATGATTGCAAACGTGTCGAAAAATGCATACACCACGTTGATCACCAGCAGGAAGAAGGTGGTTGGCGACAGCAGCGGAAACACGATGGTGAAGAACCTCCTGACCGGTCCGGCACCGTCGATGGCGGCCGCTTCTATCAAAGATTTCGGAATCGACTGCAGGCCAGCCAGAAAAAACAGGAAGTTGTAACTGATCTGTTTCCATACCGCCGCAATCACGATCAGCAGCATTGCGTGTTGCCCGTTCAGCAGGTGGTTCCATTCGATACCGAAGTAGCGCAGCGCATGCGCGATGACGCCAAGCGTGGGGCTCAGCATGAACATCCACAGCACGCCGACCACGACCGGCGATACCGCGTAGGGCCAGATCAGGAAGGTCTTGTAGATCGACGCGCCCTTGATGATCCGGTCCGCAAAAACCGCCAGAATCAATGAAATCGACAATCCGAAGAAGGCGACCAGAATCGAAAAAATTGCCGTGGTCGTGAACGAGTCGATATAAGTCTCGTCATTGAACAGGTTCTGGAAATTTTCGAACCAGACGAATTGCGATGAGACGCCGAACGCATCCTGTATCAGTACCGACTGATAGAGTGCCTGCACTGCAGGCCAGAAGAAAAATAGCAGCGTAACCACGATCTGCGGCGCGACCAGCGCGAAAGGCAGCCAGGCCGATTTGAAGCGGGCGCGTTTTTCCATGAATTTGTTTTTTGCGAAGAAATGCCGGGCCGACTCGCGTCTGACCCGGCATTTCTGTCAGCCGAAGTTTACTTGTTGGCTCTTTCGAATCGAACCAGCTGCTCGTTGCCGCGCTTGACCGCCGTATCGAGCGCTTCCTTCGCGCTCTTCTTGCCGGTCCAGACGTTTTCCAGCTCTTCATCGATGATGCCGCGAATCTGAACGAAATTGCCGAGACGAATGCCACGGGATTTGTCCGTCGTCTTGACGATCATCTGCTGTACCGACACATCGGTGCCCGGGTTCTTTTCATAGAAGCCGGATTTCTTGGTCAGCTCGTAAGCTGCCTTGGTAATCGGCAGGTAACCGGTTTCCTGATGCCATTTCGCCTGCAATTCCGGTTGCGACAGGAACTTGAAGAATTTTGCGACTGCCTTGTATTCGTCGTTCTGCTTGCCGCTCATCGCCCACAACGATGCGCCGCCGATGATCGTATTCTGCGGCGCGCCTTTGACTTCGGCGTAATACGGCAAAGCCGACACTGCGAACTTGAACTTGGCATTCTTGGCAATGTTGGCATACGCCGCGCTGGAAGAAGTCAGCATCGCGCATTCGCCGGAATAAAACTTCGCTTCCGGTTCGTTCTTGCGTCCGGCATAGGTGAAATACCCCTGCTTGGCCCAGTTCGCCATGTTTTCGATATGCTTGACATGCAACGGGCTGTTGAACTTCAGCCGCGCATCCAGGCCGCCAAAACCGTTATTCTTGCTGGCGAATTCGGTGTTGTGCCAGGCCGAGAAGTTTTCGAGGTGAACCCACGATTGCCAGCCGGTGGTATACGCGCATTTTTCGCCATTGGCCTTCAGCTTTGCGGCAGCGGCCAGCACTTCCTGCCAGGTCGCAGGTCCCTTATCGGTATCCAGTCCCGCTTTCTCGAACATGTCCTTGTTGTAGTACATCACCGTGGTGGAGCTGTTGAACGGAAATGAAACCAGTTCGCCCTTGGGTGATGTGTAGTAGCCGGCAACCGCAGGTATATACACCGAGGGATCGAATTTCTCGCCAGCGATTTTCATTACTTCGGCAACCGGCTTGATAGCGCCCTTCGAATACATCATGGTGGCGGTACCGACTTCGAAGACCTGCAGGATGTTCGGTGCGTTGCCTGCACGGTAAGCGGCGATCGCGGCGGACATCGCCTCGTCATAGCTGCCCTTGTAAATCGCATTGACCTTGTAATCGGACTGGCTCTTGTTGAACTGGTCTGCGAGCCCCGCGACTCGATCGCCCAGCGCACCAGTCATCGAGTGCCACCATGTGATTTCGGTGGCAGCGTGAGCGGAAGCTGCCATCGTGGCGAACAGGCCGGAAGCAACCAGAACTTTGAGTTTGAAATGCATGAGAACTCTCCTGAAAATTTCGATGGTATCCGAATGGTGTTACAAGCTCGTTACGATAACCGAAGCCAGCGCTGTGCCGCTTATAATTCGATTTTGCAGCGCAATATGACCTTATGAACCGACTTCATCTCTATCTCCGTCTGGTCCGTCTGGACAAACCGATCGGCATCCTGTTATTGCTTTGGCCGACTCTTGCCGCGCTGTGGCTCGCGTCGGATGGTAAACCGGATTGGCATCTGCTCGCAATCTTTTGCATCGGCACCGCGTTGATGCGTTCGGCCGGCTGCGCAATCAATGATTTTGCGGACCGCGATATCGACAAGCACGTCAAACGCACCGTAGAGCGACCGCTCACTAGCGGCAAAATCGCGCCCTGGGAAGCGATTATGATCGCGACTGTGCTGGCGCTGCTTGCATTCATGCTGATCCTGCCTCTTAACAATCTCACAATACAATTGTCGTTCGCAGCAGTGTTGATCGCGATCAGCTATCCGTACTTCAAGCGCTTCTTCGCGATCCCGCAAGCCTATCTTGGCATCGCTTTCGGTTTCGGCATACCGATGGCGTTTGCGGCGGTACAGGGGACCGTCCCGCCTGCGGCATGGCTGCTTTTGATCGCCAATGTTTTCTGGGCGATTGCCTACGATACCGAATATGCGATGGTCGACCGTGACGATGATTTGAAAATCGGTATCAAGACTTCCGCCATTACTTTCGGCCGGTTCGATGTCGCGGCGGTCATGGCATGCTATGCGATTACGCTGGCGATCATTTTGCTGGTCGGATGGAATTACGGCCTGCGCGGCTGGTTCGTCGCCGGACTGGCCGTTGCCGCGGCTTTTGCCGTCTATCACTACACGCTGATACGCGAGCGTGATCGAGCCGGCTGTTTCGCCGCTTTCAGGCACAACAACTGGCTGGGGGCAGCCGTATTTGCGGGAATCGCCGTCGATTATGCGGTGGGATAATTTGATGCGATCGTCAGCAGAGCTCCGGAATGGCGCCGAAATCATGGCTCCACTTTTCTTATGATTTGACGTTAAATTCGGTAGGCGACGCGATCGTTCGGTCATCCAAGCTCGATCTGCGAAAGAAGCTGGCAGTTAGAGGCCGGCCGTAGAAGGTCGGCCGGAACAGCGTAGTACCTTCCGACCTGTCTTCTCAATTTTTACCAAATTCCTCGCCAAGCTCCCTTGCTCGCTCGGACGCCGCTTTCAATGCGCGAACAATCGCCTCTTTCACGCCGCTTGCGGCCATGCTGGTCAGTGCCGCATGGGTAGTGCCGCCTTTGGACGTGACCCGATCGCGCAGCACGGCAACCGGCTCCGACGACTGCGCCGCAAGTTGCGACGCACCGATGAAAGTAGCCAGCGCCAGCTCGCTGCCCTGTTCGGCGCTCAAGCCCATTTCCTGCGCCGCCTGTTGCATCGCTTCGATGAAGTAGAACACGTATGCCGGCCCGCTGCCCGATACCGCGGTGACCGGATCGATCAATGCTTCATCGGTTAACCAGACCGTCGCACCGACTGCACGCATGATCGCGTCCGCAGCGGTGCGCTGCTGCTCCGATACGCCATCCATCGCCGCCATGCCGGTGATTCCCTGGCCGATCAGGGCCGGGGTGTTGGGCATGGTGCGTACGATTGATTTATGTCCTTTCAGCCAGCGCGACAGGTCGACCGCTCGAATGCCGGCGACAATCGACAGCACCAGCTGCGAAGTCACATGCGGCTGAAGCTGCGCGGCGACTTCCTTCATTTGCTGCGGCTTGACTGCGATCACGATCACGTCGCTCGATGCAACCACAGCGTCGATCTGTTGCGCCGTTGTCACGCCAAACTGCCGTTGCAGTCTTTGCAGCGCGTCGGCATTGATGTCGACGACATGAATATTTGCGCCTGCCGTAAGCTTGCCGGCGAGTCCGCCGATCAACGCGGTCGCCATGTTGCCGCCGCCGATGAAGCTGATTTTCAATTCACTTTGCATAATCCCTGTTTCCAAAAATTGCGGTTCCGATGCGAACCATGGTAGAACCTTCGACAATCGCAGCTGTCATATCGGCCGACATGCCCATCGACAGTGTATCGATTGCGAGCCCACGCGCGCGCAGCTCGTCGAAAAATACGCGCAGCTTGCGAAATGGTATGCGCTGTTGTTCGATATCGCCCGCCGGTTCCGGTATCGCCATCAATCCGCGCAAACACAGTCGCGGCATGCGCGCGATTGCATGCGCCAATTCCGATGCCTGTTCCAGTGTCACGCCGCTTTTGCTGGCTTCGCCGCTGATATTGACCTGAAGGCACACATTCAAGAGCGGCAGATGCGCTGGCCGCTGTTCGGACAGGCGCTGCGCGATTTTTGCCCGCTCGATCGAATGCACCCAATCGAAGTTTTCCGCAATTGACCGTGTCTTGTTGCTCTGGATCGGTCCGATGAAATGCCACTCCGGGTTTAGTTCGGGCTGCAGATCGTGCAGTGCAGTCATCTTGTCCAGCGCTTCCTGCAGATAATTTTCGCCGAATGCTTTTTGCCCGGCCCGTGACGCCTCCAATACTGCCTGCGGCCCGAATGTTTTCGATACTGCCAACAGTCCGACACTTTCCGGGTTGCGCCCCGCTTCGCGCGCAGCTGTAGCAATACGGTCATGGACAACTTGCAAGTTCCGGGAGATTAAGGACATAATCAAATGCATTCAGGCAATATCACGCGGATTTCAAAAATGGCAACACGACTGTACGGTTCAAGCCATCCGTTTTTTTATTTTATATAGTGCAGGCTCAGGGATTATAAATGGACATTTCCGAACTACTTGCTTTCTCGGTCAAGAATAACGCGTCCGATCTGCATTTATCCGCCGGCTTGCCGCCGATGATTCGCGTCCACGGCGACGTACGCCGCATCAATTTGCCGCCGCTGGAGCATAAGGATGTGCACGGCATGATTTATGACATCATGAACGATGGCCAACGCAAAGTGTATGAAGAAAGCCTTGAGTGCGATTTTTCTTTCGCCATTCCCGGCCTGGCCCGGTTCCGGGTCAATGCATTCAACCAGGATCGCGGCGCGGCTGCGGTGTTGCGAACTATTCCGTCGAAAATTCTCAGCCTGGAACAATTGAATGCACCAAAGATATTTGCCGACCTGGCAATGAAGCCGCGCGGACTGGTACTGGTGACCGGTCCGACCGGCTCGGGAAAATCAACCACGCTGGCCGGCATGGTCAATCATCTTAACGAAACAGAATACGGGCATATCCTGACGGTCGAGGATCCAATCGAATTCGTGCATGAATCGAAAAAATGCCTGATCAACCAGCGCGAAGTCGGGCCGCACACGCTGTCATTCACCGCCGCACTGCGTTCGGCACTGCGCGAAGATCCTGATGCGATCCTGGTCGGAGAGTTGCGTGATCTGGAAACGATCCGCCTGGCGCTCTCGGCTGCAGAAACCGGCCACCTGGTGTTCGGCACCCTGCATA
>JAKFFO010000162.1:0-2729 GCA_036675035.1 Oxalobacteraceae bacterium
GCGCTGCTGCCGAAGACGGTTGGCGGCGCGGAAGCGCCTGAAGATTTCAGTCCGTTTTTCGGAATTCATTGATTGCCGCTCTCTGTCGTTTGTTCTTTTTTCAGCCGTGCCCGTTCGATTGCGGCCTGAATGATTGCTTTCTTTCTCGCCTGCTCGGTACGTGCTTCAGGGCTGGATGCGGACTCGGTTTCAACCTCTTTCAATTTTGCCGCAGCCTTGGCAGCTAGCCGCGCATCGTTTTCTTGCTTGTCGCGCTTCACGCGAAAATCGCGAAATTCATGGCGTACGCGGGCGGCATCCGCCTGCTGTTGCGACCATGCGTCCCATCCGGTTTTACCCGGCGTGATGCCGATCATGGAAATGCAATCGACCGGGCAGGGCGCCACGCATAAATCACAGCCGGTACACAAATCCGGCACGACAGTATGCATCTGCTTGGCAGCCCCTGCAATTGCATCAACCGGGCAGGCCTGGATGCACAGCGTGCAGCCTATGCAAAGCGACTCATCGATGAAAGCTACAGGGCGTTCGCGCTCGCTTCCGTTTATTGGATTGAGCGGTATCACCGGCTTGCCGAGCAGCGCGGCGATCCTGGCGATGCCTTCGGAACCGCCCGGCGGGCATTGATTGTAGTTGGCTTCGCCGCTCGCAATTGCTTCCGCGTAGGGGCGGCAGCCAGGGTATCCGCATTTGGTGCACTGCGTTTGAGGAAGCAGGTCTTCGATCTGGTCGGCGCGCGATTGACGGTTGACAGGATTTTGCAGCATAGGCGCCATTATCCCGGGATTTCCGCCTGCCTCCAACTAAAAAGCCGTTCACCTTTTCAAGTGAACGGCCTGAAGTAGGCGATCCGGCAAGATCAGGAATTTTTTTGGATAAACTCGGTGAGTTTCGGACGGATGATTTCACGCCAGCGGCGGCCGGAGAAAATACCGTAATGACCGCATCCCGGCGCAGTGAAATGCTGCTTTTTGGATTTCGGAATACTCGAACACAAGTCCTGCGCTGCCTCGGTTTGACCGGAACCGGAAATATCGTCGAGCTCGCCTTCGATGGTGAATAGTGCAACCGTCTTGATGTCCTGGGGACGTACCGGCTTGCCTTCAATTTCCCAATTGCCTTTTGCGAGCCGGAATTCCTGGAAAATTTCCTTGATCGTTTCCAGATAATATTCAGCAGGCATGTCGAGCACCGCATTGTATTCATCGTAAAACTTGCGATGCTCTTCCGCCGATTCATTGTCTCCCTTGCGCAGGTGCATATAGAAGTCCCAATGACTTTCCGCATGACGACGCGGATTCATTGCGACGAAACCGGCATGCTGCAGGAAGCCCGGATACACTTTGCGTCCATACGCGGGATAGTTGGGTGGCACGCTGTAGATCACGGTATTTTCAAACCATGAATAGGGCTTGTCGGTCGCCAGATCATTGACTTCGGTAGGCGATTTGCGAGGATCGATCGGACCGCCCATCATGGTCATGGTTTTTGGCAGTTTCGGATCCTTGGCCGTCGCCATCAAGGAGATGGCAGCCAGTACCGGCACCGTCGGCTGACAGACGGAGATCACATGCAGGTCCGGCCCCAGCTTGCGCATGAAATCCTGCACGTAATATATATAGTCATGCAAATGAAACGGCCCTTCCGACAGAGGCACCATGCGTGCATCGGTCCAGTCCGTAATATAAACATCATGGTGTGGCAACAGTGCACGCACGGTGTCGCGCAGCAGAGTCGAATGATGTCCCGACAGCGGCGCTACCAGGAGCACGGTCGATTGCTTGAGAGCTGAGAATTCTTTCGGCGTCAGGTCTTTCCTGAAATGCAGCAAGCGGCAAAACGGTTTTTGTTCTGCCACTTCCTCAATCACGGCAACTGTTGTTTTACCGTCGAGAACCGTTGAATCGATGCCGAATTCCGGCTTTTCGTAATCCTTGCCGAGCCGATAAATCAATTCGTAACCAGCAGCAATTCTTTGCGCAAACGGCGTATGTGCGAATGGAGAAACCGGGCTGGTGAGCAATTTGGCAGAAGCGTCGGCCCACTGGATTAGCGGGCTGAGCAGAGTGCGATTCATTTCGTGAAGTTGATACAGCATGTATGCCCTTTCAGGTGATTCCACACGATTCTGCAGAGAAAGGCGTGTTGCTGCAATGCATCAAAGGCAATATTTTGAAATATTAATGAAAATTGCGCTTATCCGAACACGCTTTCTTTCAAACCCATGCAAATTCAACAGTGGCATGTGCAATTTAATCCACGATGAAACAGATGAATTGCCTGGATTCAATGCAAATAATACAGAAGTTATTTGTCAACACCGGTATTTTCGATTTCAACCCTTCTTCCCTTACGATATATATTGGGCTTTTCAGATGAAGGACAATTGACATACCGCTATTTTTGTTTGCCTGGCATAAACAGGGTGCGGCGTACGAGCAACGATTTCATTCTTTCTCACTGTATCGCGGCGGCCCGATCATCATAGGTCTGCCGGTTTGTCAAACACGGAAACCGTGAGTCGGGAAAGTGCTTAATGAATTGAAATGCCGCCTATCAAGATAAGGTAAGCCCAGCACAATACGTGCCTGCCAGTCGACGGTTTCGCGTTCGATGCTGCTTTTGCAAAATTGTCTGTCGAACCTGTTTGCTTTGCCGTTGGCCGAAGGTGATCGCACTGACGTCTGCGTCAATTGAAAACGCCCCGTGCATGCAATGCAGGGGGCGTT
>JAKFFO010000111.1:0-2700 GCA_036675035.1 Oxalobacteraceae bacterium
GGCGTCGGAAATATCTTGTCGGCCATAGGGAATCATAGCTGTCAAATCTTGCCGACTTTGTCACGATTCTGCTCGATCCAAGTACGCAAGGATTCGACGCTCATCCATTCCGCATTGTTGTCCGAGCAGTAGGTGAAATCAGAAGTAACCTTTTTTCCACCGTTGATGCGCGCCGGATCCTCGCTCCAGTTATGGATGGCCGGAAGAATCTTGAAATGCTCTGGATATTCATAGGTATATTGCGCATCTTCGGGACCGATCATCTGTTCGTGCAGTTTCTCGCCAGGTCGAATACCAACGACTTCATGACGCGCTTCCGGCGCTACTGCCAGTGCGACATCGGTTACCCTCATGGAAGGAATTTTCTTTACATATATCTCGCCGCCGACCATATCTTCAAATGCATGCCACACAAGGTCAACGCCTTGTTCCAGCGAAATCATGAAACGGGTCATGCGTTCATCGGTGATCGGCAGTACGCCTTTTTCGGCAAGGGTCAGAAAGAACGGCACGACTGACCCGCGTGAACCCATGACGTTCCCATACCGAACCACCGAAAAGCGCGTCTCGTCGCCGCCTGCGTACGAATTGCCCGCGATGAAAAGCTTGTCGGATACCAGTTTGGTTGCGCCATAGAGATTCGCCGGGCTGCTCGCCTTGTCTGTCGATAGCGCCACCACTCGCTTTACGCCTTGGTCTATGCAGGCGTCAATCAGGTTCATGGCGCCGGTCACATTGGTCTTGACGCATTCGAACGGATTGTATTCCGCAGTCGGCACGATCTTGGTGGCCGCCGCATGAACTACATAATCGATGCCGTTGAGGGCTCTGGCCAGACGATCCTTGTCGCGCACGTCACCGATGAAAAACCTCACGCGGTCGTCATTGCCGTACAGCTTGGCCATTTCCCACTGCTTCATTTCGTCGCGCGAATAAATTACCAGCCGCCGAGGATTATATTTGGCCAGGGTCATGGGCACAAACGCATGTCCGAAGGAACCAGTTCCGCCGGTAATTAGGATGGATTTATTGTTAAACATGAATTTCAGTCGGAGTATTTCTAACCGGGAAAGGTTTAAAAGGATGGTCCCAGATATTTAGTGCGGAAAGGCGCGACGGGTTGACGATTCTGCCGGTAAGCCATCGAACTATACCATGGGGAAATCCATGCGGAAATCGCCGGGAGGTCGAGGCATTTCACCACACTGAGCGGCCGCCATCCATCACAATGTTTTGGCCATTCAAATAAGAAGAGGCGTCAGAACAAAGAAACTGCACCGCCGCACGGTATTCGTCGTGATTAGCCATGCGCCCCAGCGGTATTAAAGCCGACAGCCGTTGCACAAACTCGTCGCCTTGCCCGTTGAATACGCCGCCCGGGGACAGGGCGTTGGCGCGCACGCCGCGGTCGGCCCAGTAAGTAGCCAGATAGCGTGTCAGTCCGACCAGCCCCGCCTTGATAACCGAGTAAGTCACCGGCTTGACCGGCTGCATATCTTCGGCCACGCCGTCCTTCCGGTACAGACGCTGGTCCGGCGAAAATACAGAAAGGTCCGAAGCGATGTTCAGTATGACTCCGCCGCGCCCATCCTGCGCCATGGCGCTGCCGAATACTTGGCTGCACAGGAAGGCGCCGGTCAAACCGACGGCTACCTGCAAATCCCACTGCTCTATCGGAAAATTCTCCAACCGCGAAGTTTCCATTATCCCTTGGTCAGCCTTTACCTTGGGATCGATGGCGGCATTGTTGACCAGGATATCGATGCGGCGTCCGTTCCCGGCCAATTGCGCGGTAGTTGTGCGGACCGCCTCCGGCCGCGACACGTCCATCAAACAGGTTATTATTCGCGCCGCGTCCGCACGGCTACTCAATGATGCACGCGTAGCGTCCAGCGCCGCCTGGCTGACATCGGTCAAAACCACGTCGGCGCCGCATTCCAGCAGCGCGGCCGCATGCTCCTTGCCGAGTAATCCGGCGGCGCCGGTAATCAGCGCGGTCTTGCCGCTCAGGTCGAATTTTTCAAATGCTTTATTCACGTTATTCCTGAAAGTTCTGATTCATGAACGGACTTGTCCGCCGTCTAGCACCCAGACCGCACCGGAGGCAAATCCGGCGCGCGGTGACGCCAAATAGGCAACCAATTCGGCAACATTGCGCGGTGTGCCCAGCTTCGCCAGTGCGACATCGCGTTCAAGCAAACTCCGGACCGCTTCAGGGTCTTCCCCCAGTTTGCGCGACCACACGGAGCCATCGAAAAGGATGTTTCCGGGCGCCACCGCATTAATGCGTATTCCTAGCTTGCCCAGCGGTCGGGCAGCGCCACGTACATAGGCATGCAGGGCGGCCTTGGCAGCGGAATAAGTGAGTGGCGCACCGGGGATGGATTCCAATCCGCAAATCGACGAGATACAGACGATAGTTCCGCCGGTTTCTGCCAGCGAGGCGCGCGCTGCTTCCACCATATTGGTTGTGCTCCACAGGTTAAGCGCAAAGACGCGCTGCCATTCATAGTAGGTTTCGGTCCCTGGCGAGACTGAGCGTCCACTGCCGACATTGCAAACCAGTATGTCGAGTTTTCCCATGGATGCGACGGCGTCGGCAATCGCGCGGCGCGCCTGCTCGGGGTCGGTGACATCTCCGGCGACCGCTACGCTCCCGGAAAGATTGGCCGAAGTCGTCGCAACATCCTGCGCATTGCG
>JAKFFO010000207.1:0-15974 GCA_036675035.1 Oxalobacteraceae bacterium
AAGGCGAACTCGAAAAGGCAATGCAAGGCCACATCCTCGAACAAGCGGAATTGATCGGCATGTATCAGCGGAATCAGTAAAGGCGGCAATACCGAATTGAATTAGTTTCAGCGGACTCGACTTCCGTTTGAATCGCCTTTTTGGTTGAGCGCTGGTGTTCGAGATGACCAGCGGCGCAGCCTACGGAATCGAATGATGCATTAAGCCGCTTCACAACGCGTATCACCTGAATCAGAACGTGATGTGTACCGATGGCGCGCTGCGGTTCGCTTCGCCATGATAAACGGCTTCGATGTTATTTCCGTCTGGATCCAACACGAAGGCCGCGTAGTAGCCCGGATGGTATGGGCGTTCTCCGGGTGCGCCGTTGTCCTTGCCGCCGCTGGCCAGGGCCGCTTTGTAAAACGCATCCACCACCGCTCGGCTCCGCGCCTGGAACGCCAGGTGATTACGTCCGGTCAAGTGGCCTTGCGCAGCCAGGCTGGCAGGCGTCGAGACGAACAACTCGTCGGCCCAGAAAAATCCATCGCCGGTGCCACCCATGGGGATATTCAGAACATCGAGGATGGCTGCATAAAATGTTTGGGCCGCAGAAAGATCCCGTACTACCAACTGGATGTGATCGATCAGCCGCCCGCGGTGAAGTTCTTGCGCTTCCATCCTGCGCTCCTTGTGAATAGATAGTATCTGCGAATGTTACGTGAATATTTCGGGTCTCTACAACATGCTCCCGAGCGGTCACGGGCGGGCGGCCCTATTCTTTCCTGACGCGCGGTGCCGAGACGAGCTGCACGCTTGCATGTCAGTGACGATCGCCAGGTTCCGCGCCGGTTTCTGACCATACCGCGAATTCATTTCCACTTGGCTCAGTAAAATGAAAGCGACGGCCACCTGGAAATGAAAATATTTCCTTGATGATGACGCCGCCCGCCTTCCTGACCTTTACCTCAGTGGCTTCCAGGTTCTGGCTGAATAAAACAATCAGCGCAGCACCATTTTCAGAAGTCGACGTTAGTTCGGACCTGAAAAACCCTCCGTCCAAACCCTGGTTCGAGAAAGCCGAATAATCAGGTCCGTAATCGACAAAGGACCATCCAAAAGCCGCCGTGAAAAATCGCTTTGTTGCGTCGATATCTTTTGCCGGAAACTCGACGTAGTTTATTTTTTCATGTTCATTCATCGCCATTTTCCTTTGATCCATCACGTCGAAATAACCGGTGCCCGTTTGCGCCCTTGCTCTGCAACTTGTCATGCTTTTTCAGCCATTGCACGATAACGAAATATAGCGCCGCTCCAAGCAGGCCGCTGTATAAACAGAATTTGTGCAAGGTTTCTATGGATACCAGGTGCAAAAACGGATTGACTGTCAAAAATGGGAAAAATGGCTGTAAGTCGGAGTGCATCAGACTATCGAGCAGCACGTGACTATAAGCGCCGACGAATGCGCTGACAATTGTAACAAGCCAGCCTACCGGCAGAAACCCGGCGGCGCCAGTAGTTCGGAGCCCGAACTCAGCGGCATACTTGCCGGTTATCGCAGAAAAAGCGCCTATTAAAGTCGCACCGATATACGTATGCGTGAACCCATGCAGATGCCCTTCACCACTCAGGAGAACAATCAGCGGCTGGATATCCATGATGACTTGCGTCCATCCAAACACCATGAGAGAAAAACTGCCTTGCAGAATTGCTTTCAGGAGGATGCCCGGACCCATATGGATAGGAGTAAATGGCATGGGCTTATACCTTATGCATAATGTCTGAAGTAACAGGCGGCGCACGCCATGCCGATGGGCATACTGGCGATCGAAGGGAATGCCTCGCGCGCAGATGGCTCACTACAGAACCGTCGGATTGTTCTGCCACACGGACCAGGTGAGTGCCGATGCAAGGCACACCCATGCGAGATACGGCAGCATAAGAACGCCAGCCAGGCGACTGATGCGCCAGAACACCGCGAGCGTGGCTGCGATGAGAGCCAACAAAACCAACACCTCTGCGAACGCGACTGCGCCATTGTGCCAAGCGAAGAACAACCAGGACCAGAGTGAGTTTGCGCAGAGCTGGGCAATGAACAGCACAAGTGCCGTTGCCCGATGGCTGGCACCTTGCTCCCGCCACACCAGCCATGCCGCCACACCCATGAGTAAATAGAGAACCGACCAGACAGGGCCAAAGGCGGAAGCCGGCGGAGCCCAGGCTGGGCGCACCAACTGACCATAGAAGGTGCTCGCCTCGATGGAGGCGGCTGCCCCTATGGCTGCAGCAACAAACACGATGGCTAGCCAACCAACGAGACCGAGTAATTGCGACAGAGTGGTGTGATGCGACATGGCGGTGTATTTCGTGTGGGGTAACGTTGGCGTTCAGTCAGAGCGCGTCATCGCGCTCGATCGGTTGCAACAGCTTGTCGGGTGTTGTTGCGGGGAAGAGAGTTCCAATCCATTTGCGACTCAAAAGAACATAAGCGGCGAAGCCGTAGAAGATGATCATTGCGCTCAGGATGCCGATTGCCTCTGTCTGCATCGGGGCTCTCAAAACTGAGGTCAGCGCAAAAATACACGCGATCGCCGCGAGCACCCCTAGTGGGTCACTTGGCAATGGGAGCGGCAAATAAAAGCGATGGATTTTTGTGCCAGGCCAGGCGCAAACCACAGCGATAGCGGGTCTATCGCGAGGATTTGCAACGCCGCATGGCGTAAAAAGACGCGCTTTCATGCTGATCCCATTGCCAAGTGACCCACTGGTACCCAGCGAGCCCAGTTCGCACTCCGCCATAAAAACCAGCACAGGAAAGCGTTGATCACGAAGCGAACAACATCCTTTGCCTGCGGGTCTGGAAACCAGCTAAGCAAGGATAAGGATAGAAACCCGGCAATGATTACGAGTATCACCTTCTGCGCATTGGTCACGGCTTTCTCCTCCTGTTTAGCGCCTAAATTAAGCCGTTCCGCGAAGCGACGCCGGCTTGAATGAATTGTAAATGTCAGGCCGCTTACCCACGACGACGGGCTGCTGCTTTTCTGGGACGTGTGATCGCCGCCGTATAAGACCACTCAATCAGCTCTTGAAGGTAATCGACAGGAACGGCACTGACATCCACGATTGTGACCCAGTGAAATCTGGCCATGTAACGGGCTGGCTTGATTCCTGGCACGTCAGTCAACTCCAGGAAGCGCTCAGGGCTTGTGCGAATGCTGAAACGCCACTGTTCCGGCTCGCTGGTTTTGAAGTAGGCAAATTTCTTGCCGCCAGAGTAGTAGACGAGCACATTGCTCGGTGGCCCGTACAACTTTGACGAGGCACCGGGAAAGCGGCTGCAATGTTCTTTGACAGCGGTAACATCCATTTGCGTTTCCAAAGTGGCCTAACGAAGCTGTAGGATAAGTCCCCGAGGAATCCGTAGACCAGTTTTCCCGGTTCTGTTTGATATTCCCAAGCGGTCGTTCGATGAACACAGCGCGTTTTGAGATGCCATTATTTGTGGTCGATGGATTGAATCTTTAATTCGGACTTATCCTGCAGCCCAACGCCGTGATACCCAGCGCATACGCGTCTGGGCTGATCTACAAGTTATGTTTAGTAATCCCATGGCCCCTCCGAGAACACAGCGTTTCCGTTCTCAAATTCTCGAATCCAAGTGTATCGAAACTCTTCACCCATGCAGCGAGCATGAAAAGGGGAAATTGGAAACATTTGGGCGACAGATTCAACCAATCCAAGCAAGTAAATGGAGTCGATCGAAAGCTCTCCAGATGTAGTCTCAAACACCGCTTTTAGATCAACAAAAACGTCTGAATGAATTCCATCTTCTTTCAGAATTTTCAGAATTTTTT
Source organism: Oxalobacteraceae bacterium (assembly GCA_036675035.1). Taxonomy (GTDB): domain Bacteria; phylum Pseudomonadota; class Gammaproteobacteria; order Burkholderiales; family Burkholderiaceae_D; genus MESE01. The sequence goes on from JAKFFO010000207.1 coordinate 3,837, forward strand.
CCGACTGACTATCAATATTAATTGGGTCGTCCGGATATTGAATTTGAAGAGTCGAGAAAAAACTCATGGTTGCTCCATTCTCAAAACATAACTTCTATTTAGGGTGAAAAAATTTCTGCCTATCCCGGCGCCCTGTCCGCCTATCCAGACTGTCAATACGCCTGAAAGCCGCGCCATTACTCGCTTTCCATATTTTGGCCGTGTTAGGCGTCAAATAAAAAATCGTGAAAGGCAGACAGCCGCCTGCCGCGTCAGTTTATGGGCAAAGTATTGTTTTGGCAACGAATTGTCTGACGATGGAATTGCGAACGCCTGGTGTGAATTGAAGGATCGGCTGGCGAAGAACAATACTCTCCCGCTTCCAACGGCCGTCGCGGTGTCAGCGCTTCACTGCCCGGTAGCGAAACAGCCAAAATCCTGACACACTAAAGAGAGTACGGTGCGGGCCAATCGATGGGCGAAAACGAATCGGCTTTTATGTATCGATCCTCACGCCAGCGACCATTGAACAAACCCAGGCAACAGAACAAAAATGGAAATCAAACTTAAGAAAGAAGTAGAGGAACAACTGGTCGGCTCGCTGCGCCGTTACTGGAAACAGGAAGAAGGCGAAGAGCTCGGCGAGCTGCGCGCGCAGATGTTCTTGAAATTCGTTCTGGAAGAAATCGGCCCCAGCATCTATAACCAGGCGATCACGGATGCGCAAGCCTATATGCAGGAGAAGACGAGCGAAATGTAGATTTCGTGCTATTCGGAAGAGTTCGGCTACTGGAGCAAGCGAAACAGGAAATCGGGCAGGTAATTTTTACGCACGAGAGCCGACAACGTTTTTGCAGACGTGTCTGAAATCGCGAACTTCGTCAGCACGCAATGCCGCGAACCTACGGCTCCGGTAATTTTTTCGCCTACAGTTTGCTAAGCCACCACCACCACTTCCGCATTCCCCGTCTTGCGCACCACATTCACGCCGACGTTGTTCGGATAACGCTGCAATCGCAGATCGACGGTGGCGCCGTTGATCGACAGATCCGTGATCTCTACCGTTTCGAGATACGGCGGCAATTGCGGATGCCTGAAACGGATTTCTGATTTTTCAATATCGAAGGATATTCCAAGACACGCCTGCAGCAGATAGTAGACGCTGGCGGCCGCCCATGCCTGCGGCGAGCATGCGACCGGGTACAAGGTGGGGCCTTCACCCGGGCGTTTGGCGAATCCGCAAAACAGTTCCGGCAATCGATGCTGGTCGACGAACTGGCTGGTGTCGAACATGCCGGTAAATACCTTCATTGCCTTGTCGGTGTATCCGTACCCGGCCATGCCCTTTGCAATCAATGCATTGTCGTGCGGCCAGACCGAGCCGTTGTGATACGCCATCGGGTTGTAGCGCATTGCGCGTTTCGATATGGTGCGAATGCCCCAGCCGCAAAACAGGTCGTCGCTCAGCATCTGGTCCGTCACTCTCTTCGCGTACTCGTCGCTGGCGATGCCGGTCCATAATGCGTGCCCGGCGTTGGATGAAGAAACCGCGCATTGCCGCTTCTGGCCGTCCAGCGCGATCGCGTAGCTGCCGATTTCCTCGCACCAGAACGCTTCGTTGAAATTCCTTTTAAGCAGTTGCGCCGCATCTCGCAGCTTCCCGGCGAGCGCCGCGTCGCCGAGCAATTCGGCCAGATGCGCGGCGCGCTGCTTTGCCTCGTACACATAGGCCTGCACTTCGCATAATGCAATCGGCGCTTTGGCGAGCTTCCCGTCCGCATGGAATATCGAATCGTTCGAATCCTTCCATCCCTGTTGCTCCAGCCCGGTTTCGCTATGCCGCGCATATTCGACGAAACCGTCGCCATCGCTGTCGCCATAATGGTCGATCCAGTGCAGTGCGCGCAGGATATTGGGCCAGATCGAACGGATGAAATCGAGGTCGCCGGTGCGATCGTAATAGGCGCCGGCCAGCCCGACGAATAGCGGCGTTGCATCGACCGTACCGTAGTAGCGGCGAAACGGAATTTCATCCAGTGCGGCCAGTTCGCCGCGGCGCGCTTCATGCAGTATCTTGCCGGGCTCCGCATCCTGTGCGGCATTTTCTTCGGTTGCCTGGGTCGCGCTCAGGAAAGCCAGTACGCCCTTGGCCAGGCTCGGGTCGATCCACAGGCATTCGCGCGCCGTCAGGATTCCGTCGCGCCCGAAAGTGGTCGAATACCAGGGCACGCCGGCATACGGATACACGCCTTCCGGCAAGGTTGAAGTCAGCATCACCAGGTCGGATGACGAACGATCGATCCAGTGATTGATCATCGCATTCGATGTGCTGATCTTGCAGCGGTTCCGCAGCATGTTGCCGGTCGCCTCGGTTGCCTGCGTCAGTGCCGAAAAATAGCCGTCCGTGCCGGATAGTGCGGACGCTTTCTGGTCGTCAATTTCGCAACCGATCGTGGCGTAGACATGCGCCTCGCCTTTCGGCGGCAGCACGAGTTTGAATTCCGCACTGTCGGCAGATATTTTTTCCGGGGGCGGATCGAATGTGATGCGGGTTCTGCGGGTAGTTTTGTCGCGTCCGCAGTATTCGAGCAACAGCTCGCTGTTGCCGGTTTTTGGCGCCAGGGTTTCGCCGCGCTGGCTTCTTTCAAAGCCGCGCACTTCGAAGATATCCGCGTAGTCCGCGCCGAACGCCATCGACAAGGTGGTTTCGACCTGTTCCATGCCGTAATTGACTACGCGCACATGCTCATGGCAAGTTGCATTCCACAACAGCTTGGCCCGGAAAATATGCAGCAACCCCTTGTCGATCTTGTCTCGTCCTTTAACGTGAAGATCAGGATTCATCAGTTCGATGATGAGCAGGCCGTTCTCGTCTTTCACGGTGGAGTTCAGGAACATCGGCCGGACGCCGTCGATCAGCAGTTCATGATGCGAAAGAAAACGGGTGTCGCCGAAATAAAGGCCCTCTTCCGCCATGCCGATCGGCTGTATGTCGCCGAAGCGGTCGAGCAGCGCAAACAGGTCGTTATGCTTGAGCACGCGCCGGCGCTCGTCGGCCGGCGACGAGGTCGCGAGGATATACCATTGTTCGTCGAGTTGAATCTGCTTAACCATGGATGTCTCCGGATGATTGTTCGTGCTTGCGCTGGATGTCCCGATATACGGTCAGGTAGTTTTCCGCCATGCTGGCTGCGGTGTAGCGACGCTCGAACACATCGCGGCAACGCTGTCGATCGATGGTGTCTATCTTTCGGGCGGCCTGCACCGCCTGCTCCTGGCTGTTCACGACAAAGCCGGTCACGCCGTGTTCCATGATTTCGGGAACCGAGCCATTGCGATACGCGATTACCGGTGTTCCGCATGCGAAAGCTTCGATCATCACCAATCCGAATGGTTCGGGCCAATCGATGGGAAAAAGCAAGGCGCGCGCATTTCCCAAAAATTCCTTTTTTTCCTGCTCGCCGATTTCGCCGAGATATTCAACCAGCGGATGATTGAACAACGGCTTTATCTGTTCATTGAAATAGGCTTGATCCGGCTTGTCGATTTTTGCGGCGACATAGAGCGGCATATCGCATTGCAATGCAATCTCGATCGCGCGGTCAATCCGTTTCTCCGGCGAAATCCGGCCGATGAAAACGAAGTAATCCTGCGGCTTGCTTTGAAAAGAATACAAATCGGACGGCAGGCCGTGATACACGGTTTTTTGCCAGTCGACCCACGACAAAGGCGTACGCTGGCTATCCGAGATCGATACCAGCGGAACATCGCGAAAATGACGGTAAAGCGGAATCAGCTCCGGCAAGTCCAGCCTGCCGTGCAAGGTGGTTACATGCGGTATCGGCAGTTTCTTTGCGATCGGAAAATGCAGGAAGTCGGTATGAAAATGAATAACGTCGAATTGATCGGCCATTTTTGCGACCTGGTCCAGCATGATGGTGTGATACATCAGCCATTCCTGGCCCTGCGGATCAAGGCGTGCGCTTCGATCGACCACCGGTATCAGCCTGGCATCGGTAATCGAGTCTCCGGTTGCGAACAACGTTACGTCGTGTCCCTGCGCGATCAACTCTTCCGTAAGATATGAAATAACCCGCTCCGTGCCGCCGTAGGCTTTTGGCGGAACCCGTTCGAATACCGGAGATACTTGCGCAATTCTCATATTGGTTGAACCACGCTTTTTTTAAAAAGACGTGCCATTGAAACCTAGGATGCGGCGTGCCTGCAATTGGCGTGCCAAAGCAGCGGTTGGCGAAACCGCAACGCGGCGCCGGCCGCAAGTTTTTGCCGGCGCCGGCGTAATGATGGAAACATTGCAGCATCGCTTCAGTCGAATATGCTCGGGTAAGAGGTTGCCGGTAATTCGCCGCGACGACTTCTGTTTTTCGCTTGATGCGCTTGCCTTCAAGGTCTCGAACTCCGTGGCATCATTGTCGTGCCGGCCACTACCCGCGAGGAGAATGCGATGCAATCCATTTCACAGATAATGACGCGCGACGTGACGGTCATTGCGCCACAGGACAATGTGCTGCATGCGGCGCAAATGATGAAGGACAGGAATGTTGGTTCGCTGCCTGTGTGCGACGGCGAACGCCTGGTCGGCATGATCACCGACCGGGATATTGCCGTTCGTACAGTGGCTGCGGGCCGATCGCCGCTGGACTGCCAGGTTGCCGAGGTAATGACCGGCGATGTGCTCTGGTGTTACGAGGATCAGACCGTCGGCGCGGTGCTGGACGAGATGGGCGATGAACAGGTTCGGCGCGTGCCGGTCGTCAATGCCGACATGCAGCTGGTCGGGATTGTTTCTCTCGGCGATCTCGCGACCCGGCATGCCGCACATGTGGAACGTACGCTGGGAGAAATCTCGTATCCATCCGAGCCAAGGCGACCGGCCGTTGGTACGTCGCAAGCCGGGTATCCGCCTTAAATCGATTGTGCTGACCATTGCCGCGGCGGTCAAGTTGCGGTTGTGCTCGGTGCGGCTTGTTTGTGGCGTGGTTTCGATAAGGTTGGGTTGGGTGCGGCTGAGTCGTGGCTGACTCGCGCGTTACTTATAGCTGGGCAGCTTCGATTTCTTGATGGACGATTTCCGGGCCGCAGACACTGCTTTCAATGCCATCGCCAGCATATCGAATCGCTGCTCGCGCGACACTACGTGCGCGGAAACGCCATATGCGCGAACCGCCCGCTCCAGATCGCGAAGCGCACGAAGTTCCTCATGGAATTGCGGGTCAAGCATCGTCTCGGGCTCCGGAAAAATATACAGGTACTACCCTAGACCGGCACTTGGCCAATTTGTTCCCACGCAGAAAGTGTTGAAATGAAATTTTGTCTGCTCGTTGCCGTTCTTTCAACGCGCCGGCACTAACGGCCTCAATCGGAAATTACGATTTCGTCCCTTGATTCTGAACCAGGCTGAAACGACATGCGCCACTGCATGCTTTTGCGCCAATACGAGTGAAAATTCGATCACCCTGGACAGCAGGAGCTGATCCGATGATTTTCCGATTACTGAATTGACGTCTGTGATCCCGGTTTTACGGCGATGCAGGAGCATCCGGATCGGAATCGGGCGGAATATTTTTCTGCGCATCTTTGCGGCTGATGCGGACCGGTTTGTCTTTTTGAGTGCGGGCGCGCTCCGACGCGCCGTCCTTATTCAAGCTGATGGCATCGGATTGTTGCCGCTTGTGGTCCGACCATCGAGGTGCCGGTGTCTGCAATTCATGCTTTTGATCTGTCGAACTCATGGAACAATTTCTTTCACTTGCACGTTATGAATGGTGCGGCGGATCGTATTGCCACGCCCGCGTCGCCGCCGCGATTCCCTCGATTCACCTTGTCGGCATAGACGCCAGTTGCAAACATGATACTTTTTTTCTTTCGACTGGATAAATAGTTCCGGCAAATGTACGCGCCTTTGACCACCGAAACGCCGAAGCTGTCTTCGCTCAGACAGTCCGTACAATGACTCACGAAAATCCCGATGCGCCGCTTCGTGCATGACGATCAGGTATACGCCAGAAGGCGGCCGCAGGAAATGACTGCGATCCAGACAGCCAGCGACAGCAGCGCATGCATCTTCGCTGTGATCGGTGCGGCGGTTCCGGTATCCCAGTTTGCGACAGAACGGTAAATGCCGATATGGAACAGCGCGGCATTGGCGCCCGCTGCGCCGATCAGTCCGAGCTTCAGCCGGAATATCGGGCTGGTCGCGAATTCTTCAGGGTGCGCGGAGAACATCATCAGCCCGGCAGGCACGACGAACACCAGCCCGGCCACCGACCAGCGCAGCAAATGCCGTCCGAGCGCGTGTACTGATATATTTCGCGACAAGCCCAGCACGCGCAAATCGAACATCGCGACCGCGCCGACCAGTACCACGAAGCCGAGAATATGAACGATCTCGACGATCGGATACAACCACAACCAGGTCCGCATCGCATCCGACAGCGCGGTGGCTTCGAGCCAGCCCCAGTTCGCGGATGCTTCGTGCATCAACGCAGTTCCGTGGTTTTTTCTCCGACCGTGAAGCGTTCTGCGCGCATTTCGTCCGGCTTGTTTCGATTGGGATAGCCATACGCAGTTGCGCGATTGCCGGGCTCCAGCATCGCCTTGGACAAGCCGCGATTTTCCATGCGGGTTGGCGGTGCCAGCACTACCAGCCAGGTTTTATCCGGCGTCTTGAGCTTGACGAATCCATGCGGATGGACATAGCCGGAATCTTCTATGGTGCCCTCCAGTTGCAACGGCCGATTCGCATCGTATTCGCTCCATCCGTGATGCGCATAGGCGGTTGTTGCCGCAAACAATGACACGACCAGCAATCGTTTGATCATGATTTCTCCTGTATCGATAGCGTTGCAAAGCAGCAGGCTGCATTGCGGTCCGGACCTTAACCCGAACAGGTGCGGAGACATCAATGCTCACCGCTGTCTGCGCAGCAGTCAAGGCATGCAGAAATGAAAAAACGCTCGCTCATGATGCGGCACGGATAAGTATGGAGCCGCATCCCCTCCCTTGCAGGGCGCCCCTGTCATGCAAGACAGGGTTGTTACGCAGGCGGATGGCATGCCGTCCGAAACCCCTGCTTCACCCCCCGACCCTCTCCGAGAGGGAGAGGGTGAGAAATGAGCGCGATAAAACGGAGACTTCATCGTGCCGGAGCAATAGGCAGGCGCTCTCCCGCAGCGACCTGCTCGCAATGCATCCGCGGAGGTTGCCGGGTACACGGCCGCGATTGGTTTTATTCGCGTTACTGCTTGCTTGCGATAAAGCCGCCGACGACGGCCGCGCCAGTGGTCGCATTCGACAACGAGAACGAACCACCAAGTTCAGCCGGCCCCGCGCCGCTCGATCCGGTACTGACCACCGGGCCGAAGTAGCGCCCGCCCAGCCCGCCTGTCAGCGTACCGTTGCCTACCGGGCCGGTCAGATAATTCGCAGTATTGTCACCGGCCGCGCCCATAGGTATGGTTGCGGTCAGCGTGACCGGTACCGGTGTCATTGCCGCATCGTATGTCGCAGTGTTTGCGAGGCTCACGGTAACCAGCCGCGTTTCGAAATTCGCGATCAGCGTTGCATCGCCACGGAAAAAGGACACGTCTTCGGTGCCGTTGCGCGAGTACCAGCCATACACATATCCGGTATAGGTGGCGCTGCCGCCGGCAGGAACGCTGGCCGGACTGGTCACGTCGCCGAACGCCACCATGCCGCGGCGATTCTTGTTGTGCTCGTTGCTGCCGCCGGCAAACTCGATGATGTCCACGGTATCCATGGTCACCCACGCGCCGAGATTGCCGTACTGATAGCTCCAGTTTTCAAACGCGCGGAAACCCTTGAAGCCAGGATAGGACACGCCGAATCCATCCCCGCCCGGCAGGTACCTGCGGTTGCCTGCCGCGTCGGGCACATCGTCACCCGCATACAAATCGCCATCGGCGTGCAGACGGTACACCGACGAGTTATCCGGCAGGCGGCCGCCGGTGCGCCAGTCGCCGGAAAACGTTTGAAGGCCTTCCGTCTCGGTAGTGCGATGGCAATTGTGCGGCTCGGCGCCAGGAGTGCCGGCGGCCGGCACACCGGCCGGGCAGCGTATCGGATAATTCGTACGTGGGAAGTAAACATTGTTCGCGTAATGTTCCTGCGTCCCGGCCCGGCCAAGCCTGGCGTAATCGTAGAAACTGATGTCCGATGCATCCGGCAACGGACTGAACGTGATCGCCCGGTTGGCATCGAGTTCGACACGGGTCTGCGCGGTCGCGAATGTCTCCACGATCGGCGGGCGATCGGTGGTTCCATCCCACGATATTCCGAAGTTGTCGAGCAGCACCACCGGTCTCGACACCGCACCGGCAGCACTCTTGGCCAGCCTGATCTCGGCAGTACCGCCCGTCGCGAGCGCAAGACCGAATGCCGAACCGGAGGTGGTATTCGGCGTCACCAGGTCATTCGTGGAAATGCCATAGGCTTGTACCCCGGAACTCGTCAACGCGACGCCGTTGTCGATCCGGATGATGCTGGCGCCGCTGCACTGATGGCCGGCTCCTTCGACGCACGACATCGTCATCGCGGTTCCGCTCGGTACCGGAGCCGGCGTGGTGCCTGTCGGCGGCGGCGTATTAGGCGGCGGCTGGTTTCCCGCGGGCGGATTGTTCGGTGCATTCGATGGCGGATTGGCTGCGATCGGCGTCGAGGATGAATCCGAGCCACCGCCACCGCAACCAAATACGGAAGCCAGCAAAATCAGGGAAAGATATTTGCGATATGAAAGAAACGGCATGGTCTTTTGCAGGTTGATTTATCGGAACTGCTATTTTTCCCGTAATCGGTCACGGCGAAAAATGCAGAGTCCAACTTATCAATTCACAAAAACCGACTCTTGATCACAAACAAGCATCAACGCCGCGTCAGCCGAAAACTGTAGGTCGTTTAACGGAAAGCAAATATTTATCGATGAATATTTTCAGGGAACGGGTAAAGAACGAATCTTGATTTCCGGGAAAAAACTTGGCGGAACTACGCCAAAGGAATGCGAAGGACTTAGAAAGAAGCATGGGATACGAACAAATCTACCGCCTGAGAATATCGATAGGAGCCGCTGTTGCGATGATTGATACGGCCACACTTCAGATGCATGCGGAAAATTGTCGCCACGGAAGGTTGCAGAGTTACACACTGTTTCAACCGCGCCAACCTTGTCGCGGCTTTTTGTGACACAACATCAAAGCTGTTTCCAGATCGATACACTTGAATTCATAAGTCATTGAATTCAATAGAAAAAATAATTTGCATGCGGAATAAGCATTTTGTTGAAGCCCGCATGGGAGCGGGCTTGCGCCGGGGACAGCAGGGTTTATCCACAAACTTGTCCACAGTTATTGTGTACAAGCGGAAATATCCTTTAGAAATCCAAGACTTAGGATAATTTACCGCTTCGTCGGATGAATCTTGCAAATATTTCGCTCACAAAATTTTATTGTCCTTCGGCAAGTACACGCAAAGGAAACGATCCCGTATCGCGCATGGTCAAGTTTGTTTATGCAACCAAACGCGCATCAGCGACAACAGTTTTGCAGCGTCAACCGGCTTGGTAATATAGTCCGAAGCACCGGCGGAAATACATTTGTCGCGGTCGCCTTTCATCGCTTTCGCCGTCAGCGTGATGATCGGCAAATGCCGGAACTTCGGGATGCTGCGGATCGCGCGCATCGTATCGTAGCCATCCATCTCGGGCATCATGATGTCCATCAGGACGATGTCGATATCGGGATTTTTTTCCAGCACCTCGATACCGCTCCTGCCGTTTTCCGCGAACAGCACCTCCATGTTTTCACGTTCGAGCACCGAACTCAGTGCAAAGATATTGCGCAAGTCGTCGTCCACCACGAGTACCTTCTGTCCTGCAAGCTGACCGTCCACAGCATGCATTGAATCCAGTATGCGGCGCTGCTGTTCCGGCAGGTTCGCATGTGACCGGTGCAGGAACAGCGCCGTCTCATCGAGCAAGCGCTCCGGCGACCTCGCATCCTTGACGACGACGGTCCTGGCAATCCGCTTGAGCTTCGCCGCCTCCTTTCGATCCAGTTCCTTCGCGGTATAAATCACGACAGGTACATCGCGCAACGACCGGTCCGCGCCGATCTGGTCAAGCAGGTCAAAGCCGGTGCTGTCGGGCAAACCCAGGTCGAGCACCATGCAGTCGAAGTGTGATGCCTTGAGAAGTTCGAGCGCGCTCTTCCCGCTGTCGACAGCTGCGATGTCCACATCCGAATCGCCGATCACGTCGAGGATCGCATTGCGTTGCCGCTCATCGTTTTCGACCACCAGCAAACTGCGCTTTTCATATGTCAGGAATTGCTGGATGCGGTGAAATTCCTCTTCCATGCGCTTCTTGCCTACCGGCTTGGACAAATAAGACAGCGCACCAAGACGCAGGCAGTGTTCGCGTTCCTTCCGGCTCGACAGCACATGCACCGGGATGTGCCGAGTTCCCGGATCGCGTTTCAGGCGTTCCAGCACCATCACGCCGTCGGTATCGGACATATCGATATCGAGCAGTATCGCTGTTGGCACGTAGTCGCGCGCCAGCGTCAGCGCTGAATCGCTATGCATTGCGACGATGCCCTTGAAGTTCCTTTCCCGTGCAAAATCGAGCAGCGCCTTCACGGCACAGGCCTCCTCGCCGACGATCAATACCGATGCGTCGCCGGGCCCGATCAGCGCACGATCATCGAACGGCGCTTCCTCCATAAAATCGGCGTCCTCGCCGCTCGCTTCGTTTTCCAAAGCCGGAGGCGGCCCGTTGCCGGCAGGCGCTCGGCGCGTTTCCACCGTCTCCGAGGGGAGCGCCGGTGACAGATTGTACGCCGGATGGATCAAGTCTCCTTTTCCGAAGCCGGAGCTGTCGAACGGGAGGTACAGCGTAAACGTGCTCCCTTCGCCGACTTTGCTTTCAACCCGGATTTCTCCATTCAGCAAGCGGGCCAGCTCACGGCTGATCGACAGACCCAGCCCGGTGCCGCCATACTTGCGGGCAGTGCCACCGTCGGCTTGCTGGAACGCTTCGAAAATCAATTGCAGCTTGTCCGCAGGAATGCCGATACCGGTGTCGCTTACCGAAAAAGCCAGCACCGATTCGGCCGTATCGAGATTCGGATTGCCCGGCGTCCAGCCGGCACGGGCCAATCCGATCTTCAGCGCCACCTTGCCGTGTGCGGTGAACTTGAATGCGTTGGACAGCAGGTTCTTCAGTATCTGCTGCAGGCGCGTGGTATCGGTTCGAACAGCGGCAGGCAGGTCGTCGGTAAGGTCAACCGAAAAATCGATATTTCTGGCTTCGGCCATGTGCCGGAACGTACGCTCGACGTAGTGGCGCATGTTCTGGAAACGGTACTCGCTGACTTCGAGAGTGACCGTGCCGGACTCGATCTTCGACAGATCAAGAATATCGTTGATCAGTGTCAGCAGATCGCTGCCGGAACCATGAATGGTTTTCGCATACTCGACCTGGTCGGCCGACAGGTTACCTTTCGGATTGTCGCTCAACTGCTGCGCCAGGATCAGCAAGCTGTTCAACGGCGTGCGCAGTTCGTGCGACATGTTGGCCAGAAACTCCGACTTGTATTTCGACGACAATGCCAGCTGCCGGGCTTTTTCTTCGAGCGCAATCTTGGCCTGTTCCACTTCGCTGTTCTTGCGCTCCACTTCGATGTTCTGATCGGATAGCAAACGCGCTTTTTCCGCAAGCTCCTGGTTGGTCTGCTGCAGTTCCTGCGCCAGCGATTGCGACTGAGTCAGCAGGCTTTCGGTCCGGCTGTTGGCTTCGATGGTGTTGATCACCGCACCGATCGATTCCATCAGCTGATCGAGGAATGACAAATGGGTATCCGTGAACCGGTCCAGCGAAGCGATCTCGATCACCGCCTTGACCTGCTGCTCGAACAGGATCGGCAGCACCACGATATTGTTCGGCGGCGCCGAGCCCAGGCCCGACGACACCACGATGTAGTCGCGCGGCACGTCGGTCAGCCAGATGCGGGTCTTCTCCAGCGCGCACTGGCCCACCAGGCCTTCGCCCGGCAGGAAGGAGGTCGGCAGCTTGCGGCTGGAACGGTAGCCGTAGCTGGCGATCATGCGCAGGCGCGCATCGATCTC
>JAKFFO010000176.1:0-15940 GCA_036675035.1 Oxalobacteraceae bacterium
CGATGTTTTCCAGCATCACGATCGCATCGTCGACCACCAGGCCGACTGCAATGGTGATGCCGAGCAGCGAAATATTGTTCAGGCTGTAACCCAGCCAGTACATGAGAGCGAAGCAGCCGATCAATGAAATCGGCAGCGACAGTACCGGGATCGTGGTCGCCGACAATCGCTTCAGGAAAAGGAAAATTACCAGCACCACCAATGCGATCGTCAGCAGCAAGGTCAGTTTCACGTCATGGATCGCTTCACGAATCGACCGCGACCGATCGTTCAGTATCTGCACGTCGATCGAGGCCGGCATCTGCGATTTGAACTGCGGCAGCGTCGCCTTCACCGCGTCGACCACGGCGACCGTATTCGCATTCGGCTGGCGCTGCACCGCCAGAACGATCGATGGCTCGCCGTTGACCCAGCTGCCGCGTTTGGTCGACTCCACGCTGTCTTCAACCACTGCGACATCCTTCAGCCGGATCGACAAACCGTCGCGGCTGCTGATGACCAGGTTCGCGAAGGCGGCTGCATTCTGCAATTGCTTGTTTGCCTGCAAGGTCAGCGTCTGGCGCGGACCGTCCAGTACGCCGACCGGTGTGTTCGCATTGGCAGAGCGCAGCACCTGCGCCACTTCGTCCATCGTCATGTTGCGCGCTGCCAGTTGGTCCGGATCGATCTTGATGCGTACCGCGTAGCGGCGCTGGCCGTATACCGCCACCTGTGCCACGCCGTTGATGGTCGACAGCGACGGCGAAATCAGATTTTCCGCATAATCGTTCAGCTCGGACAGCGACATCGAAGGCGAAGTCAGCGCCAGCAGCAATATCGACGCATCGGCCGGATTGACCTTGCGGTATGCCGGCAGCGAAGTCATTTCCTCGGGCAGACCGCGCTGCGCGCGCAACAGCGCTGCCTGCACGTCGACAGCGGCCGCATCGATATCGCGATCGGAATCGAATTCCAGCGTGATGGACGTGCTGCCCAGGGTGCTGCTGGAACTGATGGTGGACAGCCCGGAGATCGTCGAGAATTGTTTTTCCAGCGGCGTCGCGACCGACGCCGCCATCACCTCCGGGCTTGCACCCGGCAACGATGCAGAGACATTGATGACCGGCGTGTTATAGCTCGGAAGCGCCGCGATCGGCAGCGTCAGATAACAAAACAGGCCGACGACCACGATTGCGACGGATAGCAGTACGGTCATTACCGGGCGGCGTATGCAGAGTTCGGAAATATTCACTAAAAATTCCTGGCTGAAATTGGGCTTTCGCTAATCGACTTCCGCTGCGGGCGCACTGTTTTCGGTCGCGGAACAGGCCGGTGTGCCGGCACGCCGCAGCCATGCAAGGCAATCCGCCATGCGGTGCAAACGCTGGTTGAAAATGCCGGTGCGGCTACGGAGTGCCGCCGGCTTGCGTGCCGTCGACAGTCGCGGTTTCAGCTTCCTTCACCTTGCTGCCGGGGCGCAAATTCTGCGCACCTTCGACCACAACGCGGGTGCCTGCGGCAATTCCGGACAGCGCAGCCAATCCTTCGTCAATCGTGACCACTTCGACCGGTGCGGCTTTGACCGTATTGTCGGGCTGGACTGCATAAACGAATTTTTCGGTTGGCCCGGTGACGACTGCCTGGGCCGGGACCACGACCGCATCCGGAAATGTGCGTGACACCAGCCGTACATTGACGTAGCTGCCGGGCCACAATCGCCGGTCTTCGTTGTCGAACTGCGCCTTCATCCGTATCGTGCCGCTTTGCGGGTCGGCCGCATTATCGATGAATACCAGTTTCCCTTCCCGCTCCTGCGCGCCGGGCAATTGTGCAATGACCGGCGCATTTCCATTTGGATAAGTCGCAACGATATGCGCCAGCTCCCGTTCGGGAATTGAAAAACTGACCGCAATCGGATGTAGCTGGGAAATCGTCACCATCGGCGTACCCGACGGTTGCGCCAGGCTACCCGGATGCACGCTGATGGCACCGAGACGTCCATCGATGCTGGCCGTGATGCGGTTATTGCTGAGCGCAATGCTGGTCGATTTCGTCGCCGCCCGGCTCGCCTGCAAGCTGCCACGAAGCGACTGGACCTTGCTGCGCGCGCTGTCGACCACCGCTTGCGATACGAACCCTTTTGCCCGCAGTTCCTGATTGCGCTTGAGCGCGCGCTCGGCTTCCGCCAACTCGGCACGACTGGCCGCCATTTCCGCTTGCGCCTGCGCGACGCTGGATCGGTCGCTGCGATCGTCCAGCGTGAACAACAGCTGGCCGGCGCGCACCTGCTGCCCTTCGCGTACATGGACGGACCGCACGATATTCTGTTCCTGCGGACGTACGTCGACCGTATTGATCGCGGTGACATAGCCGTTGGAACTAAGCGTAACCGGAATTGATTTTTGTGCGGCGACAGCAGTCCTGACGATTTGTGCCGATGTGCGCGGTTGTTGCGCAGCCGGTTCGGACGTGGTGCGTAAGCCGTAATAACCGGCTGCACCTGCGGCAATCAGCGCGACACCGATCAGGCCATGTTGCTTGAAACTTGAACGCATGTTGTGCAACTCGAAATGTTCTGAAAATCGTGAATCTGATATGCCGAATTTTAGCAACCGAATTTGTTAGCTATACTATCGATTAGAATAACATAATCCATTCCATCCGAATTTTGCATCGCCGCGACGATCATGACGACTATTGATTCACCTGTTGACCCCACACCAAATCAGGTCGATCTCGGCAGGACGATCGGCGATGTATCGCGCGCATGGCGCTATGAAATGAATCAGCGCCTCAAACCCTTTGGTCTGAATTTGTCGATGCGGCAAGTGCTGGTGCAGTTGCACCGGCATCCGGAAGGATTGATGCAGCGCGACCTGGCCCGCAAGCTTGGGATCGAAGGCCCGACTTTAGTCCGCCTGCTGGATCAGCTCGAAGGAAAAAAATGGATTCGGCGAGTGATTTCGGCCGATGACAGGCGACGCAAATACTCGGTACTGACGCCGAAAGCGACCAGGCAACTTCAGATCATAGAAAAACTGTCCCGGGAACTGCGCGACGTGATGATGAGCGGGCTGTCGGCAACCGAAATAAAATCCGGACTCCAGGTAATGCAGCGCATCCGCGACAATCTCGATGACATGATGTCTTGAACCCGGAGCATTTCGGACAGCCGCGGCGATTGCCGGCAGACGGCAGGATTTCGTCATCGGTCCGATGCGGATTTTGCGGGCAGCGTCAGTGTCACTTCCAGGCCGCCTTGCGCCCGGTTGCTCAATGTGATGGTGCCGCCATGCTGTTCCGCGATGTTGCGAGCGATGGTCAAGCCGAGACCGGTGCCGCCCGTGTCGCGCGAACGGGACGTTTCGACACGATGGAATGGTTCGAATACCTGGTGCAGCTGGTCAACCGGAATTCCCGGCCCGCCGTCCCGGATGCGGATGCGCGCGCAGACCTTTCCTTCGCATCGATCCGGCTGCACCGTCACTTCGGCATATTGACCATACTTCACTGCGTTGTCGATCAGGTTGGTCAGGCAGCGGCGCAATGCATTGGGCCGGGCCATTACCGCCAGATCGCATGTTCCGTGCAAAGTGACCTGCTGCCCTGCGTCGGCGGCGTCGCTGCATACGCTGTCGAGCATCGAATCAAGGCTGAGCGGCTGAAGATGTTCCGATGAGTCCATGCTGCGCGCAAGATCAAGGCCCTCGCGCACCAGCGCCTGCGTCGCCGACAAATCCCCGATCAGTCGCTCACGCAATTCGGTATCGCTTACCTTTTCAAGCCGTAATCTCAGCCTCGTCAGCGGTGTCTGCAAATCATGCGTGATCGCGGCCAGCATCTGCGTGCGCTGCTGAATGTTTTGCCGAATGCGTGCCTGCATCGCATTGAATGCCGCAGTCGCGGTGCGGATTTCAGTCGTTCCCTGCTGCGTTAGCGGTGGTCGGTCGATATCGTTGCCGAGCTCTTCGGCCGCCTGCGCCAACTGCTTCAGCGGACGCATCGTCATGCGCGCGACCACATATGCGAGCGCGCCTATGCTCAGCAGGAACATCAACAAATAGACGATTGCGTCGGTACGCAACGGCGGGCTCGGATTGCGTGGCGGAATCACCGTTATGCGCAATTGGCCGCCATCCCGCAGACGGACCTGCAGCAACTCGCAATTAATACGTCTTTGCGTCATGCGCGAATCGGATCGGCGTCCGTACGCCGACAGGCATTCGTCTGCGGAAATCGGGAGCGATGCCACCCGGTACTGTGGTCCCAGGCGTTCACTTAACGCGTCGGCGAAGTTTGTGCGGTTTGCGCCGGATAGCGGTGCCGGCTCTGCTGCCTGCACCAGGTCCAGCCGCATGCCGAATCGGCGCGTCGCCGATAAAAATGCCGGCCGGTCCGGTGCGGGGATGGTGTTGAGCGTGACAATGAGTTGCTCGGCCTGTTCAATTGCGCGCGTCTCGCGGAACTGCATGATGGTCCGCTGGCGCTCGCCGATCGCAAACCACCAAGTCAGTGAAACCGATGCCAGGATGCCGACCAGCAGGATGAGGAATATGCGCCCGCTCATCGATCGGAAGAATGCGATCACGTGGCCGGTCCCAGCGTTACAGGAACTGCCAGCACGTATCCGCCATTGCGTACCGTCTTGATGATTTGCGGCGAACGGGCATCTTCGTTCAGCTTCTGGCGCAACCGGCTGATCTGGATATCGATTGAACGATCGAATGGATCCGCATCTCGTCCGCGCGTCAGGTTCAGGAGCTGGTCGCGATTGAGCACCCGATTCGGATGTTCGAGAAACACTTTCAGCAATCGGAATTCGGCACCGGACAGCATGATTGCCATCCCTTTCGGATCAACCAGGTGCCTTGCTGTCAGATCGAGCATCCAGTCTCCGAAACGCATTTGCTGCTGGCCGGACGGGTCTTGAAACTCTTCGGCGGTCGCGCGACTTCGTCGCAGCACGCTCCGAATGCGCGCCAGCAGCTCGCGCGGCTCGAACGGTTTGGGTACGTAATCGTCGGCGCCCATTTCCAATCCCAGAATCCGGTCGATCGGCTCGCTGCGCGCGGTGAGCATGATCACCGGCATGCCGGATCTGGCGCGCAGCTTCCGGCACAAGGTCAGGCCGTCTTCGCCCGGCATGCTCAGGTCGAGCACGATTAAATCGATTCGCTCGCTGTCCAGCACCTTTTCCATCGCGACGCCGTCTTGCGCAGTATGGGCGTGATAGCCGTTTGCCCCCAGATAGTCGGCGAGCAGCGTGCGAATTTCGTGATCGTCGTCGACGACCAGAATATTTGAAATGGGTTCCATGCCGATAATTATCGTGGGTTCAGGGCCCGTTGAACAGGAGATTTGTATCGGTTTGTATCGCCGGGTGCCGAGGAAACAATTCGAAACAAAATGCGTCGCCCACGAAACTTGCTCGATACATCGTCGGTTCAACATGTGGTCATGTGCAGTGCACATGCTTTTGAAGAGGGCCACGAGTCTTTTACATACTCACTGAAAAGGAATATCCATGAACAAGTTTCGCAAAAATCTGCTGATAGGTGCAACCGTGCTCGGCCTGGGCTCGGCTGCCTTCGTCACGAACGCGCACACCGGTGCGGCCGAGCAAGGCGGACAGCATCATGCGGCAGGCGGACACAAATGGCATGGCAGCAAGAAAACGCCTGAGCAGATACAGGAGAGGATCGCCAAACGCCAGGCCGAACTGCACGACAAGCTGAAGCTGGATGCGAATCAGGAGCCGGCATGGAAAGCTTATATCGCATCGACGACACCGGCTGCTCCGACCGGGAAGCGTCCGGACCACGCCGAATGGGCCAAGTTATCGGTGCCGGAGCGCATGGAAAAACGGCTCGCGCGGATGAATGAACGTGAGGCGCGCATGGCAAGCCGCCTCGCCGCCACAAAAACTTTCTATGCAGCGCTGACTCCGGAACAGCAGAAAATATTCAATGAAAATTCTCATGGAGGCCGTCATCACGGGAAAAAATAAAATCCCTGCCTTGCGGCGATGAAATGCAGATAAGCCTGCGCCGTCGAATTCAATTCGGGCGCCGTTTTTTTGATAGACGCGAAAAATCGGGAAGCGTCTGAATGATTCCAACTGGAAATACGGCACGTTATTGATCCGACCCGAAAAGGATTGATTTTTCGGCCCGCCATTCACACCTTCTCCCACTGGCAGAAGGCCGGAATGGGGGAACGGGTACTAACTTCGTTCCCGATCCATGGGCAGCTTGAGTTTGATATCTCGCCAATTGTCACGATTCGGCTATAGAATGAGTCAGCATTGAGGTCTCGCAATATGTCCATCCGTGCAAGGCGAACAATTCAATCATGAATCGACATAATTTTCCTGCATCCATTGCCGTCTATGCCGCCGTCTTTGCGGCATTCATTTCAGCAGCTGCGTCGGCCCAGGACATGGTCAAATCCGCGCCGCCAGGACAGGGCGCCGGAACCATTTACCGGCAGATCATGCCCGACGGGCGAATCACCTACTCCGACCGCGCATTGCCCGGCGGACGAGTCGATCACACCATCAAGGTCGAACGTCCGATCGAGGGCAACGTATGGACGGCCGCCTCTGGCGCGGATCCGATCGCGCCACGCCGCGCGGAGCGCATACCCGTCAAAAGAGTCGTCGTAGCGCCGGTACCGGGCAGCAAAATGTCGCTCGACGAAGCGACATCCGAGGTGATTCGCGCCGAAATGTTGCTGGAAGATGCCAGGAAGCAGCAGAAAGCCGGTGTCGAGCCGCTGCCGGGCGAGCGTACCGGCAATGCGTCCGGCGGTTCACGCCTGAACGAAGCATATTACGAGCGCCAGCAACTGCTGGCCAAGTATGTCAGCTACGCGGAGCAGGCGCTCAAAAAGGCGATCGAAGACCGTAACAAGCTGCTTTGATGCTGGTGCGGGCTCAAAGCATGCGGATCGCGTGAGCACGGACGACGATTTTCTCCTGGCTGAACCTGGCTTCAAGCGCGGCACGGTATTGCGCCCACCAGTCTGAATCGATTTTCCCGGCCATTACTTCATAGATAACCAGGTCGTCACGCACCGTACGCTCCTGGTTTTCCTGCCACAGTCCGCTGGCCGGTGCCTGCGTGTAGGTGGTCAGGCCGCCGAACCGCTCGACAAGCTCATCGCGCGTCTCAACATATCGCGCGACCGCAAACTGAATGCCCTCGTTGTCATAGACCGGCAGCAGAATCTGTATCAGGTACATGGTGACTGCAAACCCGGATCGGTGATATGCCTGAGCGCGGCGTCAACCGCGGCGGCCTGAAACCGAGATCGATGAGTCATTCGATCGAATGCCTCATCGATCTCGGTTTCAGGCGATCCGGCTATTCCTCCGCTTGATCCTGATCCATATGCTTGATCGAAACCCGGCGCTTGGCAGCCGAATCGTTTTTACCCAGCGCATTCCTGACAGCGCGCGACAACTGCTCGGCCGCACCGTTGAGTGCGAGATCGATCGTGGAGGCGCGATGTTCGACCGAGATCGGCTGCATTCGCGTGATCCGCGCTTCCATCATGCAGCGCTTGTCGCCACTGCCGCTCTTCGCGTTGTTTTCATCGTTCAGGTGCACTTCTATTCGCGTGATCTCTTTTGCGAGATGCTTCAGTTCCTGGTCCAGCAGTTTTTGCACATGGTCCTGAAGTCCTGGCGAGCCGACGATATTCTTGTCGCTGTTAAGTTGCACTTGCATAATCCCTCCTCGTTTGGTTCATGTCATTCATTGTGATATCGATAATACGCTTCAGTTCCCGTTAACGCAGGCACATAATGAAACGCGAACTCTGCAATAAAAAAACAGTACACTTCAGAGTGTACAGGTGCCGTGGATTGCAATGGATAGGCCGCGCCAAGTGCCATGTCTTAAACAATCTCATCACTATTAACGCGCAGGGATAATATGCCGAAGTTCGTGAAATACCTTGTCATTGCAGTGCTTTCGTTGCTTTCGCTTCTGGTCGTTGCAGCGGTAATTATTTCCGCCACATTCAATCCGAACGATTACAAGCAGACGATCATCGATCTGGTGCAGGAAAAGAAGCAGCGCACGCTTGCCATTCCGGGTGAAATCAAATTGACTTTTTTCCCGAGAATCGGCGCGGATCTCGGCAAGGTCAGCATCTCGGAACACAAGGGTAAAGGCGAATTTGCATCGATCAATAGCGCCAAGGTGTCATTGCAACTGCTTCCGTTACTGTCCAGGCAGCTGGTAGTCGGGCATGTTCGCATCGACGGGCTCAACGTCAATATCAAGCGCTTCAAGGATGGCAGTACCAATTTCGACGACCTGATTTCGAAGGAGCCGTCGGAACAGCAGCAGATCGAGTTCGATATCGATGGCGTCACCGTCACCGATGCGAACATCCGATTCGACGACCGGCAGCAAGATCGAAAGCTGGAAATCACCAACCTTGATATCGAAACCGGACAACTCGCGAACGGCGCCGACAGCACGCTGTCGGTCAGCGCCAACGTCAAGAGCAACAAGCCTCTTGTCGATGCGCGGGTCGAGGCCGATACAGGCTTCATGATCGACCTGGACAACAATCATTACGTCCTCGACGGCACCGATGCCAGAATCGAGGGAAAGCTGATGGACTTTACCGATCTGGTGCTCACGCTTGCCGGCGACGCCGATCTGAAACCGGCGGCAAAGCGCTTTGTACTTGACGACCTGAAGCTGGGGGCCAGCGGCAAACGCGGCGGCCAACCGCTTGATGTAAAGGTCGACATCCCGAATCTTGCGGTGACCGATACCAAGGTGTCGGGCGGAAAATTAAGCGGAGAAGCTAAATTGACCGAAGGTGCACGCACCATCACTTCCAGTTTTTCAATACCTTCGTTCGAAGGCACGCCGCAAGCTTTCACCATTCCTGCACTGGCGCTCGATGTCGCGATCAAGCAGGCCGAGCTAGATGCGAAGGCGAAGATTTCCGGTGCGCTTTCCGGCAACATCGACAAGATGCTGTTCAGTTCGCCGCAATTGAAACTGGCTTTGAGCGGCAAGCAGGGCGACAGTGCGATCGATGGCTCCGTGACATCGCCGTTTTCGCTGAACCTGAAAACGCAGGCGGTCGAGCTATCGAATATCGTTGCGGCATTTACGCTGCCGAATCCTGCCGGCGGCTCGCTCAAGATGAACGCCGCGGGTCGGGCAAATGCCGATCTGGACCAGCAAAACATGTCGGCAGCCCTGAAAGGCAAATTCGACGAAAGCACATTCGACGCGAAGCTCGGCATGTCGAAATTTTCACCGGCGTCTTATTCCTTCGACGTAACGATTGACCGCCTTGACGCTGACCGGTACCGGGCGAAATCGGAGGCAAAATCGGCAGCGTCGACACAAGAAGCGGCTCAGGCAGAACAACCGATCGACCTGTCGGCGTTGCGCGATCTGCGCGCGAAGGGCAGCCTCCGGATCGGTGCGCTCAAGGTGCAAAACATCAAGTCATCCAATGTACGCCTCGACATGCGCGCGAATGGCGGCAAGATCGACGTGAACCCGCTTTCGGCCAATCTGTATGGCGGCACTGCCAGCGGTGCAATCTCGGCCACCGCGGGCAGCCCGGCGCGCTTTGCGGTACGCCAGAACCTGGTCGGCATCAACGTCGGCCCTCTTCTGAAGGATGCGATCGGCAAGGAGCCGATCGAAGGCCGCGGCAATGTAGCACTGGACGTAACGGCAAGCGGCAACACCTTTACGCAGTTGAAGAAAAATCTGGACGGCACCGCTCGGCTGGCACTGCGCGATGGCGCGGTACGCGGCATCAACGTCGCGCAGACGGTGCGCGCCGCAAAGGAAAAGATCGGTGCGATCAAGGGAAATGAACCGTCGCAGACCGGTACCGGATCGACCAGCGAGAAAACCGACTTCAGCGAACTGACCGGCAGCTTCCGCATTACCAACGGAGTCGCCCACAACGATGATCTTGACGTCAAGTCACCGCTGATCCGCGTGAACGGATCGGGGACCATCGACCTGGGCGCAGAGCGGGTTGATTACCTGGCCCGGACCACCATCGTATCGAGCCTGAAAGGGCAAGGCGGGCTGGGTTCGGAGGATTTGAAAGGGCTCACGATCCCGGTCAGATTGTCGGGCCCATTCACGGCCATCGGGTGGCGCGTCGATTTTGCCGGACTGGCCGCCGACGCGGCCAGGAAGAAAATCGATGAAAAGAAAGAAGAAGTGAAATCCAAAGTCGAAGACCGGCTCAAGGAGCAGTTCAAGGGTCTGTTCAAGTAGTAATCGCGAGGTAGCCGGCTATTTTGTGTCGGAGCAGCCATGCATGCCGCCGACTTTGGCACGGTCGGCCATGCTGCTCGCCCGCCACGCACCTTTCACATTGCGATCGACATGCCGCCGTCGACATTCAACACCTGGCCATTCACGTACGACGCAGCTTGTGATGCGAGAAATACTGCCGCACCGGCGATTTCATGCGGCTGGCCCCAGCGCCCGAGCGGTGTGCGGCTTGCGAAATGATCATGGATTTTTGGATCGGCGATGGTTGCGGCGTTCGCTTCGGTAGCGAAGCCGCCCGGCGCAATCGCGTTGCTGGTGATGCCGAGCGGACCATATTCCGCGGCAAGCGCCCGCATCATGCCGGTCAATCCCTGCTTCGCGCCTGCATATACCGGATCCCCGGCACGCGCGATCTGTCCTGCGATCGACGTAATCGTAATCAGGCGACCGCTTCGCTGCGGCACCATCAGGCGCGCGGCTTCGCGGGCCAGTATGTAGCCGGAAGTGAGATTGGCATGCACCATCGACTGGATTTCTTCATCGGTAAAGTCGAGCAAGGGTTTGCGGTTGCGCGCACCGGCATTGGTGACCAGGATATCGAGCCGGCCATGCATCGCCGCGATATCGGCAAACGCCGCATTGACGGCGGCCGGGTCCGAAACATCGAAAGCCATCGCCGATGCCGATTGTCCGCGTGACGCGATGGTTTGTACGGCAGCGGCAAGGCTGGCCGGATCGCGACCATTCAGTATCACGTGCGCACCGGAGCCTGCCATCGCCTGCGCGATTTCGAAGCCGAGCCCGCGCGCGCTGCCAGTAATCAATGCGATTTTTTGATTGAGCGAAAATATCTGAAGATACGGATACATCATGTGATCGTTGTTCGAGAAAGTGGTTTCGGATGGGTTCGAGGCATTTTAACCACGAAATGCTTTTCAAGCGGGTTGACCGATGCCAACGCGGGAGAACATCGAACGCACTTTGCCGAATCGGGAGGCATTTCCTGCGGCACCGATGCTGGATCAATTGCGGACTTGACGAGCGGCTCGCGGCTCGCGATGCGTTTGCCAATGTCGCAAGCTTGTACCTCCCTGCGATTCGATCTTGGAAACGGGCTCCTCAGGAAGACAGCCGTCGGTGCACGGCGTCAGGCGGACCGGGTCGGAAACATGGTTCCGACCAAAAAATTCGTTCGAGGATAGAACTCATTTCATAAATACGAGGGCGCGCGAAGGTGGCCTGGAAGGATGCAGCACAAGGCGGTGTAGCGGGAAATTCGAGCAGCATGCTGCTCGCCCGCGTAACAGCATTGGCTTGCAAGCCAATGCGCGCCCTGCAAGGGGCGCGATGCACAGGGTGGCCCCCTGTGCAAGCGGCGCAACGCGGTGATGCGCCGTCCAGACCACCTTCCCGAAGGGTTCGCATCAGAATCGACGCTGGACTGCGTTGTGCGCCTCGCCAGCCCCGATTCTGATGCGAACGCGTACCCTCCTATTTATGAAATGAGTTCTAAATAATACGCCTGAAACCAGATTGAGGTTCAATGCACGCCGGACAGCGGTGCGAATACGCAAGGCTCTTTTGTATGGCGCTGTGTCCGGCGCCGATTTTTGGTATCGTAATGGTCAGCCTGCGTCACCGATCAAGGATATCGCCATGTTCAGATATATTTTCTTTGCTGCAATCGTGTGGGGTATCGCAGGTGCAGCAGCAGCGCAGCCGCCAACCACCTGTCCCTCCATCCTCGATCACCGCTTCAATCGGTTGCAGGACGATGCGCTGCAGAACCTGTGCGCCCACGCAGGGTCCGCGGTGCTGGTGGTAAACACCGCGAGTTATTGCGGCTTCACCGGCCAGTACGAAGGTCTGGAGCGCCTGCATGCAAAATATGCGTCGAAAGGCCTGGTGGTGCTCGGTTTTCCTTCCAATGATTTCGGTAATCAGGAGCCGGGTACCGGCAAGGAGATCGCCGATTTCTGTTTCAACACGTATGGCGTGAAGTTCCCGATGTTCGCGAAGACGGCCGTGGTCGGCAAGAATGCCAATCCGTTGCATGCGGCGCTCACGAAGGCAACCGGGACCGCACCGCAATGGAACTTCCACAAGTACCTGATCGATCGCAGCGGCAATGTGGTCGGTGAATATCCGAGCAAGGTGGCGCCGGAAGACAAGCGGCTGGTGGCGGATATCGAGAAGGTGCTCGCGAAAATAAAATGAATGTGCGCCTGGCAGGCACTGCACTGGTTCAGCATGGCGCTTCGACCGCCTGGGAAAATGATTCCGACGGCGCTGCACGGCGTTGCCCGATAGCCGCACTGTATTCGACAATTCTCACCCCTACTCTCTGCCCCGTCGTGGAGAGAGAAACTATTTGCACCCATCGCCCGCCAAGGAGCCAGCATGAGCCGCAGCATTCTCGAAGAAGCACAAATCCATCCGGCCATACGCGCCACGGTCGCCGCCAGCCATGCCGATGTCGTTGCTGAAGTGAAGGCGGCAATTGCATCCAATCAGGTGGTCGTAGTCGGCATGGCTCAAAACCCCTTTCCGCGCAAGGCGCGGACGATACTGGCGGCCGCCAGAGTGCCGTACACCTACCTGGAGTATGGCAATTATCTGACGAAGTGGCGCCAACGCACCGCGCTCAAGATGTGGACCGGCTGGCCGACTCTTCCGATGATATTTGTCAAGGGCGTGCTGATCGGTGGCGCGGACGATTTGCAACGGCTTGTCGCAGCTGGAGAGTTGTCCGATATGCTCGATTCTTAACCTGAGAAACATCGAACATATTGCAATCGATGCGATCGAAAGGCTTCGCATCTGTTGGAGAGCGCATTGAACGATCCATACAATCTGCATCGGTTCGTGGTTGCGCAGCAGCCGGTATATCCGGACGTGCTGGCCGAACTCCGCGCCGGTCTCAAGCAAAGCCACTGGATGTGGTTCATCTTTCCGCAGATAAAAGGATTGGGTCACAGCGAACTTGCACGCAGGTTTGCCATCTCGTCGCTCGAAGAGGCCGCTGCATATCTGCAGCATGCGGTGCTTGGCGATCGACTGCGAGAATGCAGCGCGCTGGTTGCAAATACCGAAGGCCGCACTATCGAAGACATATTCGGCCATCCGGACGATATGAAATTTCATTCATCGATGACGATGTTTTCGTTGGTCTCCGATGAAAACGAAATTTTCCGGCAATGCCTGCGCAAATATTTTGCCGGCACCATGGACGCGAATAGCATCGCGCAGATTGGCCGCTGACCTTTATCCCTGCCTGCCGGGGGTGCCACCGACCGCAGCTTGCCGTACCGTTCCATGCCGAATCACACAAATTTCCAAGCGGCAGTTGTCGCGCTATTGAATTTCGCCTATCCATTGAACAACCGCCGCATTGCATGATCGAACCCTGTTCGCGGATCAGGGGATAATGCGCGTCCCGATTTATTTTGAAGCGCAGCTATCGTTCGGCGACGAATGATTAGAACCCGATCCCTCATCCCGCCGTCTCCCAATGGGAGAGGGTGAGAACAGTGGCCCGAAAAATCAAACCTTTTCGAAGCCGGATCGATAACGCCGGCAATCGGCATACATTGTTAACCTGTCAAGAGCACCTTATATTGAACTCACCTAAAAGCAAACGCTGGAATGGCAACTTCGACTCCCTTCCGGTCGACTATCTAAAAGACGTCATGGCAAAAATGATCGACTATGGCGATCGTGTGCAGTTTTCACTGACCAGTGGCGGCCCTCAGCCGAGCTATCAAGTCATCAATGCACTGGACAAGAAAATGGCATTCGACCGGAATCATCATCTGTTGTCGCCGCAGGCCGATGAATTCGCCGGTGCCAACGGCAGCGCGCTGTTTACCTTGGATCAGGTAAAGGCAAACATCGCCGGTGTCAAAGCCGATTCCGGTCCCGGTAAGCGGGCCACCCGGGTGGTACGAGCCGGCAGCCGCACCACTGCGGTCAAATTGCAGGAGCAGTTCGCATCCGAGCGCTATGAGTATTTCAGGAATAATCGTCAAGCGCTACCGCCTGCGATCTCGGAGCATTCAGCCGAGATCACTGAACTGATGGCCAAGGGCAAGTCCGTCGAAGACGCGTTCGGCGAAGTGGTCAAGAAATATTTCTGATCGCGCGTTGCGCAATGCCGAAGCCATGCAGGCGACCCGCAGCAAGCATGTCCGGAATCACGCAAAGAATATTCCACGGGTCACTGCGGAATATCATAAGATGACGGCCCGATAAATCCTGGACGCACTGAAAATTTATGGCAGACGCATGCGGCGTGGACTTCGGCACGTCCAATTCGACAGTTGGGTGGAGCCGGCCCGGACAATCGGCGCTCCTTGCGCTGGAAGATGGCAAGGCCACCTTGCCATCGGTGGTTTTCTTTAACGCGGAAGACGACACGGTCAGCTTCGGCCGCGCCGCGCTGGCGTCTTATCTCGCCGGTCACGAGGGCCGGCTGATGCGTTCATTGAAGAGCTTGCTTGGCTCCAGCCTGATCGACGGCCATACCGAAGTGCTGGGGCGTGCAGTGCCGTATCGAACGCTGTTATCGCAATTCATCGGTGCGCTCAAGAATCGGGCCGAAAACGCAGCCGGTCGGGAATTCGATTGCGTGGTCCTGGGTCGTCCGGTGTTTTTCGTTGACGGCAATGCGGATGCCGATCGCCTGGCGGAAAAGACGCTGGCGGATATTGCGCATGCGGTCGGTTTCAAGGAAGTCGCGTTCCAGTACGAACCGATCGCCGCGGCCTTCGATTACGAATCGCAGATCGACCGCGAACAACTGGTAATGGTGGCCGACATTGGCGGCGGCACATCGGATTTTTCCCTGGTGCGGCTATCGCCAGCGCGTTCAAAAAACCTGGACCGCCGCGCAGATGTGCTGGCGACGGCAGGCGTACATATCGGCGGCACCGATTTCGATACTTGCCTGAGTTTGTCCAGCGTGATGCCGCTGTTGGGTCTCGGCAGCCGGCTGAAGAACAATAGCGAGATGCCATCCAGTATTTATTTCAATCTCGCGACCTGGCACACGATCAATCTTGCCTATACCCGGCATGCGGAAAGCGAGCTCAAGGATATTTATCGCGACGCGGTCGAACGCGACAAGCTGGATCGCCTGCGTGATCTGGTTGCGCAGCGCGCCGGCCATTGGCTCGCACTCAAGGTCGAGCAGGGAAAGATCGAGCTGTCCAATGCCATGGGCACGCTCTCCGTCGGCGCCGACGAGCAGGGCATCCTCGAGCGCGGCAGGGCGCCGTACAAGCGGCGCGTGCAGAACGCCCGCGAGCGCGTGCAGTGGGTGAGCAGCTTCGCCATCGACCCGTCCCTGTACGCCGAGCTGCGCGCCGGCGGCGCCCAGGCGACGCGATACGCGCCGGTGCTGGAAGCCTTCCGCGCCGGCGACATCGAGCGCGCACGCACGCTCCTCGCCTCCGGCATCGGCCGGGACGAGGCCGCCGCTTCGTATTTCCTGCTGGCCGACATCGCCATCTATCGCGGCAATGCGCGCGAGGCCGTGGAGTGGCTCCAGAAGGCCGGCGCGCGCTTCCCCGGCGAGCCGCGCACCGCCGGCCTGCTGGAGCGCGCCTACCTGTTTGCGGACGAGCCGGCGCTGGCGTAGGAGGCGGCGGCCGACGCGCGCGCGCGGCACCCCGACACGCTCG
>JAKFFO010000109.1:0-15827 GCA_036675035.1 Oxalobacteraceae bacterium
CGGCGACGGGTTGCATCTGCTTCAGCAGCGCGGCTACCACCTGATCGTGATCAGCAATCAGCCAGGTATCGCGAAAGGCTTGTTTACCGAGGCCGCGCTGGAGCCGGTGGAAATCCGGATTGCCGAACTGTTGAGCCGCGAGCAAGTGGTGCTGGATGGATTTTATTATTGCCCGCATCATCCGGACGGCAGCGTACCCGGCTATGCCACCGACTGTGATTGCCGCAAGCCGATGCCGGGCATGCTGTTGCGCGCCGCGCGGGAGAATGGCATCGACCTGGCGCGCTCATGGATGATCGGCGATATTCTGCATGACATTGAAGCCGGCAAGCGGGCCGGCTGCCGGACGGTGCTGATCGATAACGGCAATGAAACCGAATGGGAAATATCGCCCGCGCGGATTCCCGATCTGGTCGTGCCGGACTTGCACGCGGCCGCGCTTGCGATTGCCCGGCAGGATGAGCTGCGGCAGCAGAATTGCATGGAGGCATGCACGCCATGACGATCGAAGCATGGAAGCAGGCGAAAAAAATCCTGTGCATCCGGCTGGATTATCTCGGCGACGTGCTGATGTGCACGCCGGCGATACGGGCCATCCGGCATGCGGCGCCAAACCGCACCATTACCTTGCTGACATCGGGAAGCGGTGCCGCGGTTGCCCCGTTCGTTGCTGATATCGATGCAGTCATCGAGTACGCGGCGCCATGGATGAAAAGCAGCAATCCGCATGATGCAAGCGATGACTTCGATCTGGTGCAGAGATTGAAGTCGCACCAATTCGATGCCGCGATCATCTTTACCACTTACAGCCAGAGCGCGCTGCCTGCCGCGATGCTTTGCTATCTGGCCGGGATACCGTTGCGACTGGCGCACTGCCGTGAGAATCCGTACCAGATGCTGACCGACTGGATCCCCGATCCTGAGCCGCAACACGAGCTCCGGCATGAAGTACGGCGCCAGCTCGACCTGGCTGCTGCGATCGGATGCATCACCGTCGACGAGCGGCTTTCGTTCAAGGCGCCGCCGGCCGACGTTGCGTGGGCAGGCGGGAAATTAAGTGAGCTGGGGATCGATCCGCTGCGGCCATGGGTGCTGATGCATCCGGGTGCGACGGCCGCGTCGCGCCGCTATCCGGTCAGGCACTGGATACGGGTGACGCGCGAACTGACACAGAAGTTTGGCTATCCGGTAGTGTTTACCGGCAGTGCCGGCGAGGCAGGGCTGGTCGATCAAATCCGGCAGTCCGCCGGGAATTCGACAATCTCGCTGGCCGGAGAACTCGATCTTGGCCGGCTCGGCGCGATGATTTCGCTTGCGCCGATTCTGGTTTCGAACAATACCGGTCCCGCGCATATCGCGTCGGCGCTCGGTACCCCGCTGGTGGTTCTTTATGCGCTCACCAATCCGCAGCACACGCCATGGCAGGTCAGGAGCAGGGTACTTTTCCACGATGTTCCCTGCGGTTTCTGTTACAAGAGCGCGTGCCCGCAAGGACATCACGACTGTCTCGCCAAAGTCGATCCGGAACAGGTACTCGATGCGGTCGAAGCACTACTGCGGGCAAGAGCCGGCAATGGCAATGCGAAGGCAAGCGGAGAGGGAACAGGTTGCGAAGATATCGCGCAGAACGAGGACTTTTTTCCGGGCTACCGGAGTCTGAAGCGAATCGGTGTTCTGGTCAGCGAGGCGGCCGGAAGCGGCGAAAATCGATAGGAACCGCGTTGCGGCCGCGGCAAAAATACCGCCGCCGCGGTCGCAACGCGGATTTATGAAGGTTACGGCGTAGCCAGTTTCCAGTCGCCGTCCTGCACCGTCAGCATGATGCGTGCATCGTCTTCAAGTCCGAAGTGATCCTGCGGAGTGAACTTGATTACACCCTGGGTGATCTTTACGCCCTTGGACGATTCGAGCGCTTCCTTCAATGCGGTACGGAAGGCCGGGGTACCCGGTTTGCCTTGTTTCAGCGCTTCCGGCACCGCGTATTGCAGCAGCAGATAAGCGTCATAGCCGTGGGCTGCGAACTGGTTGCGGGTGCCGGCACCGAACTGTTTCTCGTAACGGTTCACGAAATCGACCGCGAGCTTCTTGGTCGGATGACTGTCGGGCAGTGCTTCCGGCATGACGGCCAGGCCGGCCACCACGAATGAACCTTCGACATCCTTGCCGCCCAGGCGGATCAGATCGCGCGATGCAGCACCATGCGTCTGATAGATCTTGCCTTTGTATCCGCGCTCAACGACCGCCTTGTGCGGCATGGCGGCGCCGCTGCCAGACGCGCCCAGCAGAATCGCGTCCGGTTTGGCCGATACAATTTTCAGCGCCTGCGCGGTAACCGATGTATCGGCGCGCGCAAAGCGTTCGACCGCCACTGCCTTGATGCCGGCTTTTTCCGCGACGCTGGTCATCGCCTTCAGCCATGATTCACCGTACGCATCCGAATACCCCTGGTAGGCATACGTCTTTACGCCGTTCTTTTTCATGTGATCGACTACCGCGCTCGCCATCAGTGCGGTGGACTGGGCGACGCGGAACGTCCATGCGCCCTTGCCGGGAGGCAGGTCAACCGGCGAGGTCGAGATCTGTACTGTCTGCCCTTCGCTCGCGACTTCGGAAAGGGCGATCGACGCCGGCGTGGCGGTCGAGCCGACGATGACGTCGACCTTGTCGTCGGTCACAAAACGGCGTGCGTTCTTGCTCGATTGCGTAGCGTCCGACGCGTCATCCAGCATGATCAGATTGACTTTCTCGCCGCCGATCGTATCCGGCCAAAGCGAAATGCCGTTCTTGGTCGGAATGCCCAGGCCGGACGCGGGCCCGGTCAGCGGCAGGCTGACGCCGACGGTAATGTCCGCCTGCGCGTGGCCGGCGATCATGCCGATCAACGCTGCAAGCAGCAGCGGCTTAAACGATGGTTTCATGTTTGTCTCCTTTATTGATGGACGGAACTGCTTGCGAATCGACGTTGCAATGTTGCCAGTGATGCGGAGCGAATATGTATCAGTGTGGAGTCGCATCCTCTCCCTTGCAGGGTGCCCCCTGCCTTGCAAGACAGGGTTGATACGCAGGCGGATGGCATGCCATCCGAAAGCCCTGCTTCATTAATGCTGCAAAAACAGGTATTGCATTAAGCGGAAGAACGCTTGAAATCATCACACGGCCTTCCTGGCCAGGCCCAGATAAGTTTCGATCACCTTCGGATCGTTTGCGAGATCGCGCGCGTCTCCCTCCAGCGTGATGTCGCCGGTCTCCATCACGTAACCGTAGTCGGACACCTGCAATGCGGCCCGGGCGTTCTGTTCTATCAGCAGTGTCGCGACACCGGTCTTGCGCAGCGCGCTGATGACGTGAAAAATTTCCTTGACGATCAATGGCGCCAGGCCGAGGCTCGGCTCGTCAAGCATCAGCAGCTTCGGCTTTGCCATCAATGCGCGCCCGAGCGCCAGCATCTGCCGCTCGCCGCCCGACAAGGTGCCGCCTTCCTGCCGCGCACGTTCCTTCAGCCTCGGGAAAATTTCATATACGACATCAAGCTGATCCAGAAAATTTTTTTCGCCGGCCTTCTTGCGCCGGTATGCGCCCAGCCGCAGATTGTCTTCGACTGACATTGCCGCAAACAGCTCCCGCGTTTCGGGCACCAGCGACATGCCTTGCGCGACGCGCTCTTCGATCGGCACCCCGAGCAGGTCACGCCCGAACAAGCTGATCGCTCCGGTCGCCGAGCCGGTCGACGGCAGGGTTCCCATCACCGCATTCAGGGTTGTCGACTTGCCGGCACCGTTGGGTCCGATCACCGATACGATTTCGCCTGCGCCGACCTTGAGGCCGGCGCCATGCACCGCCTCCACCTTGCCGTAGCGTACGTGCAAATCCTTTACAACGAGGACCGGTTGCGTATTCATTCAGTCGACTCCGCCGAGATAGGCTTCCAGTACAGCCGGATTTTTCTGTATCTGTTCCGGTTTCCCTTCGGCGATCAAGGTGCCGAATTCCATCACCACCAGCCTGTCGGTCAGGTTCATTACGAAATCCATGTCGTGTTCAACGATGAGGATGCTCATGCCGTCAGACTTCAACTGATTCAACAATGCGGCCAGCGCCTGTTTTTCCTGATGGCGCAGACCGGCTGCCGGTTCGTCCAGCAACAGTAGCGCCGGGTCGCAGCAGAGGGCGCGCGCGATTTCGAGAATGCGCTGCTGCCCAAGGGCCAGGCTTCCCGCCTCAACGTACATGCAGTCCTTCAGCCCGACCCGCTCCAGCTGCAGCGCTGCCTCATGGAGCAGCTTGTCTTCCTCGGCCCGGTTCAGCCGCAGCACGCTCGCCGATATGCCGCCTTGCGGCCGGAAGTCGCCGCGCAGGTGCGCGCCGATGGCGACATTTTCGAGCACGGTCATGTTGGCCAGCAGCCGCACATGCTGGAATGTGCGGCCGATGCCGCGCTTCACGATCTTGCGCGATGCGAGGTTGGCGATCGATTCGCCGCGATATCCGACCTCTCCCGACGTCAGCGGCAGCACGCCGGTCACCAGGTTGAAGGTGGTGGATTTTCCCGCGCCGTTGGGGCCGATCAGCCCGACGATCTCACCGGCCTTCACGTCGAAGCTGACATCGTTGACTGCAACCAGTCCGCCGAACTGTTTGCGCGCGCACCGGACCTCCAGCACCGTCTCGCCGTGAGCAGGTTTTGGCCGCCGTTCCAACGGTGTCGCCGCGTCGGGCGCCCGTGCAACCGGTGGGCTTGGAAACAGGCGGCGCACGTACGGCCAGATGCCATCTTGCGCATACTGAAGCAGCACGATCATCATCGCGCCGAACACGATCATCTCGAAGTTGCCGGCACTGCCGAGCAGCGATGGAAGAGCCGACTGCAGCACATCCTTCAGAATCGTCAGCAGTCCCGCACCCAGCACCGCGCCCCAGATATGGCCGATGCCGCCGACCACCGCCATGAATAGGTATTCAATACCGTAATTGATGCCGAACGGCGACGGATTGACGGTGCGCTGCAGGTGCGCGTACAGCCATCCTGAAACTGACGCCAGCATCGCGGACAGCACGAAGATGGTAACTTTCATTTGCGCGGTATTGACACCCATCGCTTCGGCCATGACCCCGCCGCCCTTGAGGGCGCGGATCGCACGGCCGGGCCGCGAATTGAGCAGATTGTGCATCGCCAGCGCAGCCAGCAGCACGATTCCCCAGATCAGGTAAAACATCGCGCTGCCGGAACCGAGATCGGCACCGAACAGCATGATCGGCGGAATGCCGTTCAGGCCGTCGTATTTATTCAGGAATTCCATGTTGCCGAACACGTAGTACAGCGAGATTCCCCATGCAATCGTGGTCAGCGGCAGATAATGCCCGGACATGCGCATCGTGATCAGGCCGATCAGGTACGCGGATACGGTCGTGATAAGCAGCCCGGCCAGCAGGCCGATCCACGGTGAAATACCGAAGCGAAGCGACAGGTAAGCGCTGCTGTAGGCGCCAAGTCCGACGAAGGCCGCCTGTCCGAACGACGTCAGGCCGCCGACGCCGGTCAGTATCACCAGACCGATCGCAGCCAGGCTGTATATGCCGATGTAGTTGAGCAGGCTGATCCAGTAGACCGGCGTCGGCAGGAGAGGGATCAGGCACCCCAGCACAATCAGCGTTGCGAGTACGATGCGGTTGCGCGTCATGCCGCGGCTCTCCCGGCGCTGCGCTGGTGGCCGCTTGCGCAGGAGCGGACGGATCTGGAATCAATGATCTTCATCATGCTTGCTTGTCAGTGAGCGCCACAGCAGCACCGGAATAATCAGCGTAAACACGATGACTTCCTTGAAGGCGCTGGCCCAGAACGACGAAAATGATTCCAGCACGCCGACCAGCAGCGCGCCCGCGGCGGCAATCGGATAACTGACCAGGCCGCCGACGATTGCGCCGACAAAGCCTTTCAGGCCGATCAGGAATCCGGAGTCGTAAAAAACCGTCGTCATCGGCCCGATCAGGATGCCGGATAGCACCCCGATCGCCGCGGCCAGCGTAAACGACAGCTTGCCGGCCTGGTTGGTGCCGATGCCGACGATCTTTGCGCCCAGCCGGTTCACCGCGGTTGCACGCAACGATTTGCCGGAAAACGATTGATCGAAATACAGGTACAGCGCGATGATCAGCACGATAGATACCGTGATCACGGTCAGCGATTGTCCGGTCAGCCGTACGCCGCCAAGTTCGAATGCGACATCGCTGAAGGGTTCGGTCCGGTAGCCTTCGGCACCGAAGACCAGCAGGCCGATTCCAGTCAGCAGGAAATGAACCGCGACCGACGCGATCAGCAGCACCAGCGTGCTCGCCTCGGCCAGTTTTTGAAATGCGACCCGATACAGCATCGGCCCCATCGGCACGACTATCAGTACGGTCAGAATCAGCTGAACGATATCGGGAAGGGTGCCGAGCGCGATCGAGTGAAGCGTGAAATGAACGGCAACGGGAAAGGCCAGATTCTTTGCGGCGCTGAATGCAAGCTGGCCGGCGCCACGGTCGCCGGCGGCAGGGCCGCGCAGGAACTGCGCCGCGTCCATTGCAAACACCAGTGCGCCCATCGCCACCAGCAGCCAGGTAATCTGCGGCGCTGC
Organism: Oxalobacteraceae bacterium; assembly: GCA_036675035.1. GTDB lineage: Bacteria > Pseudomonadota > Gammaproteobacteria > Burkholderiales > Burkholderiaceae_D > MESE01. The sequence continues at coordinate 6,615 of JAKFFO010000109.1, forward strand.
ACCTGCCTGGATGCCGGCCAGCGTCAGCGCGCCGAAGGAAACGAATTCTCCCTGCGGAATAAAGATGATCCGGGTCACTGAAAAGACCAGCACCAGTGCGATCGCCAGCAGCGCGTACACCGCGCCGGACGTAACGCCGTCCTGCATCAGAATTCCAGCAATCTGCCAGTCCATCGCTCCTCCAAACCGTTGATGCGTCCCTGCTCGTCGTCAGAGATCTCTAATCTTGTACCCGTTTTTTCCTGCGCTTTTCTTGCAGCCTGCATTGCTGGCGTTACTGCATAAGCAGCGGCTTTTCCACGCGTCGTGGTCTTTATCCATCGGATGGAGCGATCTGGCGGAATGTCGCAGCCGCAGCCAGCCTCTGCATTACTGTCCATCATCCTTATTGTTATGATGGGTAACAGTTACACACTATAATTAAATATGTATTATTTCGCAAGCCGCGCGTATAAATTGATCTGGCGCGTGATTTGGCGCGTTACGGTGGATTGGGACGAACGCAACAGAACGTCGATGGCGGATTACCCGGCCGGGCTTGCGCACAGCTTGTTCAGAAAGGACCGCAACTGTTTCTTCTGGGCGGCGGTCAGCGCTTGTGAAATCCGGTCGTCGTGCTTTTGCACAGCCTTCTTGTACCTCTGGAGATTCTTTGATCCGAGTTTGGTCAGGCGCAGATTGTACGAGCGGCGATCACCCGATGCCTGTCTTTCGACAAAGCCGATCTTCTCGAACTTGTCGATGATGGAAACCACGCCGGAACGTGCGATGCCCATCACTTCGGAAAGCCTGGTCTGCGAGATTCCGGGATTGCTGTCGATAATGACCAGTGACGAAAAGCGCTGCGGCGTGATGTCTTCTTCGGCCAGAGATGCGGCGAAATCTTCATAGATCGACAGCTGAGCCCGACGCACCGCGTAGCCGACCAGATTGTCCAGTATGTCGTAGTCGATGCCTTCGATCCGGGCGTTGAATGATCCATGCGATCCTCGCGCTTTGCCGCCTGATCGCGTTCCGGTATTTTTTGGTTCAGCCGCTTCCGATTCATTGTCTGATTCAAACATCATGCATCCTGATATGTTGGCGTTTCCGGGTGGCGGGACAATCGGTTCCGCGGCGATTTCGGCATTGCGCCGTCATTGTATCCTGTTGGCCCGGCCCTAAAAAGAGCATGAGCCGGCGCCGTTGCGCACCGCAGTTAGCAGTGATTCAGCGCCGATATGCTGGCTGTTTTCCTCGATCGGCTTGCCGGTTCGGAATACCGAAATGTTTCGACTGCAGCTTGTGTTACATAATATAACTGTTTTATAGTGTAACAATAATATGCGATGCGCCGCACCTGTCATGGCAATCTGAATCGATAGTTTTCCGTTGCAAATCGGGCGCGCGGCAACCAACATTTTCTGGAGACTCGGATGAAAGTCGCAATTGCAGGAGCCGGTATAGGTGGGCTTGCGCTTGGCCTGATGCTGCATGAACGGGGTATCGAGGTCGAGATTTTCGAGGCCGTCGGCGAGATCAGGCCACTCGGCGTCGGCATCAATCTGTTGCCGCATGCAAGCCAGCAACTATGCCTGCTCGGGTTGGAGGATTGCCTCGCCAGGAACGCGATCGAGACTTCGTCGCTGGCTTACTTTAACAAGTTCGGCCAGGAAATCTGGAAAGAGCCGCGCGGACGCGCCGCAGGATATCAATGGCCGCAATTCTCGATTCATCGCGGCGAATTGCAAATGACGCTGCTCGAAAAAGCGATCGAGCGGCTGGGCCAGGATCGGGTGCATTCGGGATGCGCGTTCAAGTCCTTCGTACAGGTCGCCGACAAGGTGATCTCGACGTTCGCACGCCGGGCGGATGGCACCGAGATCGAGATTGAATCCGACATTCTGGTCGGCGCCGACGGAATCCATTCATCGCTGAGGAAATTCCTGTACCCGACCGGCGATGAACCGCGCTTCTCCGGCCGCATGCTGTGGCGCGCGGTCACCGAAGCGGCGCCGTACATGGACGGACGCAGCATGTTCATGGCCGGCCACCAGGACCAGAAATTCGTCTGTTATCCGATTTCGGAGCCGCTGCGCAAGCAGGGGCGTTCGCTGATCAACTGGATCGCGGAACTGCGTATTCCGAACGGCGAACTGCCGAAAACCGACTGGAATCGGAAGGTCGACAAGAATGTGTTCAGCGGGGCTTTTTCGGATTGGAAATGGGATTGGATCGATGTTCCGGCAATCATCGACGGCGCGCATGAGATATACGAATTTCCATTGGTAGACCGCGATCCTCTGCCGCGCTGGAGCTTCGAGCGCGTTACGTTGCTCGGCGATGCCGCGCATCCGATGTATCCGATCGGATCGAACGGCAGTGCGCAGGCGATCCTGGATGCGCGCTATCTGGCCGATTGCCTGTCGAACGAGACCAGCCTGTCGTATGCGTTGCGCGAGTATGAAGCGGAGCGGCTGCCGCGCACCACGGGGATCGTGTTGCGCAACCGGATGAACGGACCGGAACAGGTGATGCAACTGGCCGAGGAACGCGCACCGCAGGGATTTGCCCGTATCGACGATGTGATTCCGCGTGAAAAGCTGGAAGAAATTTCGTTGCGTTACAAGCGCCTGGCCGGTTTTGACAAGGATGCGCTGCGCACCTGATGCCGGCTGTCGGACGACCGTATCGAAATGGCGCGTCGCAATTTACTGAACAAGGCAAACCTGCATGAAAGATTTTTCTACGCCCGGACTTGAACTGGTTGCACACATCAGCGTGATGGTGGAAGCGCCGTTGCCGCTCGGCCAGTTGAACGGGCTGGAGCGAAGAATCGTGCCGATCGCCGGTGGCAGCGTGAGCGGGCCGCATTTCAGCGGAACGGTTCTGCCCGGCGGATCTGATATCCAGACCGTGCGCGCCGACGGCACGATCGAACTGGTTGCGCGCTATGCGCTCGACCTGGGATCGCATGGGAAGGTGCTGGTAGAACATACCGGCCTGCGGCGTGCGCCGGCAACTATCGGCGGCGATGCGGTGCCCGGCTATTTCAGGGGAGTGTATCGATTTCAGGCGCCGGAAGGCGCGCTGCAATGGCTGAACGACAACTTGTTCATCAATACCGGGAGCAGGGAAGGCAACTGCGTGCGGCTGGAAATTTTTCGGGTGCTTTGAGCGCCACCAGTACAGAGGGTTTATCCAAGCCGATTTCTAGCGAATCCTGGTGCGCCTTTTTGATACCGTTACACGGTTCCTGCTTTTCTTGCCTTTGACCGCGCGCGCCTTGGTTCGGGTAGCGGTCACGATCGACGATGCTCGCCCGCTCAGGTAGTGCTGGATGTTTTTCGCGTCCAGCATCCTGGATGCATTGGCGCCCGCATTCAGCAGCACCACGATCACATGGCGTCCGGCCAGTTGCATCCGCATGATCAGGCAACGGCCGGCTTCGCGCGTGAACCCGGTCTTGGACACTGAAATATCCCAATCCTTCTGCCCGACCAGCCGGTTCGTGTTTCGATAGGAAACCATTTCGCCGTTCATTTCGACCAGCTCGCCGGTTTCGGTGGTCATGCGCGCGATTGCCGGGTAATAGGATGCGGCTGTTACCATTTTTACCAGATCGACCGCGGTCGAACGATTATTCGCCGACAGCCCGGTCGGCTCCGCAATGAAGGTGTCGTGCATCTCCAGCGTATCAAGTTTTTTCTGCACCGCGGCGGTGAACGCCTCGATCCCGCCGGGGTAGGTGCGGCCGAGTGCAGCGGCTGCGCGATTATCCGACGACATCAGGGCCAGCTGTAGTATGGTCTCGCGCGACAATTCGGCGCCGACCGGCACGCGCGACGAACTGTGTTTGATCGTATCGACATCGGTTTCGTCGATGCTGATCAATTCGTCCATATCCTGCTTGGCATCGAGCACGACCATCGCCGTCATGAGTTTGGTCAGCGACGCAATCGGAACTACCTGATTGGCATTTTTTTGCAAGAGAATCTTGCCGGATTCTTCTTCGAAGACAAGCGCGTGCTGGGAGCTGAAAGGCAGGGCAAAAGCCGCAGATGCGTAGCCGAGAATAATAGCGAGCAGGAAATTCTTCGACATACGACGGCATTCGGCTTTGGTTGATTGGGAGAAACAATCATAGCCTGTTAATGCCGGGTAACGTTACCGAATCCTCAAATTTATTAAAGAGTGTTGCGAAGTCGTCTTGAACAGTTTGCAAGCGGGCTCAAGGGATGCCGTTAAACCGACTGTCGTTCTTTTCCCAGTTTGCGCAGTTGCCAACTCAGATAGATTCCGCCGCTCATGATCAGGCAACTGATCGCAAAGGCCGGACGGAAATCGCCGGTGTACTCGATGATCAGTCCCGACAAGGCGGGCCCGATGAACTGCCCCGCCGCATAAAACAGCGTGACGAAGCTGACTGCCAGCGGCGCCTGGTGCGGCTGTACCGATTCGCTCGACGCTGCCAGTATCGAAGTAAACATGCCCGACACCGTGCAGCCGACGATCACGTAATGCAGCACAAAGCCGGGCAGCGTCGGCCAGATGACCGGAATCAGCGTGCCGACCAGCGTCAGCGATACCGCGGTGGTCAGCGTCGGCGCGCGTCCGAAGCGATCCGACAGCCAGCCCCAGCTCGGGCTGGCAAAGATCGACAGCACGCCCAGGACGGCGGTCAGGCGGCCGGCGGTCAGCGCCGGAACGCCGGATTCGAGCGCAAAGCTGTACATGAAGATCGCCTGGGTGATGTAGGTCAGGCCAACCACGCCGTACAGCAATCCGACCGTGATGACGTGCCGGTTCTTGTACACCGAGACCTGGCCGGGCACCACCCGCGCATGCACGGTCGATGCGCCCTGCACGGGCGGGTTGCGCAGGAATGCGAACACCGCAAGCGTTGTGGATGCGGCGACAGCGGCGAATATCATCCAGGTAATGCGCCAGCCGTTAACTTCATACGCGCTGCTCAGATACGGCACCAAAGCACCGGCGAGCACCATGCCGAGACCGATGCCGCTGTTGGTGGTGCCGATTACCGCGCCGCGGCGCGCCGGAAACCAGCTAGCCAGCAGCGAGATGACCGGCGTGAAGGCAAACGCGGTACCGAAGCCCAGCAACAGCATCAGCGCCAGCAGCAGGCTGTAGTTTTCGGCGGCGCTTAACCCGGCAAAGCCGATGGTCATCAGGCTGGTTCCGAGCAGGATCGTGGCCCGTCCGCCGCGGCGCGCCGCCAGCATGCCGGCCAGCATCACGAAACAAAAATAGCCGAGCGCGCTTGCGGTCCCGAGATTGCCCGCCTGCTGATAGCTGAGACCCAACCCGGTTCTCATGAAAGGAAGAATCAGCCCGTACGCCAATCGGCCGAATGCGATCGCCACCAGCGTGACCAGCATGCCGGTCATGATCATCGCCCAGGCCGGAGGACGGCGAGGTTCAAGCTGTTCTGTCTGTGTCATGCAAGGATGAGCGGGCGTGAGCTACATGCCGCCAAATTGTTGAATTCAGGCACGCATCATATCGTGAAGTGGGAACAACCGAATCGGAGCGGTGTGGATAGTTGCGTAAAGCAGAGGAACAGGACGGCGGTAAAGAGGCGAAGCTCTCAGGCAGATGGCAATCGGATGCGCGCGATAAAGCGGTCGAAAATCGGGAACGTGAACGCATACAGGCTTCACGCTCCCGGGAAGGACAGTAAAGAGGACCGCACGACGGCGATGCCGGAATGATCTTCCGGCATCGCCAGCCGTTGACGGTTATGGCGCCTTGAACTGCGCCGCCTCCTTGATGATTTCGCGTGCATCGCGCGGTGTCAGGAAACGTTGCGATTCAAGCTGGCGGGTGCTTTGAACGACCTTGGTGACATAGTCGCCATGATTCGGATACAGCTGATGCAGGCGCGCGCTGTCGAATGGGATCTCGTGGCCAGCGATGAAGCAGAAACTGGCCCCGGTCGAGCTGCCGTTCCAGGTGCTGGTCGGTACGTCCACATAAGGTGAACGCAGGCCGCCGAGCAGGTTGCCGAACGCATCCGTCAAAGGCTGGCCATTGACCACTTCGATCGGATTTGCGCTTGGCGGCGCGATCCCTTCGCGTACCCACAGATCGAGATTCTCGAACAGCGCATTGAAGTGGATGCTGGACGGGAAGCGGCTGCGCGGCCCTTCGTTGCAGGACATCGGCGGTATGCTGCGGCCGGCGGCGAGGATATCGGCGGGAGCAGCGGCCGAGTACAGTTCTTCCGGCGTTGCATGGCCGGCGCCGGTCATTTCGTAATGCCGGAAGCGGTCACCCGGCACGTCACTGTCAGGGCGGCGCGAATGGATGCCGAACAGGTAGTCGGACTGCGACATGATGTGCATGATCGGCACGCCGACATTGCTGAAATGGCGGCGCGGGTCGGTCAGCGGCGGGTTGGTCGCGCATTGATTGATCGCGCTGATGCCGGCAAAATTGCCACCGGCAACCGCGACCACGTACGCATCGTAAATCGGGGCGCCGTTCCTTTGCACGTCAAGCGGATGAATCGCATTGATGTAGGTGTACATATAGCCGCCGGTCTGCGAGTAGCCGAACCCGTACAGCTTCTCGACATTGAAGCCCGCGCCGGCGCGGAGCGGATTGGTGGAAGCATCGCTCTTGAGCCATGCTCCGACCTGGCTGTAGATGTCCCAGATCAGTCCGTTCTCGGTGGTGCGCGAACTGTCGCCGGCGATAATCGTGCTGATCTGGCTGGCGGGGCAGTTCCGCGGATCGTCCAGCGGAAGCGGATTGGCCATGGACAATGCCGCATAGCGTTGCGGATTGAAGTTCTTGAGCGCAGCAATCGATACCGGCTTGCTGGTGATGCCGACCCAGACGTCGCCGTTCTCGAGGAACAGTTTGCCGGATAGTCCCCAGCCGATATTCAGGTCGAACAGGTTGGACGGATTCAGCATTTCGACGATCACGTTGCCGCTGAATTTTTTTCCGTTGGCGGGGCGGCGTATCAGCACGCGCGTGGTGTAAGGCGCGTCCGCGGTGCGAACCACGGCCGGTCCGGGCGCCGGCCAGTCATAGACATTGGCGGTGCCTGATGCAAGATATTCTTCTTCGACGTAACCGTGCTTTTTCAGGTCTTCAGGCACCAGCGTGTGATCGGCGGCGCCGAACGGATAGGAATCGGCGGTGGCGGCAATCGGACCGGTGACGACCGGCAATGGCGTGCCCTCGTCTGCGACAAGCGCCGCGGAAGAGGCCATCCGCGGTTCGTCCGCCGTCGTCGATGAAGCCGTTGTGGAACCGCCACCGCACCCGGACAACGCGAGGCTGCCCGCGAAAATACATAAAGCCGTACGCCAGATTCTATTCATCTTGTCTCTCTCCAATTTTTAAAATGATTCGATTCCGGCCGGATGATGTTTTGTGCCGGAGCGCCGTCGGGGCGGAAGGTGAGGCGAGCAGGTTGATGTATCGCAGGTCGCCTCTGCCAAGGAGCGTAAAGTTTCCGAGCATTGTTAGGATTGATGTAGCCCAAGGAAAAACGGTATTCCATTACGGCAAAATCCTGGCGGAATCCGATATCTTAGGAGAGGAGCAAGACGATGGTGCGGGCGGGTAGCAAGCGTTTTTCCACCAGGTCTTCAATCCGGGACGATTGCGTAAAGATCCGCGTGAAATGGGACTCTCAGAGAAGAAGGAAATAACCGTCCATCCTGGGAAGCGAAGCGTTAGCAACGCTTTGAAATCCTTCGACATGCTTCGATACGATTCGCTACTCAGGAAGAACGGCTGTGGTGGTACGCAATGCGGTTCGTTCGCAGGTACGGCCTGCGGCCTACTGAGGACGAACGGACTTCCGGATACCAAGATCAGCATTGGCACGACGCTTTTTACCGACGACGCCGAGCTTGTTTACATAGGTTCTGACAATGTATTTCGTTCTTCCGCGAAAAGTATCGTTGCTGGCATTTGCGTCAGCCGAAGGGAAGGTGTGTCGATCCAATGGCAATGCCAACGAGGAACCCCAATCCCGTACATCCGGACCAAGGTCGGGATTCCTCGTGATGCGTTGAATACCGGCTGTTAGGCAACCAACTGCACCAGTCTTTTTCCCGAATGCTGTCCGTGCAGCATATCGATGAACGCCTTCGGTGCATTTTCCAGTCCCTGCACTACGTCTTCGCGATAGTGCAGCTTGCCTTCGCGAATCCACGCAGCCATTTGCTTCATTCCGTCCGGCCAGCGTTCCGCGAACTGATACGCAAGGAAACCTTCGGCGCGCGCCTGCTTGACGATCAGCAGGCCCAGCATGCGCGGTCCGACCGGCGTCGTTTCCAGGTTGTACAAGGAGCTTTGTCCGCATACGACGATGCGCGCGCGCGTGTTGATGCGTTGCAGGATCAGGTCGGAAAGCTCGCCGCCGACGTTGTCGAAATACACGTCGACGCCGTTCGGGCAGGCATCCGACAGTTCCTTCGCCGAGGGCAAGCCTTTTTCGTAGTCGATCACTGCGTCAAAACCGAGTTCACGCAGGTATTGCGCTTTTTCATTGCCGCGCACGATCCCGACCACACGGCAGCCGACGATCTTCGCGATCTGTCCGACCAGCGATCCGACCGCACCGGCCGCGCCTGATACCACGACGGTTTCACCGGCTTTCGGCTGGCCGATATCGAGCAGGCCGAAATAGGCAGTCATGCCGGGCATGCCGAGCACGCCGACCGCGGTCGAGATCGGCGCCAGCGCAGGATCGACCTTGCGCAGCGTCGATCCGTCGGCTACCGCATAAGCCTGCCAGCCGAGCGGACCTTCGACGAAGTCGCCCGGCTTGAAATCCGGATGGCGGCTTTCGATCACCTTGCCGACCGCGCCGCCGGTCATCACCGCACCGATGGCGACCGGCGCAGCATACGATGCGCGATCGCTCATGCGGCCGCGCATGTAAGGATCGAGGGACAGTATGTGGACCTGCACCAGCACCTGGTTTTCCGATGGGGAGGGGATCGGATCGTGCGCAATCGAGAAGTCGCTTTCGCGCGGATGGCCGACCGGTCGCGCGGCGAGAAGGATGCGGGTGTTTTGTTGGGTCATGTTGTTTTCGCAGTCTGTTAAAAAATAGTGGGTCCAGCATCGTGATTTGCGAAGCTGGATGTGGTGTTGTGTATTACGGTAATGAGTTACGGATAGCGGCTCTGCGCTTCACTCCCCATCTCCTGTCTGCGGGAGAGGGGAGTGAAGGAACGCACGCAT
>JAKFFO010000223.1:0-2630 GCA_036675035.1 Oxalobacteraceae bacterium
GTTGTCGGATTCAGGATGTATATCGCTACGCCGAACGGCAAATATCGCTGGGACAGTATCAAGTTGCGCCTTCCGATCGTCGGCGACATCGTGTTGAAAGCGACCATGGCACGCTTCGCACGCAGTTTCGCGTTATCCAGCAAAAGCGGCGTGCCGATTGTGCAGGGATTGAGCGTCGTAGCCCAGACGGTGGACAACAGCTATATTGCAAGCCGCATTGAACAGATGCGCGACGGCGTGGAACGCGGCGAGAGCATCCTGCGCACCGCCGTAACCACCGGCGTTTTTACTCCGGTAGTGCAGCAGATGATCGCCGTAGGCGAAGAAACCGGTGAATTGGACAGCCTGATGGATGAGGTCGCAGGAATGTACGAGCGAGAAGTCGATTATGAACTGAAAACGCTCTCGTCCAAGATCGAACCGATCCTGATCATGGGCCTTGGCATACTGGTATTGATTTTGGCACTCGGCGTTTTCCTGCCGATCTGGGATCTTGGCAAGGCGGCGCTTCCGAAATGATGTATGCGGCGGATGACGGACCGATGGGCCGCATGCCGGGAAACCGATCCAGGCGGCGCCATGCAGGATTCAGCTTGCTGGAAGTGGTTGTCGGTATAACGATTGTCGCGCTACTGGGTATGGTTTTGTCCGAGCGCATGCTGCGTTATCAAGAGTATGCGGAAAAAACCGCGATGGAGGTCACGGCCCGGAATATCCAGACCGGATTGCGATTGCGGGTCGCCGATTTGATGATGACCGACCGAATGCATGAAATCGACCGCCTTCTGCAGGAAAACCCGATGACCTGGCTTGAAACGCCGCCGCCGAATTACCTCGGAGAGCGTTCCGATTCCGGTCAGGACGCTGCCGTGGCCGGCAACTGGTATTTCGATAGCGCGCGGCGAGAAGTCGTTTATGCACCGTTGCATCGGCAGTTTTTCGAACCACAGGTACCAGGAAACAGTTCGATACGTTATCGAATCAGCGCAGTTGCGGTCGCCAATGGCAATGGCACGCGGCGGGTTGAAGGACTGACGTTGCTGCTGCTAAGTCCTTACAAGTGGGAAGTGCAGCCGGAATGGAGCCAATCGTGACTGTTGTATCCCATATACATAGTAGAAATACATTCCTTGAATCACTGGTAATCAAGATTTTAATTGCCCATAATGTGATTAATTTCTGTGCGACAACGCTTGAGCGTTGACATATGTCAATATTCGACGTCGAATTAAATGAATGAACAGGAGGCCGGTTTGCAGCCAAAAGATCAAATGAATCGCCAAGCAGGTTTTACGCTCATCGAACTGGTTGTCGTGGTTTCGGTGATTGCAATCCTGTCCGCTATCGCGTTGCCGCGTTATATCAATATGCAGACGCAGGCGCGCGTCGCGAAAGCGCAGGCGATTTATGGATCGATCAAGTCTGCGGCGGCACTGGCGCGGGCTAGTTGCATGATGGATGTGGCAGGTTTGGTGACGCCGTCCACATGCACTGCGACGGCAGGAACGACCAACATGGATGGTGCGGCAGTCGATATGACGAACCAGTATCCGGCAGCAAGCGTAAATGGAATTATCCGCGCGGCGCAATTGGATGCAACAACAGATCAGCTGGTCGTTACGGCTGGCAACCCGATTTTGATCGACATCGTGGGAGGCACATCACCGAACTGTCAGATTCGATATGGCGCAGCAACCGCTGGACCAACCGCGCCAGCGATTGTGTTGGCCACGACGGGCTGCTAACGATTTAAAAATGGTATGGCCCAGAACAGGTCATTGTGCAGGTAATTTTTCAGGAGAGACAAAAATGCAAAAACGTATTCAAGCCGGTTTTACCTTGATTGAACTGGTGGTTGTTATCGTGATTCTGGGTATTTTGGCTGCGACGGCTTTGCCGAAGTTTATTGATCTGTCTGCTGACGCGAACGCAGCGGCGGTGCAGGGCGTTGCAGGTGCGGTTTCTTCAGCCAGTGCGATTAACTATGCTGCTAGAAAGGCAAATCCGTTAAATGCAAATACCGCAGCCGTGGCTACTTGTACCGCTGCCGGAACCTTGCTTCAAGGCGGGGCTCTGCCTGCCGGCTACACGATCGACACGACTGCTATTCCAGCAGATACAACGGTTGGTTGTGTCGTTACCAAAGGCACATCAACTGCAACTGCGCAAGTTATCGGAATCAGTTAAGCCGTTTCGAATATCTTGTTAGGCTTGGGCCCATTGCGCAAAAACTTCTTGTGCGATGGGAACTGCGATTGTCATGGTCTGAATGATTAGTAGCGAATCTAAGGTTAGTGTTTCGCATAAATCGCTGTTTTGGATGCGCTGAGTCGAATGTTTAGTACCCTTTGATTTCAGTGTCTCTTCCGCTTTGTCTAAAGCCGACTCTAGAAGATTGAATGCTTATGCGACAATCCGGCTTTACTCTGGTCGAGCTGATCGTTGTCATGATGATTGTCGGCATACTGGCCGTGGCAGCGATCCCCCGATTCTTCCAGAAGGATACCTTCGAAGCGCGCGGTTACCATGACCAGGTATTGTCGATGTTGCGATATGCGCAGAAGGCGGCGATCGCGCAGCACACCGATGTATTCGTGAATGCAGACGCCGGCAGCAATACGGTGTGCCTG
>JAKFFO010000102.1:0-2572 GCA_036675035.1 Oxalobacteraceae bacterium
CATTTTCAATCTGACGCAGATCCAGATGCCGGTCGGTTCAGTCACATCGATCACGCACCGGATAACCGGTGTATTGCTTGCACTCGGTATTCCCGTCACCATCTATCTGCTTCAAAGGTCGCTGCGAAGTTCAGAAGACTATGCGTGGGTCGCCGGCATATTCGAGAGCATCGCCTTCAAGCTCCTCGCGGTACTGTTCATCTGGGCGCTCGCGCATCACTCTCTGGCCGGGATACGCCATCTGCTCAGCGATATCGATATCGGCTCCCATTTGCACGCTGCCCGCACCAGTGCATGGATTGTCAACTGCAGTGCGGTGATCATCGCGTTGTTAAGCGCAGGAGCGTTGCTATGAAGAGAGCGCTGTCCGGATTGCGCGCATGGTTGATTCAGCGTTTGACCGCGGTCTACATGCTGTTGTTTCTTCTTTTCGTACTGTTCCATTTTGCTTTCGATTCGCCCGATTCCTATCTCGCGTGGCGCGCATGGGTTGCCGGCCCATTGGTACTGGTCGCGATCGCGCTGTTTTTTGTCGCGCTGCTGTTGCACGCATGGGTCGGTTTGCGCGACGTGGCGATGGACTATGTTAAGCCGCTGCAGTTACGCATCGCGGTTCTTGCCGTGCTGGCATTCGTGCTGGCCGGTTGCGCGCTGTGGGTGCTACGGATACTGATGCTGGCGCAGTCCTGACCAAGCTGCCCGCTGCGGATTCCGAGCTGCAGCCGGGTTGATTTATCGCATTCGCGAAGGAGCCGACAACCGAATGACACCCGAATCCGCGAGCAATGAACCGATCATCTGCACCATTGGACATTCGAACCGGCCGCTCGATGTTTTCGTCGACCTGTTGAAAATCAACGAAGTCGTCCATGTGCTGGACGTGCGGACCGTTCCACGCTCCCGGCATAACCCGCAGTTCGGCATCGACGCGTTGCCGGCATCGTTGCGGGCAGCCGGCATCGAATACACGCATATGCCCGGTCTCGGCGGCTTGCGCCGAGCACGCCCGGATTCGCCCAATGGCGGCTGGCGCAATGCGTCTTTCCGCGGATATGCGGACTACATGCAGACCGCCGAGTTTGCCGCCAATGTCGATCGTGTGGCCGAGCTGGCTGCACGCGAGCGCTGCGCATTGATGTGCGCCGAGGCGGTGCCGTGGCGCTGTCATCGGTCACTGGTCGCGGATGCACTGACGGTGCGTGGCGTACGGGCCGAAGACATCATCAGTGCCAAGGGACGAAAGCTGCATGTGCTGACGCGATGGGCCCGCGCCGACGGCCTCACCATCATTTACCCGCCGGAAGATCCGGACCCTTCGGATTCGACCGCAGAATAGGATGCAGGCATGAAATTTTCAATCTATCGCTTCGATCCGGATGCCGATGCGAAGCCGTACATGCAGGACTACGATGTCGCGCTGGAACCGACCGATCACATGCTTCTCGACGCGATCCTGCGGATCAAGCTGGACGACGATTCGCTGACCATCAGGAAGTCCTGCCGGGAAGGCGTATGCGGTTCCGATGCAATCAACATCAATGGCCGCAATGGGCTGGCATGTATCACGCCGGTGCGGAGCCTGAAGGAATCGGTGATATTGCGCCCGCTGCCGAGCTTTCCGGTGATCCGGGACCTGGTGGTCGACATGACGCAGTTCTACAAGCAATACCATTCGATCAAGCCGTTTCTCATCAACGACGAAATGCCGCCGGAGAAAGAACGATTGCAGACGCCGCAGGATCGCGAAGAACTCGACGGATTGTACGAGTGCATCCTGTGTGCCTGCTGTTCCAGCCAGTGTCCGTCATTCTGGTGGAATCCGGATAAATTCGTCGGTCCCGCGGGCCTGTTGCAGGCCTACCGGTTCATTGCCGACAGCCGCGACCGGGCGACCGACGACCGGCTCGACGATTTGAATGATGCGTATCGGCTGTTCCGTTGCCGCACCATCATGAACTGTACCGAAGTCTGCCCGAAGGGATTGGCACCATCGCGCGCTATCGAAAAAATCCGGTTAATGATGGTCAACAGATCGGTATGAGCTCGCAGCGGAAGTAGAGGTTATATTGATCGGCCTCGCCTGGCCTGCGAACGCATCGCCATCCTTCACCGGAAGTATTCGAAGTACCGGAATAGCCGGATCGGTATTTGATTAAATTGCTCTTAGGATACGAGATTATTGCAATCTCACCGATTGAGCGCCTTCGTCGCCATATCCGCCCTTTCGCAAGCGGCGCTCGGCTCCAGGCTGATCGGCGATGGCGCCAGTCATCAGCGACAGTTCCATCGCCAACAGATTCAGCACGTCATCGGCGGTGACGATTCCGTAAAGCGCTCCGGTGCCGGTCACGACCGGCAGGCGGCGAATATTGTTCGATCGCATCAAGCGCAAGGCTTCAATGATTCCTTCGTTGTCGCGCACGGTGACCACTGGAGCGCTCATCACATCGCCGGCCTTGAACACCGACACATCCAGCCTGAGCGCAACCATCTCAAGCACGATGTCGCGATCGGTAATGATTCCGAGCGGCACTCGCTCACCGCCCTCACCCGCGGTTACGATCACCGTCCC
>JAKFFO010000097.1:0-2557 GCA_036675035.1 Oxalobacteraceae bacterium
GGGCATCGCGATTGCGATCGGTGCAATGGTCGATGCGGCGGTGGTGATGATCGAAAATGCGCACAAGAATATCGAGAATTGGAACCATGCCAATCCAGGCGAGAAACTGAAAGGAGAAAATCATTGGCGCGTGATCGGGAATGCTGCAGCCGAGGTCGGGCCGGCGCTGTTTTTCTCGCTATTGATCATCGTGCTGTCGTTCATTCCGGTCTTTACGCTGGAGGCACAGGAAGGGCGGCTGTTCTCGCCGCTGGCCTTTACCAAGACCTATGCAATGGCCGCGGCGGCCGGCCTGGCGGTGACATTGATCCCGGTACTGATGGGTTATCTGATCCGGGGACGCATTCCAGAAGAACAAAAGAATCCGCTCAATCGTTTTCTGATTGCGGTCTATCGGCCATTGCTGGGAGGCGTGCTGCGTTTTCCCAAGACCACGCTGCTGGTCGCGGCATTGCTCGCAGCGGTGACCTTGTGGCCGATGAGCCGCCTCGGCGGCGAATTCATGCCGCCGATGGATGAGGGCGACCTGTTGTACATGCCGACCGCATTGCCGGGCCTGTCGATCGGCAAGGTATCGCAACTGCTGCAGCAAACCGACCGTCTGATCAAGACCGTTCCTGAAGTCGATACCGTGTTCGGCAAGGCCGGCCGCGCCGAAACCGCGACCGATCCGGCACCGCTGGAAATGTTCGAAACCACGATCCAGTTCAAGCCGCGCGATCAATGGCGGCCCGGCATGACGCCGGCCAAGCTGGTCGAAGAACTCGACCGTGTGGTCAAGGTGCCGGGCCTGTCCAACATCTGGGTGCCGCCGATTCGCAACCGGATCGACATGCTCGCCACCGGCATCAAGAGCCCGGTCGGCATCAAGGTCGCAGGCGCAAGCCTGAAGGAAATCGACCGCATCACTGGCGAGATCGAACAGGCCGTCAAAAGCGTACCGGGCGTTTCTTCGGCATTGGCCGAGCGGCTGACCGGCGGGCGCTATGTCGATGTCAATATCGCCCGCGACGCGGACGCGCGTTATGGACTCAACATCGCTGACGTACAAAGCGTCGTGTCAGCCGCCATCGGCGGCGACAACATCGGTGAAACCATCGAAGGACTACAGCGGTTTCCGATCAATGTGCGTTATCCGCGCGAAGTGCGCGACTCGATCGAAAAGCTGCGCCAGCTGTCGGTATTGACTGAACGTGGCGCGCAGATTCGCCTGGGCGATGTGGCTGAGATCCGCATCAATGATGGTCCTCCCATGCTCAAGAGTGAAAATGCACGGCTGTCGGGCTGGGTCTATGTCGATATCCGCGACCGGGATCTCAGTTCCGCGGTCAAAGAGATGCAACAGGTGGTTGCTGCCGACGTGAAGCTGCCCGCAGGCTATTCGATTTCCTGGTCCGGTCAGTTCGAATTCATGGAGCGCGCCGCCGCCAAGCTCAAGGTGGTGGTGCCGGCGACGCTGCTGATCATCTTTGTGCTGCTGTATCTGACGTTCGGCCGCTTCGACGAGGCGACGCTGATCATGGCGACGCTGCCGTTCGCACTGGCGGGCGGTATCTGGCTGCTATGGCTGCTCGACCACAATCTATCGGTCGCTGGTGGCGTCGGCTTCATCGCGCTGGCCGGCGTATCGGCGGAATTCGGCGTGATCATGCTGCTGTACCTGAAGCAGGCGTGGGAAGCGCGCATCGCCATCGGCAAAACCAGTGAGGGCGATTTACTCGATGCGATCCGTGAAGGTGCGGTGCTGCGCGTGCGCCCGAAGGCAATGACAGTGGCGGTGATCATCGCCGGTCTGGTGCCCATCATGTATGGCACCGGCACCGGCTCGGAAGTGATGCAACGCATCGCCGCACCGATGGTCGGCGGCATGATCACCGCGCCGCTATTGTCAATGTTTGTGGTGCCAGCTGTGTATCTCCTGTTGCGCCGGCGTCAGTTGCGGAGGCAAACGCAGCCGATCGCGTCATTGAGTATGGTTTGAATCCTGATGAAACTACTCGATACGCTTTTGTCGTTTCGGCACATCACGCTTCGCGTGGGACGTTCAGCGGTGCTGCTCGGGGTGGCGTGGATCGGTCCTGCACAAGCGAATGCTGCTCAGCCCGAGGTGCGTTCGTATCAGGCACAAGACCAGCAGATCGCCCGACACGATTTCGTGCCTTGCGCGTCTTGCCATGGACCGCCATTTGGTGCCTTGCGCTCGGTGGGTGGCGACGATCAGGCGGGCTTTGCTTTGCCGGCGTGGC
The DNA here is from genome assembly GCA_036675035.1 of Oxalobacteraceae bacterium. Classification (GTDB taxonomy): domain Bacteria; phylum Pseudomonadota; class Gammaproteobacteria; order Burkholderiales; family Burkholderiaceae_D; genus MESE01. The sequence continues at coordinate 2,247 of JAKFFO010000097.1, forward strand.
GAGCACAGTTTGGCGGGCCGATCGATTCTTATGAAATCGCGAGGCGCGTGCCAGTACCGACAGCAATTGCGCTGCGGGTGCTGTACTGCTGCTGGCGCAATTAGCGGTGGCTGATGTGATGAAGCCAATGCGTTACTTTTTTGATGAAACTATTTTTGGGAAATATACAGATGAACACGAAACAATTGATGATTGCCGCTGCTATGTTGGTTGCCACCGGATCCACGTTTGCACAGGGTATGGAGTATCCGGTGCCAAGCGACGGTTTTGTATCGAGCAAGACACGGGCTCAAGTTCAAGCGGAGCTTAAT